>DASSLT010000033.1:0-144555 GCA_035689305.1 Solirubrobacterales bacterium | reverse complement strand
ACCACGGCGCTGGTGGCGGGCGCGGTGGTGGAGCGGATGCGCTTCGGCCCGTTCCTGTTGTTCGCCGCCCTGTGGTCGGTGCTCGTCTACGCCGTGCTCGCGCACTGGGCGTTCGGCGGCGGCTGGCTGCAGGCGCACGGCACGCTGGACTTCGCCGGCGGCGTGCCGGTCGAGATGGGCTCCGGCTTCTCGGCGCTGGCGGCGGCGCTGGTGGTCGGCGCCCGCAAGGACTACGGCCGCCAGGCGCTCCTCCCCCACAACGCCGTCTACGTCCTGCTCGGGGCGGGCCTGCTGTGGTTCGGCTGGTTCGGCTTCAACGGCGGCAGCGGCTTCTCGACCGGTGACCCGAGCGTGCTCGCCTTCACCAACACCCTGCTCTGCCCGGCCTGCACGCTGGTCGTCTGGTTCGCGCTCGATCTCATTCGCGGGCGCAAGGTGACGGCGATCGGGGCGGCGACGGCGATCGTCGTCGGCTGCGTCGCGATCACCCCGGCCGGCGGCTACGTCAGCCCCGGCTGGGCGATGCTGCTCGGCGCCCTGGCGGCGCTGCCGAGCTACGCGGTGATCGTCTGGCGGACGCGAACCGGGGTCGACGAGACCCTCGACGTGCTCGCCGCCCACGGCACCGCCGGCCTGTTCGGGATCCTCTTCATCGGCTTCTTCGCCGAGGCCGCCTGGAACGGAGTCTCCGACGGGCTCTTCTACGGCAACGCCGCCCAGCTCGGCGATCAGGCGCTGGCGGCGCTCGCCGCCCCGGCCTACGCCTTCATCGCCACCTACGTGCTGCTGCGGGTGATGGGAGCGGTGATGCCGCTGCGGGCGAGCAAGCGCGACGAGGCGCTGGGCATGGACGTGATCGAGCACGGCGAGGAGGCCTACGCGAGCGGCGAGGGCGCGATCCTGGTCATGCCCGACGACGACGGTGTCCTCGAGCGGCCGGTCACGAACCCGGCCTGAGAGCGCGAAAGGCGAAGCGATGCCGATCGAGCACGTCCAGGTCCTGACCACGGTCGGCTCCGAGCAGGAGGCGGAGCTGGTCGCCAGCTCCCTGGTCGAGGCGAAACTCGCCGCCTGCGTCCAGATCGCCGGTCCGGTCCGCAGCCGTTACCGCTGGCAGAGCGCGATCGAGGAGGCGAGCGAGTGGCAATGCGTGGTGAAGACGACGACCGCGGCCTACCCCCGAGTCGAGGCGGCGATTCGCAGCCTGCACTCCTACGAGGAGCCCGAGATCATCGCCACCCCGATCGTCGCCGGCTCGGCCGGCTACCTCGCCTGGATCGACGACAACGTCGAGTGCTGAGTTAACCGGCCCATAGCCCGGTTAACTCAGCACTCGACCTACGCGCGCAGCTTGTAGCCGCTGCTGAACAGCCGCAGGTTGATCGCGAAGAGGACCGCAGTGGCGAAGGCGAGCGCCGCCAGCGCCAGCGGAATGCTGATTTCGGAGTAGCCGACGAACCCGTAGCGGACCAGGGAGATCATGTAGAAGATCGGGTTGAAGCGGGTCAGCGTCTCCCACGGCTGCGGCAGCAGCGAAGCCGAGTAGAAGACGCCGCCGAGGAAGATCAGCGGCTGCAGGATGAAGGTCTGGGCGAAGGCGACGTCGTCGAACTGCTCGGCCCGGACCCCGATCAGCACCCCGAGCTGGGAGAAGAAGAACCCGACCAGGAACAGGGCCGGGATCAGGACCAGGACGTGGTCGACCGGGAGGCCGACGAGGAGGACCGAGACGACGAAGGTGATCGTCGCCACCATCAGGCCGCGGACGAAGCCGCCGAGTGAGAGCGCCAGCAGCAGCTCGGCCGGCGAGGCCGGTGAGGAGAGCTGGTCCTGAATCGCCCCCTGGAACTTCTGCTGGAGGATCGAGGAGGAGTTGTTGGTGAAGGCGTTGGTCGCCAGCGCCATCATGATCAGGCCGGGGATGACGAAGAGGATGTATTCGATCCCGTGCAGCTCCTTGATCCGCGAGCCGAGGGCGGCACCGAAGACGGTGATGTAGAGGAAGGTTTCGAGCAGCGGCCCGCCCAGGGTCTGTTTCTTGATCTTCATGAAGCGGTTGACCTCGCGGCGCCAGAGCGTCGCGAAGCGGATCTGACCGGTGGTCATCGGGAAGCCGCTCATGCCTCCACCCCCTCCTCGACCCCGATGTGCGAGCGCGAGAGCTCTTTGCGGCCGACCAGCGCCAGGTAGGCGTCCTCGAGGCTGGAGACCCCGAAGCTCTCGGCGACGCTCTGGCTGCTCCCCTCGGCGACGATCTCGCCGCCGGTGATGAAGGCGATGCGGCTGCAGAGCTGCTCCGCCTCCTCCAGGTAGTGCGTGGTGAGCAGGATCGTCGTCCCTTCTTCGTTGATTTTCTGGACGTAGTGCCAGAGCTCGAGCCGCAGCTCGACGTCGACGCCCGCGGTCGGCTCGTCGAGGATCAGCAGTCGCGGCCGGTGCATCACCGCCCGGGCCAGGATCAGGCGCCGTTTCATCCCGCCCGAGAGGGTGCGGGTGCGTTCGTCGCGCTTCTCGGTCAACGAGAAGGTCTCGAGCAGCTCCGTCGTCCGCTCGCGGCGTTCGCGCTTCGGCATCCCGAAGTAGCCGGCGTGGTAGTCGAGCGTCTCCTCGACGGTCAGGAACCAGTCGAGGTTCGGCTCCTGCGGCGCCAGCCCGACCGCCTGCCGCGCCTCGGCGTAGTCGCCGATCGCGTCGTGTCCGAAGATCTCGATCGAGCCGCCGGTCGGCTGCGCCAGCCCGGTCGTGCAGTGGATCAGCGTCGACTTGCCGGCGCCGTTGGGGCCGAGCAGCCCGAACAGCTCCCCGGGCGGGATGTCGAGCGAGACCCCGCGCAGCGCTTCGACCCCGGTCGGGTAGGTCTTGACCAGATCCTCTATGTGGAGCGCGTGCTCGGCCACGGCGTCGAAACCTAGTGGACGCTGGCGCTCGGCCCTCTAGGGTGCGGTCATGGCCCAGCCCCTGCTCGCGGTTGACGCGCCCTCGATGCTGTTCCGCGCCTACTACGCGCTGCCGAAGACGATCACCGGCGCCGACGGCAGGCCCGTCAACGCGCTGCTGGGAGCGGCGAACCTGATCCTGCGCGAGGTCGAAGTCCACGAGCCGCGCGCGGTCGCCCTCTGTTTCGGTCCCGATGCCGCCGCCTACCGGGTCGAGCTCTACCCGAGCTACCACGAGAAACGCGAGGAGGAAATGCCGGACGAGCTGCCGCACCAGTTCGCCGCCTCGCGCGAGTTCTTCGAGGCTTTCGGCTGGACCGTCGCGAGCAGCGGCGACCTCGAGGCCGATGACCTGCTCGGCACCTACGCGCAGCGCGAGGCGGAGGCCGGCGGCCACGCCCTGCTGCTGACCGGCGACCGCGACATGTACCAGTGCGCCGGCGAGGGGGTGACGGTCCTCTATGTCCGCACCGGCGGCAAAGGAGCCGAAAAGGTGGGGCCGGAGGAGGTGCGCGAGCGCTACGGGATCGGCCCGGAGCTGGTGCCGGACTTCATCGCGCTCCGCGGCGACCCGTCCGACGGCCTGCCCGGCGCCAAGGGGGTCGGGCCGAAGACGGCGGCGGAGCTGCTGCGCAAGCACGGTTCGCTGGAGGCGATCCTCGACAACGCGATCCGCGAGCAGCGGCCGAAACTGCGCGCGGCGCTGATCGAAGGGCGCGACGACCTGCTCGTCTTCAAGGACATCGCGACCCTGCGCGACGCCGGCGTCGACCCACCTGCCGACCGTGCCACGGACTGGGCCGGAGCCGCGGCCGCCGCGCGCGAGCGCGGCATGAACAAACTCGCGGAGCGACTCGAAGCGGCGGCAGGCTAAGGACCTGTCGACTTTGTTCGGACGTCCCGAACAAAGTCGACACGGCACCGGCTAGGGGCGGCTCGATTCCGCGCGCAGCGACCCGATCAAGCCCCATCCCGAGACGATCGCCCAGACGCTCTCGAGCAGGACGAAGCCCCATTGGGACTCGATCAGCGCCAACACGGCGAGGATCGCCGAACCCAGCAGGTTGAGAAAGAGGTACACCCGGGAGTCGGGCCGCATCCGTTCCGCCTGCACGGCGGTGAAAGCGGCGAGGATCAGAATTGCGCCGACGATCTGGATCACCTGGTCCATGGCCGCGACACTAGCCGGGACCGGCGCCGGGCAGCGGCCGGGCCAGATACGGTGGCGGTATGCCCTCGGCCACGATCCCATGGCGCGGTCCGGGCGGCGACCGGCCCGACCTGCCCCTCCCCCCCGGCCCGATGCCACTGCGCTCGGCCGGGCAGACCCGCAAGCGCTGGCGCTACGTCGGCCTCTTCGCCGAGGAGCTGATGCTGTGCGCCGCCCGTGCCCAGATCGGGCCGCTGACCCAGTCCTTCTGGGTCCTCTGGGACCGCGGCGGACAGCACGCGGCCGACCACACGGCGCTGCGCCCTGGCAGCCGCGAGGTGCGGATGGACGGACCGCGGATCGAGATCGAGGCGCGTGGCCTACGCGCCGACCTGCACCTCGGCGAGGCCGCCGCGATCGAATCGATCTGCCCCAGCGGCAGCGGCTGGGGCTGGACCCGGAAGCGGGCCGGGATGCCGATCACCGGCACGGTCGAGATCGACGGCCGGCACCTGGAGGTGGGCGGCCACGGCGTCGACGACGAGTCGGCCGGCTACCACCAGCGGCACACGAGCTGGCGCTGGTCGGCCGGGGTCGGCGAGGCCGCCGACGGCCGCCCCCTGGCCTGGAACCTGGTCGAGGGTGTCAACGACCCGCCCGAGCACAGCGAGCGGGCGATCTGGGTCGAGGGGAAGCCCTACGAGCCATCGCCGGTCCGCTTCGACGGCGTCGCCGCGATCGAGTTCGCCGCCGGCACCCGGCTCGAGTTCAGCCCGGAATCGGCCCACGCCCGTGACGACAACTACTTCCTCGTCCGCTCCCGCTACCGCCACAACTTCGGCACCTTCCACGGTTCCCTCGACGGCGTCGAGCTCGCCACCGGACTCGGCGTGATGGAGGAACACGACGCCGTCTGGTGACTCCGCCGCCGAGGTTGCCTTTTACCCACCCATAGAGGCGGAAAAGGCAACCTCGGCGGATTGGCGTGAGGGGACTTGATCTTTTCGGCCCGGGGAGGACTATTTCCGGCCGCCGTCCGGCGGGCATGACTGAAGGAGGCTGCTGATGAGGGGCAGAATTCTGGTCGCCAAACGGAGCCGCGCAGCGCGCAAGGCCGAGGAATACATCTCCGCCTACACCTTTCCGTCGCACGTCGAGCGCCGCGTTCGGCGCGAGCTGCCACAGCTCGACGAGATCGGCTGGGCACGAGGGGAGCAGGGGCTCCGAGAGTGGTTCGCCTGGCGCGGCCGCACCGTACTCGGGATGCCCTCCTGGGCGGTCGACGAGGCCTGGCACGAGCTCATCCTCGATTCGGTCGGCTACACCCGCTTCTGCGAGCAGGCCTTCGGCGAGTACCTCCACCACACGCCGGGCGAGGCGATGCCGGCGGAGACCGAGATGAGCGGCTGTGGCTGTGGAGGCGGAGGGTGCGGGGGCGGGGGCAGTTAGCCCCGGCCCCCCCCGCTACGCGGCGAGCGCCTGGCGCCGAACCGCGAAGAAGTCAGCCGCCGCGGCTTGGGGTTCGGCGGCGCCGAGCAGCTCCTCGTAGCCGAGCTCGGCGCCGCCGAACCCGGCCGCGTTCCAGAGCTCACCCTCGACCCCTGGGCGCCACGGGGCGACGTAGGCGTAGGGCTCGGCGTGGTTCTCGTCACCGGGCGAGAAGCCGTAGGTGGCGCGTTCGCCGGCGGCTTCGTCGCCGAGCTCGATCGCGACGTCGAAGTGCTCGGGCCAGAGGATCGGCTCGGTGGCGGCGTCGCCGGCGGCAGCAGCGGCGAAGGCGCTGAGAACGGCGGCGCCGAACTCATACCAGCCGGCGAGCACCGCGGCGGCATCGGCGTCGAGCGCGAGCGGATCCTGGCTCAGGTCCGCGTCGGCAGGCAGCAGCTCGGTGACGGCCCTGCCCGCTTCGGCCAGGCTCGTCAGCGGCGCCCGCCGCTGCCCGTCGCCGACCGTCTGGACCACCTCGGTCCCCTCGACCCGGACCTGGCGCCGAGCGCCGTCGAACTCGAACTCGGGCGTGCCGAAGCCGCCCGGCGTCGGCATCAGCGCGATCTCGTTGTCGGGCTTGCGGGCCGGGGCGACGACCAGCTCGGCGACCTGGTGCAGGGCAGCGACGGTTGCCGCGAAGCCGGCTGGCAGCGGTGAAAGTGGCGAGCTCACCCTGCCGCCGAGTCTCCCACGCCGTGCTCGCGCCGGTCAATGCCGGATATGGCGGCGCAGGAACTGCAACTGGTCGGCGACCACGGCGTCGTGCTCGGGGCCGTCGTAGACGTCGAAGTGGTCGACGCCCGGATAGGTGCGGAGCTCTCCCCGCGGCGCCCGGCGGGCGGCGGCGATCGCCGGTCCCGGCCGCGCCACCCGGTCGGCCTCGCCGACGCAGACCAGCCAGGGGCAGTGCAGGGTCGCCGCGTGCCGGGCCGGCCGAAAGGGGCGACCGAGCAGCCAGCGGGCGGAAACGCGGTCGCGCCAGCGCGAGTCCTCACCGGTTGCGACGACCCGGCGCCACCCCTGCTCGGCGCCGGGCGCGTTGATCAAGGCAGCCTCGTCCGGCTGCCCTACCGCCGGCACGTGCTCGCCGCGCGCCGCGGCAAGCATCAGCCTCGCGGTCACCGCGGGTGAGGAGCGGTGGGACTGGGTGACGATGTCGAGAAACGGGACCTGGCTGATCGCCGCCGCCACCCGCCGGTCGGCCGCCGCGGGGGCGAGCGCATTGCCAGCGCCCATCGAGGAGCCGAAGGTGACGACGCGGTCCGGATCGACCCCCGCCAGCGAGCGCGCGTGGGCGATCGCCGCCCGCCAGTCCTCGAACTGGCGCCGGGGGTCGAACAGGTCCGGCTCGCCGCCGCTGTCACCGAAGCCGCGGTGGTCGAAGACGAGGGCCGCCAGGCCGTCATCGGCGAAGCTCTCGGCGAAGGCGCCGAGCCGATCGCGGCGGGTGCCGGAGAGGCCGTGAGCCATGACGACGATCGGCACCCGGTCACCGCCGTCGGGCCAGTAGAACCAGGCCGCGCAGCGCGCGCCGTCCACTTCGAACTCGAGATCCTCCCGCTGCATCTGCACATACAACGCGCGGGCGCGCCGGAACGTGAGATCGGCGCTACCAGGCGTCTACGAAGCGGCCGCTCGGAACCGGGTCGGGCGTCGGCGCGGCCGCCAGGGTGGCGGCGATCAGGCCACGGGTCTCAGCCGGGTCGATCACGTCGTCGACCTCGAACAGCGCCGCCGCGTTGAGCGCCTTGGCGTTGGCTTCGGCGGCGGTGGTGAGGTCGCGTACGCGCTGCTCGCGCTCGGCCTCGTCGGCGATCGCCTCCAGCTCCTTGCGCAGCGCCAGGCGCACCGCCCCTTCCAGCCCCATCGGACCGAGATGAGCACCCGGCCAGGCGACGGTGAGGAGCGGCTCGTGCAGGCTGCCGCCGGTCATCGCCTGGGCGCCGAGGCCGTAGCCGCGGCGGAGGATAACCGCGATCAGCGGCACCCGCAGGGCGCCGCCGGCGATCAGCAGGCGGCAGGCACGGCGGACGAGTCCGGTCGCCTCGGCGTCGGGGCCGACCATGTAACCGGGGGTGTCGACCAGCGAGAGGACCGGCAGCCCGAAAGCGTCGCAGAGCTGCAGCAGGCGGGCCGCCTTCTCGGCGGCGGCGCCGGTGATCGCCCCGGCCATGTGGCGGGTGTCGTTGGCGATGATTCCGACCGGCCGGCCCTCGATCCGGGCCAACGCCGTCACCATCTCCGGCGCGAAGCGCTCGCGCAGGAAGGTCACCGAGCCCGCGTCGGCGAGGCCCTCGATGATCGGCGCCACCGCGTAGGCGCGCCGCGCCCGCTCGGGGACGAGGTCGCGGAGCAGCGTCTGGTCGGGAGCCGGGCCGGGCGCGGTCGCGCCCTGGAAGTAGGAGAGCAGCCGCTTGGCGACCGCCGTCGCCTCGGCTTCGTCGGCGGCGACGTAGTCGACCACCCCGTTGCGGGCCTGGACCTCGACCGGGCCGACGTCCTCGGGGTCGACCCGGCCGAGACCGCCGCCCTCGATCATCGCCGGCCCTCCCATCCCCAGCGAAGAGCCCTCGACGGCGACGATCAAGTCGGAGCAGCCGGCGATCACCGCGTTGCCGGCGAAGCAGCGCCCGGCGACGACCGCGATCCGCGGCACGACACCGGAGAGCGAGGCCCAAAGGGCGAAGGCGCGCGTCTCCAGCGCCGAGACCACCGGCAGGTCGGTGTCGCCGGGCCGGCCGCCGCCGCCCTCGGCGAAGAACACGGTCGGCAGCCGCATCCGCTCGATCAGGTCGAAGAGGCGGTCCTTCTTCTTGTGGCCGAGAGCTCCCTGGGTGCCGGCCAGCACCGTGTAGTCGTAGGAGAGGACGGCGCAGGCCGACCGCTCAACGCCGAAGAGGTCGCCGTTGATGCGGGCGGTGCCGGCGACGAGGCCGTCGGCGGGGGTGCGCTCGATCAGGTCCTGGAGCTCGCGGCGCCCGCGCTGGGCGGCGATCGCGAAGCGGCCGTACTCGACGAAGGTGCCGGGGTCGACCAGGTCCTCGACGTTCTCGCGCGCGGTCCGGGCGCCGGCGGAGTGGCGTCGCTCGACCGCATCGGGGCGCGCCGCGTCCTCGGTCAGCGCCCGCCGTGCGAGCAGCTCAGCCAGGTCCTCGCGCTGGGCGCCGCCCTCGGGCATCGGCTGCGGCTCAGCCGCCGAGGCCGCCGAAAATCGCGAACGGGTTCGGCGGCTGCTCCTCGTAGACCGCCTCGGCGCTGCCCTCGAGCTTGACGCTGCTGCCGGCCGGCGCCTCTTCTTCGAGCCGGGACGCGAGCTGGCGGGCGGTGTCCTCGTCGGCGGCGCCGACGACCAGGTACTTCCAGCGTCGCACCGAGGGAATGCCCTCGGCCCGCAGGCGCTCCTCGAAGCGGCCGGCGTCGCCATGCGAGGGGAGATCGACCCGCACCTCCCATTGCGGCGTCGCCCCTTCCTCGACTTCCCTGCGCTCGGCCGCAACCAGTTCCTGGTGCTCGGCGGCGCGGGCGGCGTCGCTGTCCAGCAGCGGCACGTCGGGCCCCTCCCAGCGCTCTGCCTGCGGATGCCAGTGGGTGAAGGTGATGTCCATCTCCCAGTTGTTCTCGCTCGCCAGTTTGGCGGCGGCGTCGCGCGCCGCTTCCGCCTGCTGGCGCCTTTCCGTGTAGAGGAAGACGACGTTGTCGTCGCGGGAGACGATCACCCGGTCGTGGAAAGCGGTGCCGAGGTTCTCGCCGGGCTTACCGCCGCCGAGACCTTCGACCAGAAGCAGCGCCTGGCCAGGGTCGGCGGCGGCGATTTCGACTCTCCAGTCGTCGTTCATCGGCCCAACATAGAGGCTCGAGCCGGGCTCGGCGTCAACTCTTCTCCAACTGCTTGGCGAGACGCTTCAAGCCTTTGCCGAGCGCACGCCGGAGGAAGAGCCGGGTCAGGGGCGGCACCATCCGTTCGGTGCGGGGCGCTTTGTCCCAGCCCATCTCGAAGTCGACGTCGGTGCCGCCGTCGGGTCGCTCGGTCAGGGTGTAGGCGCCGCGGGTGTGGCGCTTGCCGTGGGCGCTGACCCCCCGCTCGACCGTGCGCGAGGGGCGCTCGGACTCGACCACCTCGAACTCGGCGATCTCGCGCGAGGCCGGCGCCGAGACCCGCGCCCGCGCCTTCGCCCCGACCCCGAAGGCGGGTCCGGAGAAGCTCCAGTCGACGAACATGTGGTCCATGTAGGACTCGTGGTTGGCGAGGGTGTCGATGAAGTCGAAGACCTCCTCGCGGGGCCGGTCGACGCTGACCGAGACATGTACGGGCTTCATCGCCCGATCCTAGATCCTGCCGGCGTCAGGCAGCTTCGGGCTGGTCGCGATCGGTGGTCGCGGCTTCGAAGGCGGCGAGGCCGACGATCATCGCTGTTGCGTCGCCCTCGGTCATCTCGAGCCGCTGGCGACTCTGCTCGTGGACCCGCTCCAGGCGGGCCAGGGCTTCGTCGAGCACCTCGCTCGCCTGCACCCAACCGACCTCGTCGACGGCCATCGTCATCCAATTGAGGGTCGTGTCCTCGCGGTCGTCGATCGTCCCCGCCTGCATCGCCTCGACGACCCTGTTGACGAAGCTCTCCAGCGAGGCGCCGGTGATCTCGGAGCGGACCGAGCGCGGCACCTTGCGCCAGTCTTGGTGGCCGATGTAGGAGCGCGGCACGGCCCGGAAGTAGTGCTCTACCGCCCCCCGCCGCTGCGCCGTCCGGATCTCCTCGATGCAGCCGCACTTCTCCAGGACCCGCGCGTGATACGCGACGTTCCCGAGCGGCTGTTCGAGCAGGTCCGCCAGCTCGTTCGGGCTCGCCTCGCGTTCGTTCAGCACCTGGAGGATTTCGACCCGCAAGGGGTGCGCCAGTGCCCTGACGAGGCTTGAATCGATCTGATCGGGTCGGTGTTCAGCCACTACTCGGCGATCTTTGCGCATGGAACTACAGCTGTGGCAAAGAAGCTGTCGATTGAGGGAGCGAGCTTGAGCATTCGGCTGGAACACGGAGCGCCACCCTCGGATCGATCGATCGGCCCTGCGGCGACCCGAGGGTTGACCCCGTCCCAGACCTAAACCATCTTGCGAATGTTGACCGCCGGATACAGATGGGCAACCTGAACCACTCTCATTGCGCTTCACCTCCTTTGCCTGTCGCTGGTGCGTCGTCTCGCGAACCAGGCGGAGGATTACTAAAAATGACTCTCTCAATCGGGGGACTCGATTGAGAAAGGCGCAAGAAGCGCCGAGAAAATGTTTAGAGTTGCCCCTCTACTCTCGCTCAGAACTTTTGGAGGATTGTTGCCGACGCGCCGCCCACCGAGCCTGACCAACCCGCGACTTGCGAGCGCGCTTTCGCACCCGACCCGCCTGCGGGCCATGCGCGTATTCGCCGAACGAGAGGCGACGCCGAGGGAAATCGCGGCCGAGATCGACGAGCCGATCAACAACGTCGCCTACCACATAAAAATCCTCAAGCGGCTGGGCTGCATCGAGCTGCTCCAGATCAGGCAAACCCAGGGCGGGAGGGTTGCCGAGCACGTCTACAAAGCGACCCAGCGCCCCTACTGGGACGACAGCGAATGGAAGCAGCTGAACGAGGGCGAAAAGCTCGACGTCACTGCCGCGATCATGCAACAGATCTCCGAAGACATCGCCGAGGCGATGGCTCACGGCACCTTCAATGCCCATGACGACAACCACCTGAGCCGTTCACCGATGACCGTCGACGACGAGGGCTGGCAGGAAGTCATCGCCCTCCTCAAAGAGACGATGGAAGAGCTGATGGAGATCCAGATCCGCGTCAACAAGCGCGGCGCAAGCCAGGACGAAACTCTCCGCACCACCGTCCAGATCATCCATTTCGAGTCGCCGCTGACGAAGAAGGAAGCCCAGGCCAGCTAACCGCGGATCGCCTTGCCGACGATGTTCTTCATCCGCGTGCGGTCGCGCGGGGCGAGGTTGCCGGGGCGGCCTTTGGATTTCTTCACCAGCCCCCAGAATTCCGACTGCTCCTTCTCGCTCAGGTTCTCCTGAACCCGCTCGCGGCCCTTGTTGGCGAGCCAGACCGAGACGGTCCAGACCATCTTCCAGGGGATCCGCTTCCAGACGGCGGGCAGGGCCTTCGCGGCGATCCAGGTGGGCATGGGCCGAGGCTACCCGCGTTTGCGCCTGCGAAGCCTGTCCAGACGTGAGATTGGGGTCGTTCGCCGTCTTTAGGGTTTGACCCGTGACCGCCGCCGAACGCTCCCAGCCGTGATCGCGCGGTTCGCCGCCGCCGTCACCGGGCCGCGGGGGCGGTGGCTGACGATCGCGGCCTGGGTCCTGCTCGGGGTGGCCGGCTGGATCGGGCACTCGAAGATCGGGGGCGTCACCGCCGCGGGGCAGGCCAGCTTCCTGCCGGCGAACTCGGAATCGACGCGGGCGATCGAGGCGCTCGACACCGGCGGCGGCAACAAGAGCGGCGACAGCAGCGTCGGCGAAGAGGTGCCGGCGGTGATCGTCTTCGCCCGCAAGGGCGGGCTGACGGATGCCGACCGGCAGGCGATCGGGCGGACCGGCGACCAACTGAACGAGATGGGAATCACCGGCGCGACGCCGATCGTCGATCCCTTTTCCGCCGACTCCAACGCCTCGCTCGGCGACGTGGCGAAGATCGCCGACGGCATCGGCCCGGTTTCCCGCGACGGCGAAGCCGCCTTGGTCGTCCTTGCCCTCGACGCCGGCGAACGAGGAGCGATCACCCACGGCGTCCGGCAGCTGCGCCGCTACCTGGGCGAACACCCGATTCCCGGCGTCAGCGCCTACGTCACCGGCCCCGCCGGGATCGCCGCCGACCTCGAGCGGGTCGCCGACGAAGCGGCCGAAACGCTGCTCGTCGCGACCCTGAGCCTGGTCCTGATCCTGCTGCTGCTCGTCTACCGGGCGCCGCTGCTGGCACTGCTGCCGCTGCTCACGGTCGGCGGCGCCTACCTGGTCGCGACCAGTATCGCCTACCTGCTGATCGAGGCCGGCTGGATCACCGTCAACTCAGAGGGGACGATGCTGCTGCTCGTCCTCATCTTCGGCGCCGGCACCGACTACTCGCTGCTGCTCGTCCACCGCTATCGCGAGCAGCTCGACGCGGGCAAACCGCAGACCGCGGCGCTGCAGACGGCGCTGGCCGAGAGCGGGCCGGCGATCGCCGCCTCGGCCGGAACGGTGATGGCGGCGATGCTGGTCCTGCTCGTCGCCAACCTCGAGTCGACCCACTGGCTGGGACCGATCCTGGCGATCGGGATCGCGACGATGCTGGCGGCCGCCTTCACCCTGCTGCCAGCGCTGCTGGCGGCCCTCGGCGAGCGCGCCTTCTGGCCGCGAGGCGCACCGGTCGCTGATAGAGCGACAAATGCGCCTGGTCAGGTCGGCGTGTGGGAGCGGGCGGCAGCGCTGGTCCGGCGGCGCTCGCGCTCGATCATCATCGTCGTCACCGCCGGCCTGGCCGTGCTCGCCCTCGGCAATTCCATCCATCACGGCACCGTCGGCTTCGCCGCCGGCGAGACCGAGCCGACCCAGTCCAGCCGCGGCACCAAGGTGATCGAAGAACACTTCCCGCCCGGGATCAGCTCACCGCTGGCGGCGGTCGTCGCCGAGGCCAAGGTCAGTCCGGTAGCCCACGGGATGGAACGTCTCGACCAGGTCAAGCTGGTGCTGCCGGTCCCGGCCGGCGCCAGCGGCTCGGAAAAGTCGGTCGTCGTCATCGTCCTCCGCGGCGACCCCTATTCGGGCAAGGCGGCGGCGGACGTCGGCGCGATCCGCGACCGCCTGCACGAAATCGCACCCGACGGCCTGCTCGGCGGGATCCCGGCCGAGAACTACGACATCGAGCAGACCAACACCCGCGACACGCGACTGGTGCTGCCGCTGGTCCTGCTGGTCGTCGCCCTGATCCTGGCGGCGGTGCTGCGAGCGCTGGTCGCCCCCGCCTACCTGATCGCCACCGTCGTCCTCTCCTTCGCCGCCACCCTCGGCCTCTGCACCGCCCTCTTCTCCTGGCTCAGCAGCGAAGGCCTCGCCTTCAACCTCGTCCTGATGTCGTTCATCTTCCTCGTCGCCCTCGGGGTCGACTACAACATCTTCCTGATGGCGCGAGCGCGGGAGGAGGCGGCCCGCTTCGGCACCCGCGAGGGGATCCTGCGCGCCCTCACCGACACCGGCGGCGTCGTCACCGGCGCCGGCCTGATCCTCGCCGGCACCTTCGCCACCCTCGTCCTGCTGCCGCTCGAGGAGCTGGTCCAGATCGGCGCCACGGTCGCGATCGGCGTCCTCCTCGACACCTTCGTCGTCCGCGCCCTGCTGATCCCAGCGATCACCTACCGGCTCGGCGAGCGCACCTGGTGGCCGTCCCGCCTGGGCTAGTAGCCGGGCGTCATTTTGGTCTGCTTGCGCTCCGACTCGTGGGCGCCGCCCTTTTTCTCGAGCGTCGCGCAGGCCTGTTCGATGTCGTTGGAGAGGCGGTCGACCTGGGCCCGGCTGAGCGTCTCCTTGACCAGCGCCCGCATCACTTTCACCTCTTCGGCGTCGGGCGGCATCGTGTAGGCGGGCAGCATCCAGCCGCGCTCGGCCGAAAGCTGCCAGGAGACGTCGAACTCGTCGTAGTTCTTGCCCTCGACGAGCTTGAAGGCGACCAGCGGCAGTTGCTCCTCGTCAGCGCCGATCAACTCGAACTGGCCCATCGACTCGAGGTCCTTGGCCAGCGCCGTCGCGTTTTCCTCCATCACCCGCATGATGTAGCCGTAGCCCTCGCGGCCGAGACGGACGAAGTTGTAGTACTGGGCCAGCACCATCGAGGCGCCGGTCGAGAAGTTGAGGGTGAAGGTCGCGTCGGTTTTGCCGAGGTAGTTCTCGTAGAAGACGAGGTCGTCGGCGAGGTCTGCTTTCTCACGGAAGATCAGCCACCCGATCCCCGGATAGACGAGCCCGAACTTGTGTCCCGAGACGTTGATCGAGCGCACCTGCTCGAGCCGGAAGTCCCACTCGGAGTCGGGGTAGAGGAAAGGCCAGACGAAGCCGCCGGAGGCGGCGTCGACGTGCATCGGCACGTCGAGCCCTTTCCCCTTCAGCTCCAGCAGCAGCTTGTTGATGCCGACGATGTCGTCGGCATGGCCGGTGAAGGTGGTGCCGAGGACCGCGGCGACGCCGATCGTGTTCTCGTCGATGTGGGGCCCGACGTCCTCGGGTCCGATCACGTACTTGTCTTCCTGCAGGCGGACGATCCGCGGTTCGACGTCGAAATAGCGGCAGAACTTTTCCCAGACCACGTGGACGTCGCCGCCGAAGACGAGGTTCGGCTTGTCGACCGGCTTCGATTCGGCTTCGCGCCGTTCCTTCCATTTCCACTTCAGCGAGAGGGCGCCGAGCATGATCGCCTCCGAGGAGCCCTGGGTGCGGGCGCCGGTGGTCTCCCCCGGCGCGTGGTAGAGGTCGGCGAGCATGCGAATGCAGCGCTGCTCGATCTCGGCCGAGATCGGATACTCGGCGTGGTCGATGAAGTTGCGGTAGAGGTTTTCGGCGATCAGCCGCTGCGCCTCGGGCTCCATCCAGGTGGTGACGAAGGTGGCGAGGTTGCGCCACGGGTCACCCTCCAACACCAGTTCCTCGTCGACCACGCGCATCGCGTCGAGCGCCGACATGCCGCTTGCCGGGAAGGGACCGTCGGGAGCGCTCTCGGTCAGCCAGCGGCTGCCGTAGAACATCGCGTCTGCGTGAGGGCTGGTGTCTTTCTTCATGACTTCAGCCTAGTTCGAAGCCCCGATAGAATCGATACTGGATCGGGATATTTGTCCAACGAGGAGAGGACGACGGTGAACGGAGAAGCGCTGGAGCAGATGGGACCAGTCGACTACATCCTGGTCGAGTGGCCGGGCCGCCAACCGAACGGCGAGGCGATGCCGTACCTGGTCGATCTGGTCGACCGCGGTCTGATCCGGATCATCGATCTCACCTTCATCACCAAGGACGAGGACGGCACGGTTGCCGGTCTCGAGCTCGCCGATCTCGGCGACGTGGCAGAGCTGGCGATCTTCGAGGGCGCCTCCTCGGGCCTGATCCACGACGACGACGTCGCTGCCGCGGCCGACGTCCTCGAGCCGGGCACCTCGGCCGCCCTGCTCGTCTACGAGAACGCCTGGGCGGCACCGTTCGCCGCCGCCGTGCGCCGCTCCGGCGGCGAGCTCGTCGCCAGCGGCCGGATCCCCGTCGAAGACCTCCTCGCCGCGCTCGACGCGGCCGAGGCCACCGCTTAGATAGGAGCCAGAAATGCCAGGACTACTTCGAGGAATGGCCCGCACCGCCGTCGTCGCCGGCACTGCAACCGCCGTCAGCGGCCGGGTCCATCGCCGTCAGGAATCGCGCTGGGCGCAGCAGGAAGCGCAGCAGGCCGGACAGGCTCCCCCGCCCCAGGCGGCCGCTCCCGCGCCCGCTGCGGCGCCGGCCGGCGGCGAGTCGTCGATGATCGATCAGCTGAAGCAGCTCGGCGAACTGAAAGAGCAGGGGATCCTCACCGAGGAGGAGTTCGCCGCCCAGAAGGCCAAGCTGCTGGGCAGCTAAGGCCGCCCGGCAGGCGCCGCTGCGGCAAACTGCGGCGATGGCCGACGTCGCGACGATCGCCGAGATCGGGACCGCCGTGGGGACCCTGTTCCTCGGCGCCGCCACCTTCGCCTCGGTCCGCTCGGCGAACCGGGCGGCACGGGTCGCCGAGCGCTCCCTGCTGCTCGGGTTGCGGCCGGTGCTGGTCACGGCGCGCTACGAGGACCCGGACGCCAAGGTCCTATTCGGCGACGGGCAGAAATTCAGAGTCCCCGCCGGCACCGGGCTGTTCGAGCTGATCGACGAGAGGGTCTATCTGGCGATCCCGCTGCGCAACGTCGGCACCGGCCTCGCCGTCCTGCAGGGCTACGACGTGATCGTCGGCGACTTCGCCCAGGACGCCTACCGAGCGCCGAAGCCCGGGGCGTTCGACCGCCAGGAGCGCCACTACCGACCGATCGAGAGCTTCCGCGTCCAGCAGCGCGACATCTACATCGCGCCCGGCGACATCGGGTACTGGCACGCCGCCTTCCGCGATTCCGGCGAGGAGTTGCACGCCGAGCTGAAGACGGCGCACGCCCAGCGGGAATCGATCTCGATCGATCTCCTCTACGGCGACCACGAGGGCGGCCAGCACGCGGTTAGCCGCTTCGTCCTGCTCCCGATCGACGACGGCCGCTGGCTCTGCAACGTCGTCTTCCACTGGACGGTCGAGAGCCACGACCCCCGCGACCCGGGCTAGCTCAGCGCGTAGTACAGGTGGGTCGCTTCGGGGCCGGCGACGACGCGCTCGATCTCGAACTTCGGCGCCGGATCGCCGAGGTTCTCGAGCAGGCGTGAACCGGCGCCGAGCACGAGCGGGACCTGGTTCAGGAGCAGCTCGTCGAGCAGGCCGGCGGCGATGCACTGCTGGATCGCGGCGGCGCCGCCGCCGATCGAGACGTCGAGGTCGCCGGCTGCTTCCTTGGCCTGCGCCGTCGCGCTCTCGACGCCCTCGGTGACGAAGTAGAAGGTGGTGCCGCCGTCCATCTCCAGCGGCTCGCGCTCGTAGTGGGTAAGAACGAAGACGGGCGTGTGGAAGGGCGGCTCGTCGCCCCACCAACCGGTCCAGGCCGGCTCGGTCCACGCGCCGCGGACCGGCCCGAACATGTTGCGGCCCATCACCACGGCGCCGGTGCCTTCCTGCGCCTCCTGGATCACCGCGTTGCTCGGGTTCTCGTCCCCTTCGCCGCTCTCGCGACCGTGCGCCTGCTGCCAGGAGGAGAGCTTGAAGACCCACTCGTGCAGATCCATCCCGCCTTCGCCGAGCGGGTGCTCCTCGCCCTGGTTGGGACCGGCGATGAAGCCGTCGAGCGAGATCGAGATCTGGGCCTTGACCTTGCCCATCGCCCGCGCCTCAGCCGCCGGGCTCGGCCTCGGCGACCGTCAGCTCGGCGGTCGGGTTGGCCTCCAGGCGCTCGTCGGGGATCGGCTCGCCGCTGCGAACCGAGAGGCCGTAGGTGCCGGCGGCAAGCCGCTCCTCGGCCCGCTCGACCGCTTCGAGGCGGCGTTTGAGGTCGTCGATGCGGCCGGCGTCGAACTCGTCCTGGTAGAGGTCCTCGGAGTCGAAGTCCCCCGGCTCGCGACGTTCGTCGCCCTCCTCGGGCCCACCGCGCCGCGCGGCCTCGATCTCTTTTTCGACCTGCTCTCGCTCGGTCGCCAGCAGCTCTTTCGCGCGTGATGGATCCATGCCGGAACCGTATCGAGTCGATCGCGTGGTTCGAAACCCGCCTATTTGGCGGGAAAGGAACCACGGGAAATGGACGGCGCCGTGGTGGTTGACACGGAAAGCAATCGCGCTATCCTTCAAGGGGACTAACTACAGAAAGTGGACTTGGTTATGACTTATCGGCTGATCCCTCTCGACGATGCGATCGTCTTCCCCACCGTCACCGCGACCCTGCCGATCGACGTCGGCGACGAGGAGCGCGTCTTCCTGATCCCGCGCCGCGACGGCGAGTTCGGCCGCGTCGGCGTCGTCGCCGAGGTGATCGAGCACGGCCACTCGCGCCGCGGCCACCCGGTCGCGACCGTCGTCGGCCTCCACCGCGGGCTCGCCGGCGCCGCCCAGGCGGACGAGACCGACCCCGACGTCCTCCGCGTCGAGGTCCAGGAGATCCGCGACGGCCACCCCGATGACGAGCACACGCGCGAGCTCGCCCGTGAATACCGCGCCGTGGTCGAGGAGATCCTCGAGCTGCGCGGCGACGACGGCCGCATCGCCGCCTTCCTGCGCTCGGTCGAGGAGCCCGGCCACCTGGCCGACACCTCCGGCCTCTCCCCCGACATCTCCAACGAGGCGAAGCTGCGCCTGCTGGAGACGATCGACGTCAGCGCCCGCCTCGAGCTGGCGGTCGAGCTGCAGCGCGAGCGCCTGGCCGAGCTCCAGGTCCGCTCGAAGATCCGCGACGACGTCGAGTCCGGCGCCCAGAAACAGCAGCGCGAGTACTTCCTGCGCAAACAGATGGAGTCGATCCGCAAAGAGCTGGGCGAGGACGAGACCGACCTGATCGCCGAGTACGAAACGAAAATCGCCGAGGCGGGGATGCCGGAGGCGGTCGCCGAGCAGGCCGAGAAAGAGCTGCGCCGGCTCGAGCGCCAGGGCGAGCAGTCGCCGGAGTCCTCGATGATCCGCAGCTACCTCGACTGGCTGATCGCGGTGCCGTGGTCGAAACGCTCCGAGGAGCGGCTCGATCCCGTCCACACCCGCGAGGTATTGGACGCCGACCACGCCGGGCTCGACGACGTCAAGAAACGGATCACCGAGTTCGTCGCCGTGCGCAAGCTGCGCGAGGAGCGCGGGGTCGAGGACGACGGCCGCGCCAACGGCACGATTCTGACCCTGGTCGGCCCTCCCGGCACCGGCAAGACCTCGATCGGCGAGTCGATCGCCCGCAGCCTCGGGCGCGAGTTCGTCCGCATCAGCCTCGGCGGCCTGCACGACGAGGCCGAGATCCGCGGCCACCGCCGCACCTACATCGGCGCCCTGCCGGGACGGATCGTCCGCGCCCTGCGCGACGCCGAGACGATGAACCCCGTGATCCTGTTCGACGAGATCGACAAGGTCGGCGCCGACTGGCGCGGCGACCCGAGCGCGGCGCTGCTCGAGGTGCTGGACCCGGCGCAGAACGACACCTTCCGCGACCACTACCTCGACGTCGAGATCGACCTCTCGGAGGTCGTCTTCATCGCCACCGCGAACCTGACCGACACGATCCCGGCGCCGCTCCTGGACCGGATGGAGCTGATCGGCTTCGACGGCTACACGACCGAGGAGAAGCTGGCGATCGCCAAGGGCTACCTGCTGCCGCGGCAGCTGAAGCGGAACGGGCTCGAGGCCGAGGAGGTCGCGGTCGCCGACGAGATCCTTCGTTCCGTCATCTCCGAGTACACGCGCGAGGCCGGCGTCCGCCAGCTCGAGCGCGAACTGGGCAAGCTGCTGCGCGGGGCGGCGACGAAGATCGCCGCCGGCGAGGGCAGCGAGCCGGTCGTGCTCGACACCGAGGCAGTGCGCGAGGCCCTCGGCCGCCAGCGCTTCTTCCAGGAGTCGGTCGAGCGGACGGCGATCCCGGGCGTCTCCACCGGGCTGGCGGTGACCGGCACCGGCGGCGACATCCTCTTCATCGAGGCGACCGCGATGGACGGTGACAAGGGCCTGGTCCTGACCGGCCAGCTCGGTGACGTGATGAAGGAGTCGGCGCGGATCGCGCTCTCCTACGTGCGGGCGCACCGCGAGGAGCTCGGCATCGACGCCGACCGCTTCCAGCGCGAGTTCCACCTCCACGTCCCCGCCGGGGCGATCCCCAAGGACGGCCCCAGCGCCGGCACGGCGATGACGACGGCGCTGGTCTCGCTGCTCTCTGGCCGCCCTGTCAAGCACACTGTCGGCATGACCGGAGAGGTGACGCTGCAGGGCCGGGTGCTGCCGATCGGCGGCCTCAAGCAAAAGGTCCTGGCCGCCCACGCGGCGGGGCTGACCGAGGTGATCCTGCCCGAGCGCAACCGCGGCGACCTCGACGAGGTCCCCGAGGAGGTGCGTGAGCAGATGAACTTCCACCCGGTGATGAGCATCGACGAGGTGCTCGGCCTGGCGCTGGAGCCGGCCGAGAGCGGAGCGGACCTCGCGGCGGCGGCCTAGGGGCCTCTGATGTCGCCACGATGTCGCAGCTGCAAGCCGGTGCCGCCTGAGCTACGGGCGGCGGCCGGCCTGCTCGAGCGGCGCTGGACGATGGCGACGATCTATGCCTGCTCCAGCGGCGCCACCCGCTTCAACGAGTTCCGTCAGTCGCTGCCCGGCGTCTCTCCCACCACCCTCTCCGAGCGGCTCGACCAGCTCGAGCAAGCGGGGATCGTCGAGCGCCAGCTCGTCCCCGGCCGCCCACCCCACACCGAGTACGCCCTGACCCGCCGCGGCCAGCAGCTGGCGAGCGCCGTCGCCGGTCTACTGCAGCAGACCCAGTAGGCCGGGTAGTGTCTCGTTTGGATTGGACATCCGATCCAATGGGAGGCGCGACTTGATAGCCCAGTTCACTCACGTCGGCGGGCCCACCGTCCTGATCGAGGTCGGCGGCTGGCGGCTGCTCACCGACCCGACCTTCGACCCGGCCGGCGGCAGCTACCGCTTCGGCTGGGGGACGGGGTCGAAGAAGACGACCAACCCGGCGATCGCGGCGGCGGCGATCGGCGCGATCGACGCCGTCCTGCTCAGCCACGACCACCACGAGGACAACCTCGACGCCGCCGGCCGGGCGCTGCTGCCGACGGTGGGCACAGTCGTGACCACGGTGCCGGGGGCGCAGCGGCTCGGCGGCTCCACCCGTGGCCTCGCCGCCTGGGAGCGGACCGTGCTCGAAGCGCCGGGCAAGCCAACGATCGAGGTCGTCGCCACCCCCTGTCGCCACGGCCCGCCGCTGAGCCACCCGATCGTCGGCGAGGTGGTCGGCTTCGCCCTCACCTGGGAGGGACAGGCCCACGGCGCCCTCTGGATCTCCGGCGACACCGTCCTCTACAGCGGCGTCCGCGAAGTCGCCGACCGGGTCGACGTCGGCACCGCGATCATCCACCTCGGCGGCGTCCGGTTCCCGGTCTCGGGCCCGCTGCGGTACACGATGACCGGCGCCGAGGCGATCGAGCTCTGCCAGCAGATCCGCCCCCACACAGCGATCCCGATCCATTACGAGGGCTGGAAGCACTTCCGCGAGGGCCGCGAGGCGGTCGAGCGCGAGCTCGCCGCCGCCCCCGAGGACGTCAGCGCCCGCTTCCGCTGGCTCCCGATCGGCGCCCCCACCGACCTCGACGTCTGAACCGCGCGCCGAGGTTGCCGTTTCCGACGCTGTGAGTCGGTAAATGCAACCTCGGCGAAGCGGGGGGCGGTACGGTCGGGGCATGGAGGACAGGCGCGGGCAGGTTTTCGAGAATCCGGTTTCGGGGGAGCGGGCGGTGGTGCTCGTCGATCCGGATCGGCACCCGGAGCGGGTCCTTGTCGCGCACCTCTACGTCGCGCCGGGCGGGCGCGTCGCCGCCGCTCATCGCCACCCCGGCCTGACCGAGCGCTTCCATGTCGTCCACGGCCAGGTCGGCTTCATGATCGAAGGCGAAGAGCGGCTGCTCGGGCCCGGCGAGGAGGCCGAGGTGCCGCCGGAAACCATCCACGACTGGTGGCAGGTCGGCGACGAGGAGGCGCAGGTGGTCGTCGAAGTCACCCCCGGCGACCGCTTCGTCGAGATGATCACGACGATGTTCGGCCTCGCCGCCGACGGCCACAGCGACGGCAAAGGGCTGCCGCGGCCGCTGCAGCTGGCCGTCACCGTCCGCAGCTTCCGCGACACGATGGTGATCGCCTCTCCCCCACCCTGGGTCCAGGCGCTCGTCTTCGGGGCGCTGGCGCCGATCGGCCGCCTCGCCGGCCGCCGGCCGAGCTATGAGCGCTACTTGACCTCCGAGGTCGTGGTCGACCCCGAGCCGGAGGCGCTGTCGCTGCTGACCCCAGAGGGGCGGCTGCGCTTCGAGAGCGCCAGCAAGCGGTAGTAGAGGACGCCGGCGGCGATGGCGTTGATCGGGGCGGTAATCGTCGCGGCGAGGGCGCTGAAGACGATTCGGACCAGGGGACCGTCGGCAACGGCGGCGGCGATCTGGCCGAAGAGAAGACTGCCGATCACCGAGATCAGGAAAACGATGATGACGACCCAGAAGACCGGCCAGCCGTTGCCGCGGACGAGCTCCTGCGAACGGGCGAAAGAGTCGAGCACGCCGCTGCCCTCGATCACGATCACCGGCGCGATCACCGCCCAGATCGTCAACAGGAAGAGGCCGGGGAGGATCAGCAACGCGGTACCGATCCCGATCCCGACTCCGGCCAGCAGGCCGGCCCCGATGAGCGGCAGCAGCACCGGCGCTGCATTGCCGTAGAGGTCGCTGAACGAGGGCTCGCGGCGGCCCTCCTCGAGGTCGCGGACGAGGCCGACGACCATCCCCTGGTAAAGGGTGGCGGCGATCCCGCTGGCGACGACGAACAATGCGAAGAGGGCAAGGCTGGAGCCGGCCAGACCCTCGACGACGGCGACGAGGAGAAAGAGCCAGAAGGCGATCGGGAGCAGCAGACCGGCGTGGCGACCGTAGATCGAGAAGACCTCGTTGAGGGTGTCGCCGACGCTCAGTCGCGGCCGCATCCGGTCACGTTCTCACAGCTCCGGCGGACTACGCTTCGCGCGTGCCTGAGGAGATCGAGCGCAAGTTCCGGGTCCCAGCCCTCCCCGAGGCGGTCATGACCAGGCCGGCGCGGCGAATCGAACAGGGCTACGTCGCGATCGGCGAGCGGACCGAGGTGCGGCTGCGACGCAGCGGCCAGCGGATGACACTGACCGCCAAGCGCGGCCACGGCGAGCGCCGCACCGAGCACGAGATCGCCCTCTACAAGGAGCAGTTCGAGGCGCTGTGGCCGCTGACCGAGGGGCGGCGGCTGCTGAAGACGCGGCGGCTGGTTCCGCTCGGGGAGCGCGGCCTGACGGCCGAGATCGACATCTTCGAGGGAGGGCTGGCCGGCCTGATCACGGCCGAGGTCGAGTTCGAGACCAGCGCCCAGAGCCAGGCCTTCCGGCCGCCCAGCTGGTTCGGGGTGGAGCTGACCGGCGATCCCGCCTACGCTAACCAGAGACTCGCCGCCCGCGGTCGTCCGCAGAACCACCCCGACAGCGTCCCGAAGAAGCGCAGGATGAGCTCGAACGGAATCAGCACCGCCTACCGCCTGAAGCGGAAGGAGGGCGCCGCCGACGGCGTCCGCCGCGTCGCCCGCGGCCGCATCGAGAAGGCAGCGGAGCGGCTCCGGGACGTCGATGACGCGGAGATCGCCGACGCGATCCACGGCGCCCGCAAGGACCTGAAGAAGGTGCGGGCGGTGCTGCGGCTGCTCCGCGAGGAGCTGGGGAACAAGCGCTTCAAGGCCGAAAACCGGCGCTACCGCGATGCCGGCCGCCTGCTCGCCGAGAGCCGCGACGCCGAGGTCAAGCTGGAGACGCTGCGGGCGCTCGCCGAGCACGCCGGCGCCGGCTTCCCGGCCGGCCCAGGGCGGTCCTGGCGTCAGTCGCTGGAGGCCGATCGCGACCGCGTCGCCGCCGCCCGCGGCGAGGGGGCGAGCCGGATCGCCAAGGCGCGGGCGGCGGTCGAAGAGGCCGGCGGGGGCATCCCCCAGTGGCCGATCGGCAACGACTCCTGGCGCCTATTGGAGCCGGGCCTCGACTGCACCTACCGCGACGGCCGGGAGGCACTGCGCCAGGCGCATGCCGACGGCAGCGCCGAGAACGTCCACGAGTTCCGCAAACGCGCCAAGGACCTCTGGTACCAACTGCGTCTGCTGCACGACGCCTGGCCGGGCCTGCTGGGGCCGACGGCGGACGAGGCCCACGTCCTCGCCGACCTGCTCGGCGACCACCATGACCTTGCCGTCCTCGCCGCAGACCTCGCCGCGCGCTCGGACCTGGCTGCCTCGCGCGATGACTTCGAGGCGCTGATCGAGGCGCGCCAGGCGAAGCTGCTGGACGCGGCACTCGAGCTCGGCGACCGTCTCTACGCCGAGAAGCCGAAGCACTACCGGCGGCGGCTGCGGGCCTACTGGCACGCCTGGCGCGACTGAGCCGCGCCCTCCTGCTCTAGCGCTCGACCTCGCAGTTGCGCACCACGTCCTTCGCGTCGGCGAGAACGACGTCGTCGCCGTCACCGCAATCGACGACGTCGGCGACGCCGTCGCGGGAGCGGATCAGGTCGTCGCCGCTGCCACCGCTGAGGCGGTCGCGGCCGGCGCCGCCGTCGATGCAGTCCTCGCCGCCTTCGCCCAGGAGCCGGTCGCGGCCGGGGCCGCCACTGATCCGGTCGCCGCCGACGGTGCCGACGACGCGGTTCGGCCCGCCGTCGCCGGAGAGCCGCGTCGCGCAGCGCGCGGCGGCGGCGCCGGTCAGGGTCCAGCGGTAGTCGACGGCGGTGCTGGCGCCGGCGAAGAGGTCGTCGAGCGCTGGCGATGAGCTGTCCGGCAGCTTGGCTTCGAACGCATAGCGCCGCCGCTCGCCCTTCGCCAGCGCCCCGACCCGCATCGTGCGCAGGCCGGCGAACGGACCCGAGTAGACGATGCCGGTGGAGCTGTGGGTGACGTCGCGGATCGTCAGCTCGAGGTCGCCCGAGAGCCGGCCGCCGCCGGGCCCCGGAACGTCGTGCAGGTCGACCGGCGCCAGCGTCAGCGCCGCCGGCCCGTGGCCGAGGTTGCGGATCTCGACCGCCCCTCGCACCACCTCTCCCGGCGCCAGGTTGGCGGCGCCGAGGATCGCTTCGTCGGCAGCCGAACCGGCGATCCGCATCGCCCCGCCGGCGCGCGTCTTCATCGAGCGGGCGTCGGCGCGGCCGAGGCCGGAGAAGGCCAGCGCCAGCGCGACCGCCCCGATCGCGAACAGAGCCCAGCCACCGGCGATCCGGATTCCGCGCGCGCCCATCAGAACTCCTTGTCAGCGGTGCCGGACTCGTTCACGGCCGTGGTCGAGGTCGCGTTGCCGGCGGCGTCGGTGGCGGTCGCCGACGGGGTCCATGACATCGTCCCGGTCGCCGCTGCGGTGGTCGCCGCGGCTGACTGCGTCCCCAGGGTGATGATGATCTGGTTGCCGCTCATCACCATCGTCGAGGCGGTTCCGGAGGCGCCGAAGGTGACGTTGGCCGTCGTGTAGTCGGTGCGACCGAGGTTGATACTGCCGAGCGGCAACTGCGTCGCGTTGGTCGAGTTGAAGATCGTCGCCGTGTCGTTGGTGGCGTTGTTGAGGCGGACGACGACCGCAGTCGAGGCGCCGCTCCACCCCGCCAGGACCGAATTCGGGTCGATTTCCTTGCTGAAGGTGAAGGTGATTTTGTCGCCGGCGTCGGCACGGCCGGCGACGGCGCCGCCGTTCGTCGTCTGGATGTCCGCCCCGGCCGGCGCCGTGTTGTCGACGGTGACCGTGAAGCCGCTTTCGGTCCGCGAGTTGCCGGCCGTGTCTTTCAGGGTCAGCGAGTAGGAGAGACTGCCGGCGGCGAGCGTCGAGCCGGCGGTCAGCGAGGCGCTGCGGTAGTTGTAGGAGGCGCCGTCGGCGGTGTAGGTGCCGGCGGTCAGGGCAGCCGCGGTCTGGCCGGAGGTGATCGTGCTGACGTTGGCGGTGACGCTGGCAATGCCGCTTGCCGGGTTGCCGGTGTCGGTGACGCTGGCGTAGACGTAGTAGGTGCCGCTTTTCTTGATCAGGCCGTCGATGCCCCCAGGCGTCTTGCCGATCGTCGCCGCGCTCGCGGTCGGCGCCCTGAAGTCGGTGGCGGCGGTGATCGTGTTGCTGGCGCTGCTCGCCGCTTTCGTCGTGAAGGCACCCCAGACCCCGCCGCCGGCGAGCAGCGAGGTCAGCGCCAGGAGCAGCGCCAGGAGCGAGGCGGCGGTCAGCCTCCTACTCACCGGCGCGCACCTCGGGCCTCGGCCCCGCGCTCCAAATCCGCTTCAGCCCGGTCCAGCACAGCAGCAGGGCCGGGATCACGATCAGCGCGATCCGGGCCGGCATAGTGCCAGTCCAGATCAGCGCGTAGCCGATCTTCGGCACCGTGTAGAGGACCTTGCCGACGCTGCCGTCGGCGGGGACGTTCCAGCGCTCGGTCGAGGTGTTGGCGTCGCCGCGGGTGACGAAGCGGACGTCGCCGCCGACCGGGCGGACCGCCTGCACCCGGTGCGAGAAGAGTTTGCCGCTGCCTTCCGGGTCGCGGAAGGTGACGACGTCGCCGACCCGGGCGGAGAGCGGCGAGATCGGTTCGGTGACGACGACGTCGCCGGTCTCGATCGCCGGCGTCATCGAGCCCGACCGCATCGTGAACGAGCGGTCGCCGAGCGCCAGCGGGCCGACCGCCGCAAACAGCGCCGCGAAGAGCAGGCCGAGGCCGAGCCAGAGGGCGAACAGCGAGAGCCGCCGCAGGTGAGGATGGCGGGCGGCGAGCGTCACCGGGCCGGGCCCTCTTCCGGCACCAGCAGGACGTCGACGTGACGACCCTCGTAGCCGGTCGCTTCGGTGGCCGGTATCCAGGTCGAGACGCGGACCGCGGTCTCCTGCCCGGGGCCGAGGCGGATCGCGTCTTCAGTGCCCTGCCGCAAGGCCTGCAGGGTCGAGTCGAAGACGCTCTCGCCGCCGGCCTCGATCCGGACCCGGAGGATCCCGTCGAGCGCGGTCGAGGTCGGTTCGGCCCGCAGCCGCACCGCCAGCTGCGAACCGGTCTGGTTGCGCAGCCGCAGCTGACCGCCGGCGTGGGCACCGGGACGGAGGCGGGCGTCTTCGAGCACCGCCTTCGGAGCCGCGGGCGAGACCGCGAGGGCCCCGTCCTGGCTGGCGCTGACCCGCAGCGAGGCGGGCAGGACGCCGCCGTGACCACCGGCCGGGCGGGCGCACAGAACGACCACGAGGACGATCGCGGCGCCGAGAGCCAGGGCGGTGATGCGGGTGATCCTGTCGTCGAAGTCAGCGGCGATCATGGGTATTCCCAGGTCCGGGAGGGGCCGCCGCCGGGGCGGCCCCTCTCCGAGTCACGAGCGTTCTCCCCAACGGACCTACTGGTTGCGCGCCTCCCAGGTGAACGTGTGGGCGCCGGTGGTCAGACCCTGCGCCGCATCGGGAGCACCGCTCTGCAGGGTGGCGGTGATCTGGTAGACGACGGAGTCGCCGTTGACCCATTTCGTCGCCGACCCGGGGTACTCGGCGACCCCGTTCGCGTAGCTGTTTTTGCCGGTCCCGAAAGCCGCCAGGGTGCCCGAGTAGAGGGCGCCGCCGACGGCGGTGAAGCCGGTGCAGCTGGGGAAGGTCGAGGTGGTCTGGGTGCCGCCGCTGATCGTCAGGTCGATGTACTGGCCAAGCGTCCCGATCGAGCTCGGCGTGTAGAGGTGGACGTCGGCGTCGAGGTTGCCGGTGTAGGTGACTTTGATGCATTTGGTCACGCTTTCGCCCGGTTTCGCGGCGGTCAGCGAGTAGAGAGCGGCGCCGGCGTCGTTGTCGCCGATCGTCACCGTGCCGGCGGTGATCGTGTTGCCGGCGTTGGTCGTGGTGGCGCTGAAGGCACCGAACACGCCCATCGCGGCGAGGCTGCCGAGGGCGCCGACGCAGAGGACGGTCAAGAGGACTTTGGTTCGAAGGTTCACTGCTCTCCTCCTTGGGAGTTCGCTCGTTTCTACGGCCGTAGTGGCCGCGCCCAGGGAGTCGGTGCCTCGCGCAGCGGTGGTGCGCGATGTTTGTATGAAAAACGTGTGATTTAGCCCGAGGGGGCTTAAATGGCCGTTTGTTCTAGGCCAAAAGGGGGGTTTTGGGCGTCAGCTTGCGGGCCGGAAGCGGTAGCCGAAGCCGCGCACGGTCTCGATCGGGTCCTCGGCGCCGGCCTCCTGCAGCTTGCGTCGCAGGTAGCTGACGTAGAGCCGGACCTGGCGCGGGTCGCCGCCGGCGTTGCCCCAGACGTCCTCGAGCAGCTGCTCCTGGGTGACGACCTGGTCGCGGTTGCGCATCAGCGTCACCAGCAGCCGGAACTCGGTTGGGGTGAGCTGCACCTCGGTGCCGAGGACCTCGACCCGCCGCTTCGCTTCGTCGACGCTGACGACGTCGTCGCTGAGGACCTCGAGCTCGCCGCTGTCGCGGCCGCCGCGGCGCAGCAGGGCCTTGATCCGGGCAACGAGGACGTCGGGGTCGAAGGGCTTGACGACGTAGTCGTCGGCGCCGCTGTCGAGGCCACGCACCTTCTGCGGGTTCTCCCCGGCGGCGGTCAAGACCAGCACCGGCGCCTCGCTGACCTCGCGCACGCGTTTCAGCACCTCCCAGCCGTCGAGCTCCGGCAGGCCGATATCGAGCACGGTCAGGTCCGGCCGGTGCTCGAAAAAGGCGCGAATCCCGGACCGGCCGTCGGCCGCCCCGAGGCCGGTCATTCCGGCTCGCTGCACGAGCGAGACGACCAGACCACGGATGTCCGGGTCGTCCTCGACCACCAGTACCGTCGGCGTGGGCACGGTTGATGGATACCCGATCGGCAGGTCGGAAGCGACCGAGGTTGAATCTGACCAGCTGGGAGGAGCAAACTTCGTGCGACGGCTGCCATGACCGCATTTGACTACGCCCCGGGCGTCGATCCCACCGAGCTCCGAACGCTGTGGTCGCTCAGCTTCGAGAAGACGACCCGTGGGATCGCGATCATCGAGGCCCGCAGCCGCCATGTAGTCGCCGTCAACCCGGCCTTCGCCGAGATGCACGGCGGCGAGGTACACGAATTCGTCGGCAAAACCATCGACGACTCGCTTACACCGGAGGGCGCGGCGCGGCTCCCCGAGCTGGCGGAACGGCTCGATGCGTCGGGCTTCGTCTCTCTCGAATCCGATCACGTCCGCCGCGACGGCACCGTCTTCCGCGTCTCCTCCGAGGTGATGGCCGCCCTCGACGACGAGGGCGAGCTCCTGTACCGGATCTGCTGGTTCACCGACCTGACCGAGCAGCGCCAGCTGGAGCGCCGCCGACGCGAGGCCGAGCGCCAGTTCGAGGCGGCCTTCTCGAAAGCGGCGATCGGGATGGGCCTGGTCGCGATCGACGGCCGCTGGCTGCGCGCCAACCCCGCCCTCTGCGAGCTGACCGGCTACACCGAGGGCGAGCTGCGCGGGCTGAGCTTCACCGAGATCACCCACCCCGACGACCTCGAAGCGAACCTCGAGGGCGACGAGCGGCTGCTGCGCGGCGAAGCCAGCGACTACAAACTCGAGAAGCGCTACATCCGCAAGGACGGCGAATCGGTCTGGGTCCTGCTCTCGGTCTCGCTCGACCGCGACGAGGACGGCGAGCCGACCCACTACATCGTCCAGGTCCACGACATCTCGCTGCGCAAACGGATCGAGGCCGACCTCGCCCACGCGACCAGCGGCGTCGACCTCGACCGCGACCTGATCTGCACGGTCGGGCCCGACGCCCGCATCAAGCGCCTCGAGGGGCGCTGGCGCGAGGTGCTCGGCTGGAGCGAGGAGGAGCTGGTGGCGCGGCCGCTGGTCGAGTTCGTCCATCCCGACGATCGCGCCGACACCCTGGTCGAGCTGGCCCGGGTCCACGGGCGCGGCGAGCCGGCGAGCTTCCAGCACCGCTGGCAGACCAAGGACGGGCACTGGAGCTGGCTGCACTGGTCGGTGCCGGGCAGCGACGGCAGCGGCCACTTCTTCTGCTCGGTGCGGGAGGTCAACGACCGGCTGGCGATCGAAACGGCGTTCGAGCTGCGCGGCGAGGTGATCGCCAACATGACCGAGGGCGTCTGCCTGATGACCAAGGACGACGGCCGCATCGTCTACGCCAACCCGAGCCTCGAGCGGATGCTCGGCTACGGACCCGGCGAACTGAACGGACGCGACGCGATCGAGGTGATGCGCCCCGTCGACCTCTCCGAAGAGGAGCGGGCGACGCGCGACGCCGCCGTCTCCGACCTCTACAGCGGTGGCGAGATGAAGTACGAGGCGCGGCGCCTGCGCAAGGACGGCTCCGAGATCTGGGTGCGGACGACGGCGACCACCTTCGACCACCCCAGCTACGGCAAGGTCTGGGTCGGGGTCCAGCAGGACATCACCGAGGAGCGCCAGGCGCGCCTCGCGGCGGCCGAACTGGAGCGGGCGAAAAGCGAGTTCCTCGGCTCGATCTCCCACGAGCTGCGGACGCCGCTGACCTCGATCCTCGGCTACGCGACGCTGCTGCGGGCCGACGCCGGCGGCCCGCCCGGCCCCCAGTTCGACCACATCGAGGTGATCGAGCGCAACGCCACCCGGCAACTGCGCCTGGTCGAAGACCTGCTCAACATCGCCCGCATCTCAGCCGGCGAGTTCGAGCTGCGGCGCCAGCCGCTCGACCTCGCCCAGCTCGTCCACGACGAGGTCGAAGCGCTGCAGCCCGACGCGACCGCGGCCGGCCTGACGCTGGACGTCAGCACCAACGGGCCGCTGGCGGTGATGGGCGACGCCGACCGCCTCACCCAGGTCGTCGCCAACCTCGTCTCCAACTCGATCAAGTTCACGCCGGCCGGCGGCCAGATCAAGGTCGGCCTGCGGGTCGCCAACCGCGAGGCGCTGGTCCGGGTCGAGGACAGCGGCCCCGGCTTCGACGCCGACGAGCTCCCGCACCTGTTCGAACGCCTCTACCGCGGCATCGACGTCAGGGACCGCCAGATCTCCGGCGCCGGCCTCGGCCTGGCGATCTCGCGCTCGATCGTCGAAGCCCACTCGGGCCGGATCGAGGCCCGCGACTCCGAGCTCGGCGGCGCCTGCTTCGAAGTTGCGCTGCCGGCGCTCTAGAGCGCTCCCTAGAGGAACCAACAAGCGCCGCGCCAGCGCCCGGATCGGAGCCGGAACAGCGAACTACGCTGTTTTCACTCGACCTGGAGGAGAGCCCGATGGACGACTTCTTTGCCGGCTTCGACCAGCCGGTCACCGCCCCGCTGTACCCCGACCCGCCCTACTACTACCGCGGCGCCAAAGTGATCCTCGGGATCTACGCGGCCGAGACCGAGAAGGTGGCGCGGCACCTGCCGCCGGGGGTGACGCCGGCGACCGACCCGGCCACCTGCATCGCCTGGGTCTGCAACTACCCCTTCACGACCTTCGGCACCTACAACGAGACGATCATGCTGATCCAGGCCGAGTTCGAGGGTGAGACCTACCTCTACTGCCCCTTCATCTACCTCGACGCCGACGCGCCGATGGCCGCCGGCCGCGAACTCTGGGGCTGGCCGAAGAAGCTTGCCGACTGCAAGTTCGACTTCGGCGGGCCCGGGCCCGGCTTCCGCGAGGGAATCTCCTTCACCACCGAGCGGCCGACCGGCAAGCGGCTGCTGACGGTGACGATCAATCCGGAACGGCCGGCGACGATGGAGGACGTCGGCTCGACCCCGCACCTGACCCTGCGCTACATCCCCGGCGCCGAGGCGGGCTCACCGCCGAGCGTCTGCGAGCTGATCCGGACCGAGCCCGAGACGGTCCCCTGCCTGGCCGCCGACGGCTCGCCGGACATCTGGACCGGGCGCTGCCAGGTCAGCATGGACTCGCCCTCGGCCGCCGACCCGCTCCAGGACCTGGCCCCGACCGAGATGATCGGCGGCATCTACGGCACCTTCGACTGGACCCTGCCCCAGGGCCGCGTCGTCCACGACTACCTCGCCGAGGCAGGGATCGAGCGCTCTCCCGCCGCGATCCCCGCCTAGGCAAGGCAGGAGGGCCGGCCCTCCTAAGCGCCGGTCGCGGAGCCTGGCTCAGGCCAGGCTCCGTGGTCGCGCACCCACTGGCGCCGCTCCTCGAATGGCGTCTCGGCGTAGCTGCGCAGCGCCGCCATCGCCTCGTCGGTGACGATCGTCTTCAGCCACTCCTCGGCCTCGACCCGCAGCCCCTCCTGCATCGGCAGGTTGGCGCCGCGGACGACCGAGCGCTTGGCGGCGGTGAGGGCGACAGCGGAGTTGGTCCGCAGCCGTTCGGCGACCTCGAGCGCCCGCGCTTTGGCGTCGTCGGCGAGCTCGTTGACGATCCCCAGCTCGAGCGCGCCCTCGGGGGTGACGTAGCGGCTGCGGAGGAGGAAGTCGAGGGCGCGGCTGCGGCCGATCGCCCGCTCCAGGAGCTGGGAGCCGGTGCCGGTCAGGATCCCGAGGCTGGCCTCGGGGAAGCCGACCAGGTAGTCGCCGCGCTCCATGATCCGGATGTCGCAGTTGAGCGAGAGCTCGAGCCCGCCGCCGCCGGTGTCGCCGGTCATCGCCGCGATCACCGGCTTGTCGAGGTAGGAGAGCGACTGCAACAGCCCGTGCCAGCCGTAGATCAGGTCGTAGGAGGCGCGGATCAGGCTCTCGCGGTCCTCGGCCAGCTCGACCAGCTCCTCGACGCTGTAGTGGGTGATGTATTTGCCGGGAACGGCGCCGGTGACGATCACGACGCGGACGTCGTCTTCGCGCCAGCGCGGCAGCATCGCCGCCAGCTCGGCGGCGCTTTCGCCGACGAAGTAGTTCATCGGCGGGTTGTCGTGGGCGGCGACGACGATGCCGTCGTTCTCCTCGACCTGCCAGACGCTCATTCGGATCCTCCTCTGGTTGGACTTTGCGATGGCCTCCCGCCAAGTTCGATCCCGAAGGCGCCCGAGAGGGCGGCAATCGTCGTCGCCGCCTCGGCGTGGAGGATCGCCTCCATCCCCAGTGCCCGGGCGGCGTCGACGTTGACCGGCGCCGGCTTGGCGACGCCGACCGCGCCGGAGAGCAGGTGGGCGTCGGCGAGGTCGGCGAGCTCCCAGCGGTAGGCGCTGAAGCCGTAGGAGTTGGAGACGATCACCACCCTGATCCCGGCCGCGCGCAGCTCCTCGACCGCGGCGATCATCGCCGCGTCGAGCTCGAGGTCGGAGAAGAGGCGACCGATCAGCCCTTCGGGATCGACCGTCTCGCCGAGAGCGCGCGCGATCGCGGCCTCGAACTCGGTGTCCTCGATGAAGGCGTCGTCGTCGAGGCCTTCGGCGCGGCAGAAAGCGCGGTGGGCAACGCCGACGCTGGAGGTGAGGGCGCCGCCGAAGTCGATCAGGAGAGCGGAGGGGATAGCCGCAGGCTAGTCAGAGCCCGCCGCCGGTCAAACGCTTTACTTCGACTCAGGTGGAGAAGTCTCAAAAGCGACGGTGAAGGTCATCACCCGCCGCGCCGGCTCGCCGCTTTTCAGCCGGCGCGCGGCGCTCTGCGCTTCGATCTCGGTGCAGCGGGCGAGGTGCTCCAGCGCCGATTCGTCGATTTCGCGGAAGCCCTGCTCGTCGGCGAGCACCGGCTTGCGCAGCAGCGCCCGGTGCGGGTGGTCGTCGAAGATCCCGGCTGCCATCGAGCTGGCGATCTCGCGCATCACCGTCCGCACGATCAGGGCGCTCGCTGTTTCCCGTGCGAACGAGGGCAACTGCTCCCATTCCTCCGCGTCGAGCACCGGCAATGTCTTCGCCCGGTAGAAGTGCTGGGTCCCGCCCCGCCGCCGGTCGGTGTCGACGAGCTCGATCAGCCCCCACTCCTCGAGCAGCCTGGTGTGTTCCCAGGTCTTGTGGAAGCCCTCGCCGAGGATTTCGGCCAGTTCCTTCGGGCTCGCCTCGCGTTCGCCGAGGATCATCATCAGCCGGTAGCGCAGGGGGTGCGAGAGCGCCTTGAACAGGGTCGCTTCGGCGTCCGCGATCACGGCTCCGACCTGGGTTTTCGATTCAGACGTCATCAAGCGATTACATAAATGGTCTTCGAGTGAAGCGTACCGAGCAACGTCCGAGCCGATACCCATGCTCCCCCCTGTGTGGGGTGGTTAGGGAAATCCCCCACCATTCTGGATGGAGGAGGTGAGATACATGAAGCTGAGCAATCAGGGCTCGGTCATGCCGGCCGCTTCTACAAAGGGAACCTGATGTCCGGCGGGCGTTCGCGCTCAAGGGTCGAGCGCGAACGCCCGCCGCAGCGCCGCCACCCGCTCGACTTTGACCCGGCCCGAAGACTCGGCGTCGGGGACGAAGAACTCCCAGGCGTGGAAGACGGCCGGGTAGACGTGGAGGTCGGTGGCGACCCCGGCCTGCATCAGCCGCAGCGCGTATTCGACGCTCTCGTCGCGCAACGAGTCGAGCTCGCCGACGTCGATCCAGGTCGGCGGCAGGCCGGAGAGGTCGATGCTGCGGGCGGGTGCCGCCGCCGGCTCGACCGCCGCCGTCGCCCAGCGCTCGCCGAGCAGGGCGCGCCAGCCCTCCTCGCTGGCCCAGCCGTCGAAGACGCCGATGTCGTCGATCTCCCGGCACGACGGTGTGCAGCAGCGGTCGTCGAGCATCGGGTAGAGCAGCATCTGAAACGCCAGCGCCGGGCCGCCGCGGTCGCGGGCGAGGATCGCGGTCGCCGCCGCCAGGCCACCGCCGGCGCTGCCGCCGTAGACGGCGATCCGGTCCGGGTCGATCCCCAGCTCAGGGGCGTTGGCGGCGGTCCAGGCGAGACCGGCGTAGCAGTCCTCGACCGGCGCCGGGTGCGGGTTCTCGGGCGCCAGCCGGTATTCGACCGAGACCGCGGCACAGCCGACGGCGCCGCAGAGCCAGCGGGTGATCGCATCCTCGGTCTCGATCGCGCCGATCACCATGCCGCCGCCGTGGATGTAATAGACGGCGGGTAGAGGCTGATCGACCGCGACCGGCCGGTAACTGCGCAGCCGCACCTGTGGGGCGCCAGGCGGGCCGGGCGCCAGGTGGTCTTCGGTGGCGACGGTCGCGTCGGGCTCGGCGGGCTCGGCCTGGACCAACTCGAGGAAGGTCGCGCGCCGTTGCACGGGGTCGGATATCGCCGCCAGCCCGCCAGGGCCGGTGGCGGCGAGAAAAGCGTCGAGCCCCTCGATCAGTTCGGGGTCCATGCGGTCGCGCAGCATTGGTGGACGATTCTCCATCAATGCCCCCCGGGGAAGTCAAGGAATTGTTTCGGCTTCGGATGAAACTCCAAACGGGCTAGCCCGCCGAGCTGAAGCCGAGGATCAGCTGCGCCGCCTCGACCGGCACGTCGAGCTGGGGGCAGTGGCCGACTCCCTCGAGCTCGATCCACTCGGCGCCGGGCACCCACTCGGTCCGGTAACGGGCAGCGGTCGAGGGCCAGCCGAGCAGCAGGTCGGCGGTCCCCCAGACGATCCGGACCGGGCAGGTGATCCGCCCGGGGTCGAGGCCGTAGCCGGCCTCGCGCGCGAACTCGACCAGCGGCGCCACCTCGCTGCGGGCGACCCCGACCATCATGTGGACGATCAGCTCGGCCGGGATGTGCTCGTGGTTGCTGACGATGAACCGGGTTGCGTTGCGGCGGCCCTCGGCGCTGGCGGCGATCCGGTCGGCCTGGCCGGCCAGGACCTTGACCCCGCGCTGCATGGCGACGAAGTAGTCGAGCGTCTCCCCCATCGCCGGATCGTCCAGAGCCCAACCCCCAGCCGGGGCGAAGGCGACGACCGAACGCGCCCGGCCTCGTTCGGCGAGCTGCAGGGCGACATAGCCGCCGAGCGAGTTGCCGGCGATGTCAGCGGTCTCGAACCCGGCCTCGTCCATCGCCCGCTCGACTGCGTCGGCGAGCAGCGCGTCCGAGATCCCGTCCGCGAGCGCCGGCCCACCGGCGTGGCCGGCGAGGGTCGGCGCCAGCACCTCGCGGTGGCGTTCGAGCTCGGGCAGGACCAGCTCCCAGGTCCGCCAGGTGTCGGTGAAGCCGTGCAGGAGGACAAGCGGCGGACCGGAGCCACCGCGGTGGGCGGAGGTGAAGCTCAAGCGCGACTCAGTCGTCGTAGGGCGCGTAGCGGCGGTGGAGCATCAGGTCGTTGCCGTCGGGGTCGGTGAAGAGGGCCATGTGGCAGACGCCGGTGTCGAAGGTGTCGCCCACGAACTCGACCCCTTTCGCCTCGAGCTCGGCCCGGGCGGCGGCGACGTCGTCGACGTGCAGCGCCGGGTGGCCGTTCTTGCGCGGCGCGAACGGCATCCCCTGCTGCTCCGGTTCCCAGATCCCGTAACAGGTGTCCCCGGCCCAGCACTCGAAGCGCGAGTGCTCGTCGGGGCGCAGGCCCAGCGTCTCGACGTAGAACGCGCGCGAGCGCTCCGCGTCCTGCGTCGGGATGCCGATGAAGTCGGTGCCGGTGATCTCCACTTGATCCTCCCTTGCTCTTCGTCGCCGATCGTCGGTCAAGTATCCCTACCCGGCACCCGGTACCTTGGTCGGATGCAGATCAAGGCCGCCGTGCTGGAGGAGTTCGGGGCGCCGCTCGCGATCCAGGACGTCGAGCTCGAGGAGCCGCGGGCAGGCGAGGTTCTGGTCCGGCTCGTCGCCTGCGGGGTCTGCCACACCGACCTCTACACCGCCTCCGGCGCCGACCCCTCCGGCTACGCGCCGGCGGTGCTCGGGCACGAGGGCGCCGGGGTGGTCGAGAAGGTCGGCGAGGGGGTCAGCTCGCTGGCGGTCGGCGACCACGTCGTCACCCTGTTCTCGCCGCAGTGCCGCGAGTGCGTCCACTGCGTCGATCCGCGGACCAACCTCTGCATGGCGATCCGCGCCGAGCAGAACCTCGGCCACCTGCCGGACGGCTCGACCCGGCTCTCGCGCGGCGACGAGGAGATCCGCCACTTCATGGGCTGCTCGACCTTCGCCGAGTACACGGTGATGCCCGAGATTGCCTTGGCCAAGGTCGACCCCGAGGCCCCGTTCGAGCACGTCTGCCTCTTCGCCTGCGGCCTCTCGACCGGCCTCGGCGCCGCGATCAACACCGCCAAGGTCGAGCCCGGCAGCACCTGCGTCATCTTCGGCGCCGGCATGGTCGGCCTCGGCGCCGTCGCCGGCGCCCGCCTGCAGGGCGCCGAGCGGATCGTCTGCGTCGACCTCTCCGAGGACCGCCTCGAGCTGGCCAAGGGCCAGGGCGCGACCGAAGTGATGATCGGCGGCGAGGACACCGTCGAGCGCATCCTCGAGATGACCGACGGCTTCGGCGCCGACTACACCTTCGAGGCGACCGGCAACGTCGCCGTCATGCGCCAGGCGGTCGAAGCGGCGCGGATGGCCTGGGGCCTGTGTACCGTCGCCGGCGTCGCCGGCAAGGGCGAGACGCTCGACGTCGTGCCGCGCTTCCTGATCACCGGCCGCCGCATCGCCGGCTCCTCGTTCGGCGGCGTCAAGGGCCGCGACCAGGTGCCGGAGCTGGTCGAGCGCGCCCTCGCCGGCGAGATCGACGTCGCCCCCTTCATTTCACACCGCCTCGCGCTCGACGAAGTCAACCGCGGCTTCGAGCTGATGGAGGCCCAGGATGGAATCCGCAGCGTCATCGACTTCGTCTGAGCCGGACACAGACGGCGAACCGGGCTCCCGGCCGGGAGCCTCCCCTGTCGAACTCCCCAAAAGGGGAGTTCCTGCGAACTCGCGCGTCGGCGACGATCGGTACCTTGCATACAACCGGCCTGGCGGGAGGGGCCAAGCCGAATCGTGACTAAAACGTCAAAGAAGCCCGAGACCGTCATCATCCGCTTCGCGGGCGACTCCGGCGACGGTATGCAGCTGGTCGGCGACCGCTTCACGGCGGCGACCGCGCACGTCGGCAACGACCTCTCGACCCTGCCGGACTTCCCGGCTGAGATCCGCGCCCCGGCCGGCACCCCGGGCGGCGTCTCCGCCTTCCAGATCCACTTCGCCTCGCGCGACATCCTCACCCCCGGCGACCACCCGAACACGCTGGTGGCGATGAACCCGGCGGCGGTCAAAGCCCACCTCGCCTCCCTGCAGGCGGGCGGCACCCTGATCGTCAACGAGGACGCCTTCACCGACGCCAACCTGCGCAAGGCCGGCTACGAGGCGAACCCGCTCGAGGACGGCACGGTCGACGACTACCAGGTCTTCAAGGTGCCGATGACGACGCTGACGACCCGCGCGACCGAGGAGGTCGAGGGGCTGAAACCGGCCGAGGCGCAGCGGACCAAGAACCTCTTCGCGCTCGGCCTGATCTCCTGGATGTATGGGCGGCCGCGCAAAGAAACGATCGCCTGGCTGGAGACCAAATTCGCGAAACGGCCGGCGATCCTGGCCGGCAACGTCGCCGCCTTCAAAGCCGGCTACAACTTCGGCGACACGACCGAGATCGCGGTCACCCCGGTCGAGGTCGCGCCGGCGCCGCTGGAGTCGGGCGAATACCGCAACATCAACGGCGCCAACGCGCTGGCGATGGGCCTGATCGCCGCCTCGGTCCGCAGCGGCCTGCAGCTCTTCTTCGCCAGCTACCCGATCACGCCGGCCTCGGAACTGCTCCACCACCTCGCCCGCCACAACCGCTTCGGCGTCCGCACCGTCCAGGCCGAGGACGAGCTCGCCGCCGCCAACATGGCGCTCGGCGCCTCCTTCGGCGGCAAGCTCGGCGTCACCTCGACCAGCGGCCCGGGCATGGACCTGAAGGCGGAGACGATCGCCCTGGCGGCGATGGTCGAGCTGCCGCTGGTGATCATCGACGTCCAGCGCTCCGGTCCCTCGACCGGGCTGCCGACCAAAACCGAACAGTCGGACCTGCTGATGGCGATCCACGGCCGCCACGGCGAGTCGCCGCTGCCGGTGATCGCGCCGTCGACCCCGGCCGACTGCTTCGAGTCCGCGGTCGAAGCGGCGCGGATCGCGATCCGCTACCGGACCCCGGTGATCCTCCTCGCCGACACCTTCCTGATGAACTCCTCCGAGCCCTGGAAGCTGCCCGACGTCGAGCAGCTGCCGGAGATCGACCCCGACTTCGCCGAGGGCCCGAACGCCGGCGACGAGTTCCTCCCCTACCTGCGCGACGAGCGCGGCGCCCGCCCCTGGGCGATCCCCGGCACGCCCGGGCTCCAGCACCGGCTCGGCGGCCTCGAGAAGGAGCACGGCTCGGGCAAGGTCAGCTACGACCCCGCCAACCACGCCCTGATGACGAAGCTGCGGGCCGAGAAGCTGGAGAAGCTGGCCGAGGAGCTGCCGCCGCTGACGGTCGACGCCGACGAGGGCGCGGAGCTGCTGGTGCTCGGCTGGGGCTCGACCTCGGGCGTGATCGGCGCCGCCGCCCGCCGCATCCGCAACCGCGGCATCCCGATCGCGACCGCCCACCTGCGCCACGTCGAACCGCTGCCGGCCAACACCGGCGAGGTGGTCAAGGGCTTCGCGAAGGTGCTGGTGCCGGAGCTCAACACCGGCCAGCTGCGGAGCATCGTCCGCGACAAGTTCCTGGTCGACGCCGCCGGCTACAACAAGGTCGAGGGCCTGCCGATCCTGGCCGAGGAGCTCGAGCAGGCAATATTGGAGGTGCTGGGAAACGATGAGTAGCAATGGCCACGACAACCAGCTTGGCGGCGCCACCGCGACGCTGACCAAGGCCGACTTCCAGTCCGGCCAGGAAACCCGCTGGTGCCCGGGCTGCGGCGACTACGCGATCCTCAACTCGGTCCAGACGCTGATGCCCGAACTCGGGGTGCCGCCGGAGAAAACGGTCTTCATCTCCGGGATCGGCTGCGCCGGCCGCTTCGTCTACTACATGGACACCTACGGGATGCACGGCATCCACGGCCGGGCGCCGGCGCTGGCGACGGGGATCGCGACCGCCCGCGAGGACCTCTCGGTCTGGGTCGTCTCCGGCGACGGCGACTCGCTCTCGATCGGCGGCAACCACCTGATCCACGCCCTGCGCCGCAACGTCCCGATCAAGATCCTGCTCTTCAACAACCAGATCTACGGGCTGACCAAGGGCCAGTACTCGCCGACCTCGGAGACCGGCAAGGTGACGAAGTCGACCCCGTTCGGCTCCGAGGACCATCCCTTCAACCCGCTGGCGCTGGCGCTCGGCGCCGACGCCTCCTTCGTCGCCCGCACGATCGACGTCGAGAAGCAGCACGTGCGCGACACCCTGCGGGCCGCCGCCGAGCACCCGGGTGCGGCGATCGTCGAGATCTACCAGAACTGCAACGTCTTCAACGACGGCGCCTTCGACGCCGTCCGCGGCAAGGCCGGCGCCCACAACCAGATCCGGCTCGAGCACGGCCAGCCGATCCGCTTCGGCGAAGACCTCGAGAAAGGCGTCGTCCGCTCCGGCGCCGGCGGTCTCGAGGTGGTCGACGTCGCCGACGCCGGCGAGCGCGGCCTCGTCGTCCACGACGCCCACGTCGAGGACCCGAGCCACGCCACCGCCTTGGCCCGCCTCGCCGACGCCCCCACCGGCCCGACGCCGATCGGCGTCTTCCGCGACGTCAAGCGGCCCGTCTACGGCTCCGAGCGCCAGAACGAGCTCGAAGCCGCCCACGCCGGCGCCACCCTCGGCGACGTCGGCGACCTGCTGCGCTCCGGCGACACCTGGACCGTTTGACCCCCCGGCCGAGTGTTGAGTTAGCCGGGCTATAGGCCGGCTAACTCAACACTCGACGTCCTAGGGGACGGAGGCGACTTTGGCGCACGACACGGCGGAGTCGTCGCCGGTGCCGCCGATGCACTCGTCGCCGCCGCCGGCGCCGTCGAGGCGGTCGTCGCCGCCGCGGCCGAGCAGCTTGTTGGCGGTGCCGTCGCCGGTGAGGATGTCGGGGCCGGGTGAGCCCTCGATCTTCTCGACGCTGGCGTCGATGTGGCCGGCGTTGCAGCCGCCGGTGCCGGGATCGGTGACGGTGCCGCCGATCTTCGCGTCGACGACGATGCCGGAGTTGCGGACGCGGGCGAAGGAGGCGGAGTCGTTGTCGCCGGGGCCGCCGTCGAAGCTGTCGCCGTCGCAGGGCTGACCGCCGATCATCAGGTCGTCGCCGGGGCCGCCGAGCAACGTCGCCGCGCCCGAGTCTTTGCGCGGGTGGAAGATGTTGACGCCGTACTCGACGTCGTCGCCGCCACCGCCTTCGAGAGTGTCGGGATCGTGGTCTTCGCCGGCATAGAGGACGTCGTCGCCGGGGCCGCCGCGCAGGGTGTCGGAGCCTTTGCCGCCTTCGAGGTTGGCGGCGATGCCGGCCGGGACCGAGGGATCGATCGTGACCGAGTCGTTGCCGGCCCCCATCGCGGCGATGATCGAGTCGGCGCGGCCGGGGATCGTCGTCGTCGCGCCGTCGGCCTCGACGACGAAGGCGCCGCCGGAGTAGGAAACGGTGACGCTGTCGGGGCCTGCGGTGCCGCTGACGATCAGGCTGTCGGAGCCGTCGATCGAGTCGTACAGTTCCGCCGTCGCGCCGCTGCCTTCGGGGCCGCAGGAGGTCTCAGCGCCGAAACCGCCGCCGCACTGGTCGCTGCCGGGACCGCCGAAGGCTTCGTCGCCCGGTCCGGCGGCCTCGAGGTCGTCGTTCCCGGGGCCGCCGTCGAGGCGGTTGGCGCTGGCGGCGTCGCCGATCAGCGTATCGTCGCCGGAGCCGCCGATCGCGTCCTCGACACCGCTCAGGTGCTCGCCCTCGGCACCGCTGACCGTGCCGGACCCGAGATCGACCGTGACCGGGCCGCCGGTGCCGGCGTAGGAGGCGATGTCGTGGCCGCCGGGGCCGCCGTCGATGCCGTCGTTGCCGGGGCCGCCGACGAGGACGTCGAAGTTGCCGTCGCCGCCGTTCAACGAATCGTCGCCGGGGCCGCCGAGGACCTGGTCGCCGTCGCCGGCGCCGCCGTTGACGGCGTCGTTGCCGTTTTCGCCGAGCACGCGGTCGCTGCCGCCGCCCCCGTCGAGGTCATCGGAGCCGCGTTCGCCGTGGATCGTGTCGGTGCCTTCTTCGCCGAAAACGGTGTCGTTGCCGCGGACTCCGAAGACCCTGTCGTTGCCGGCACCGGCGCAGATCAGGTCGTTGCCGCCTTCGCCGACGATTTCGTTGTCGCCGGGGCCGGCGACGATCACGTCCGGAGCTTTGGTGCCGATGATCTTCGCCGCGTTGGAGGCGATCGTCGCCTGCTTGCCGTTGCAGCCGGCGCCGCCGGCGCCGGCGTTGCCGACCGCGACGCCGAGGCTGAGCGCAGCGAAGAGGAGGAAGGCGAACCCCACGCGAGCGGGGACTCGCCAGGCCTTGGTCTCAACGGGGAACATGGTCATCTCTTCGACCAGAACCCGGAAGCGGGCGAAAGATCAACCTGCCTTGGACGAATCTCTGAGACCAGGCGGAGCTAGGTGGCCCGCCGCCGGGATCATGGAAATGGCGGCGGGCCCCTATGCGAACGGTTCAGCTGCTCAGGACCTTGCGCAGCTTCGCCGCCGCAGTCACGCAGCGGGAGAACGACGTCCCCTTGACGCCTTTGACGTGCTTCTTGCTGAGGCCTTTACAGGCCTGGCGAGCGCTCATCCGCTCGTTGTGAGCGGCCTTCGCCATCGCCGTCACGCACTGGCTGAAGGGGGTGCCCTTCTGCCCGTCGACGTGCTTCCTGCTCTGTCCCTGGCAGTAGACCCCATAGGCCTTTGCCTGCTCCGGCAGCGGCGCCTTCGGTCCCGGCGTCTGCGGCGCTTCCGGCGCGTACTTCGGTCCCTTCGGGCCGTTGCCGTGTTCCTGCCCGGTCGGCGACTGGCCCGCCATCGCCGGCGCCGCCGCGAGGGCGAGCGCGCCCGTGATCACCGCGATCCTGATCAACAGCTTCATCGTGCCTCCTTGCGTCGGTTCCCAGCAGAAACGCCGACGGGAGGCGGATGTCAGGGCTTACCTTGCCCCGGCGGTTCGGGCTTTTCCGACTTCGGTTCCGGTGCGGCGGCCGTTTCCGGCTTCGCGGGATGTTCCGGTTGCGCCGCCTGGACCGGCTTTTCCGGGTGCGAAGGGTGTTCGGGATGCGTTGGCTTGGCGGGATGAACCGGCTTCGCGGGGTGGCTGGGATGGGCCGGCTTCGACTTGGCTGCACCCTTCGGGGTCGCTTTGTGGGCGGCGGCGGTTTCCCGGCCGTGGGAGGGACCGCTCGACGGCTGCCGTTCTGGGGAAGGTGCTTCAGCAGCCGATTCGCCGGGGCTCGCAGCCGGGGCGGTGGCCTTGTCCTCACCGCCGGCAGCGGTTCCGCCCGCGACCGCGGCGGCGCCGACCTTCGCGTGGGCTCCGCCGCCGGGCTTCGCTTCCGGCATGGGGATCGCGCCGGCACCGTCGGTCGCGGGCGCCGGCGACCCAGCGCCACCCCCCGCGCCCTCGGACGCCGGCGGGGTCGAGCTCTTCGGGCGCGAGCCGCCTTCGCCCGGCAGCCCGACGTGGATCAGGCCGCCCTCGTCGGCGGCTCCTACCCCGAGCGCCGCCACCACCGCGAACGTCACCGCCCCCTTCAGCAGGGTCGAGGCGCCGATCGTCTTCGCCGCCCCGGCCCCGAGCGCGGCGCCGGCGGCGCCGGCTCCGCCCGCCCCGGCGCCAGCGCCAGCCCCGCCGCCGAGAATCGCCTGCAGGAGCCCTGCGGCAACCGCGGCCGGCAGCGGCGAGAGCGCCGCCAGGTCGCGTTCGCGGCCGCTGATTTCCTCGCTGAAGCGGTGGCAGGAGTCGCAGGTGCGGAGATGGGCGCGGAGGTCGCGCCGGCGCAGCACCCGGCCGTCGGCGTCGGAGATCGCCCGCGTCACCTCGTCGCAGTCCATCTCACGCCCCGCGTCCATCTCGCGCAGCCCCAGCCGCGCCTCGTAGAGGGTCTGGCGGGCAACTGCCGCCGAGGTGCCGAGCGCGGCGCCGATCTCCTCGAAGCCGAGGCCGCCGAGCTCGCGCATCACCAGCGTCCCGCGCTGGCGCTCGGGCAGCTGGTCGAGATCGCCGAGGAGCTGGCGCAGGCGCTGGCGCTGGCCCGCCTCCTCCGCCGGCCCGGCCCCGCCGGCGACCAGCTCGGTGTCGAGCTCCTCGCGTGGGCGCCGGCGCCGGATCAGCTCGACCGACTCGTTGTGGGCGATCCGGTAGAGCCACGGCTTCAGCTCGATCCGCCGCTCCTCGCCGGGCAGCGCCCGCAGGACCTTCAGCATCGCGCTCTGCAGCGCGTCCTCGGCATCCTCGCGGTCGCCGAGGATCGCCAGGCAGTAGCGGTAGAGGGGCTCCTGGTAGCGCTCGAAGATCGCCGTGAAGGCGCTCTGGTCGCCATCGATCGCCCGCCGCGTCAGCCGGTCGTCGGAGAGCAGCATCCTTGAAGGGTAAGGCCAGGCCCATGTCCCAAGAACGGCCTTGGGGGCCGAACGTCAGTCGAGAATGGCAACGACGCGTGCCGGGGCGGCCGAGGCGCCGACCAGGCGCAGCGGGAAGCAGGAGACGGTGAAGTCGGGCTGGCCGTAGAAGGCGTCGCGACCGGTGCGGACGAGGACGATGTCGAGCGGCGCCAGCTCGTGCCCGATCCGGGCGAGCTCCGCCTCGAGCTCGGCCTCGGCGACGGCGTCGCCGTCCTCCTTGGCGCTGAAGTCGAGGACCACGCCCGGCGCCTGGAACCACTCCAGCGGCAGCTGGTCGATCGTCTTCGCCGGCTCGCCGCCGATCTGCGAGTTGTAGTGCCAGGGCGCGTCGACGTGGGTCGAGTTGTGAGTGCCGAAGCGGAGGAAGGTCTCGACCGCCCAGCCCTCGCCGTCGCGCAGGAACTCGGGGCCGACCCCGAACATCGTCTCGATCGCCGCCGCGCCCTCGGCGTGGTCGGAGTACTCGACCTCGGTCCGCAGCAGGTCCGGCAGCGGCTCGCTGTCGGCCGTGATCGGGGCGGAGAGGTCAATGAAGCGCATACGCCCTTATATCGGGCCGCTCAGCCCGTTTCAGCTTTGACCGACCCGGGAACCCGTCACCGGAGGAATGGAAACCTTGACCATCGCCAGCCCCATCCGTTGACCGAGCTGGTCCTCGGCCCGCTGCTGCGCTATGTCTCGGACACCGAGGCGACCGTCTTCGTCGAGACCGACGCAGCCTGCGATGTCGAGGTGATGGGCCGCTGGGAGCCGACCTTCCGCGTCGAGGACCATCACTACGCGCTGGTCCGGCTCGAGGGCCTCGAACCGGACAGCACCTATGAGTACGAGGTCGCACTGGACGGCGAGTGCCGCTGGCCCGAGCCTGGCTCGCAGCTGCCGCCGAGCACGATCCGCACCCTCGACGGCAGCGGGCAGCTCGACATCCGCTTCGGCTCCTGCCGCGTCGCCGTCCCCCACCAGCCGCCCCACACGCTGAGCAAAGACGAGAGCGAAGACGGTTTCGAGGTCGACGCGCTCTGGGTCCTGGCCGGCGAGATCGCGCGCGGCGAGCGCCGCAGCTGGCCCGACCAGCTCTTCCTGCTCGGCGACCAGGTCTACGTCGACGAGGGCTCGCCGCGGACGCGGGAGCGAATCGGCCGCCGCCGCGGCACCGAGACCCCGCCCGGCGAGGAGGTAACCGACTTCGAGGAGTACACCTGGCTCTACGAGGAGAGTTGGCGCGAGCCGCTGATCCGCTGGCTGTTCTCGACCGTCTCGGTCTCGATGCTGTGGGACGACCACGACATGAGCGACGACTGGAACATCTCCCGCTCCTGGCTGGAGGAGATGCGACAGCGCTCCTGGTGGCACCGCCGTGCGATCGGGTGCATCGCCAGCTACTGGGTCTACCAGCACCTCGGCAACCTCTCGCCGCACGCGCTCGACGAAGACGAGCTCTACCCCCGGATCCGCGGCAACCAGCACGCGGGAGCCGAGCTGTTCGAGTGGGCGCGGCGAATCGACGCCGAGGAATCGGGCACCCGCTGGAGCTTCTGCCGCGACTTCGGCCGCACCCGGGCGATCTTCGTCGACTCGCGCGCGGGTCGGGTGCTGGACGAGGGGCGGCGCTCGATGGTCGACGAGGAGGAGTGGGACTGGATCGTCCGCCACGCCGTCGGCGACTTCGACCACCTGCTGATCGCGACCACCGTGCCGTTCCTCCTCTCCCCCGGCTTCGACCGGCTCGAGGCCTGGAACGAGCGGGTCTGCGACGGCGCCTACGGCGCCCGTCTGGCCCGCGCCGCAGAGAAGCTGCGGCGAGCGGTCGACTTCGACCACTGGGCCTCGTTCTCGCGCTCGTTCGGACAGCTGCGCGACCTGCTCGGCGAAGTCGCCGGCGGCGAGGGGGGCAAGCGACCGGCCTCGGTCGTCGTCCTCTCCGGCGACGTCCACCACGCCTACCTCTGCGAGGTCGCCTACCCCGGCGGCGACGGCGAGCGCTGCCCGGTCTACCAGGCGGTCTGCTCCCCCTACCGCAATCCGCTCGACGCGAAAGAGCGGCGCGTCGTCCGCGCCGGCTTCTCGCGCCCCTTTGCGGCTCTCGCCGGGGCGCTCGCCCGCGCCGCCGGCGCCGAGGACGCCGGCATCCGCTGGCACACCCTCGACGGCCCCTGCTTCGACAACCAGGTGGCGCTGCTGCGGCTCGACGGCCGCACGGCGACGCTCGCGGTCGACAAGACGGTCCCCGGCGAGCAGGAGGAGCACGGGCTGGAGCGCAGCTTCGAACGCCGCCTCGCCTGAACGCGGCTCGGGTCGGCTCAGTCGCCGTTCGGCGGCCGGCCGTAGAGCCGGTCCTTGGCGGCGATCAGCTGGGCGTCGGCGGCGGCGTGGGCGAGCTCGGGATCGCCGAAGCCGAGCGCGATCCCGTAGGAGACGCCGACCGCGGCCTCGCCGAGGTTGACCTCGACGATGTCGTTGGCAAGGCGATCGGCGGCGAGCTGGGCCTGGGCCGGGGTCGTCTCCGGCATCAGGATCGCGAACTCGTCGCCGCCGATCCGGAAGGCGTCGTCGGCGACCCGCGACTGGTCGATCTCGCGGGCGACTTTGCGCAGAACCTCGTCGCCGGCTGTGTGGCCGAGGCGGTCGTTGACCTCCTTGAAGCCGTCGAGGTCGAGCAGGCAGATCGAGAGCGGGTGGCCGTAGCGGTTGGCACGGTTGATCTCGACCGCGAGCCGCTCCTGGTAGGAGCGGCGGTTGGCGAGGCCGGTGAGGGCGTCGTGGCGGCTGTCGTGGGCCTCCATCTCGAAGTGGGTGGCGTGGGAGATGTGGGCGGCGATCAGGTCGGTGAGCAGCTCCAGCGCCTCGACGTCGTCGTCGTCGAAGTTGTTGGCGACGCCGGAGTAGACCTTGAGCACGCCGACCACCTCGCGACGGTGGACCAGCGGCACGCAGATCATCGCCGCAGCGCCGACCCGGCTGCAGGCCTCGCTGTCGACCCGCGGGTCCTCGCAGGTGTCGTCGCTGCGCAGCAGGCGGCCCTCGGCGACACAGAGACCGGAAAGGCTGTCGTCCTTCTTCAGCCGCATCCCGAGATAAGGGGTGGCGTCGCCGGTCGTCACCTCGTAGACCATCTCGTCGCCCTCGAGGATCTCGACCACGGCGCCGCTGGCCCGGGTCAGTTCCTGGCTGCGCTCGGCGATCAGCTGCATCGTCGCCAGCAGGTCGAGATCGGAGGCGGCGATCTCCGTCTGGGTGCGGATGATGGCGAGCAGTCTTTCGTCGCGACGGACGTTCACCCAGGTCGAATCGGCGTGGACAGCGCGGTTCTTTAAGTCAGGCCCAGAACTCGCGCACCGCCGCCAGCTCGTCCGCCGCCTGGGCGATGCCCGCTTCCAGCGCCGGGCGGCGGTGTGGATCGGGTCGAGCGGGTTGTCGCCGATCGCCTCGACCGAGGCGGAATCGAGAGAAATCAGGTGGACCTCGGCCGGCGCGATCGCGGCGCTCTCGGCGTCGATCGCGTTGATCAGCAGCCGCCGCTCGGGCCACTCCTGGCGCGGCAGCCGCGCCGCGATCACCGCCCGCCGTTCGGCTTCGCTGATGTGGGGCCGAGCGGCTCCATGTTGGCGATCCGGACCAGCGCCGCCGCCTCGGTCGGCTCCTCGGCGCGGGCACGGTCGATCGCGGCGAGGAACTCGTCGATCGCGAAGGGGACGACGATCTCGGCGTTCTCGTCCCGGCGCTGGCGCTCGATCGCCTCGCCGCGGGCGAGTCCTTCGACGATGCCGAGCATCCAGGAGATGCCGGCGACGCCGCCGCCGGAGAGGACCAGCGCCTTCATTCGGGCCGCGGCTCGATCATCAGCGCCTCGGCGACGGCCAGCGCCTCGCCCTCGGCGTCGAGGATGGCGGAGGCGGAGCGCAGCTTGCGGCCGTCGCGGGCCAGGGGCCAGCCGATCACGACGTGCTCCGCGCCGACCGCGACCGGCGCCCGCAGGTCGGTGCGGAAGCGGACGAGGAAGGCGGCCGGCTCGTCGAGCGGGATCGGCCGCCGCAGGTTGACCGCCGCCGGGCCGTCGATGAGGGCGGCGAAGACGCCGGCGCAGTAGCCGCCGTTGCCGCTCTCGAGCGGGCCGTTGAAGTGGCGCGGGATCGAGACCTCGGCGAGCACCGCTCGATCCTCTCAGCGGCCGCGGAAGAGCGAACCGACCTCGCGGCTCATCCGCCCGATCACCTCGGAGAAGCTGATCAGGAGGTTGCGCAGCAGCGCCGCCTGCAGGGCCGGGTCGATCTCGCCGAGGCGATCGAACTCGGCGACGGTCAGGACCAGGCACTCGCCGTCGCTCTCGCCGCGGACGCTGACCGGCCGCACCGGGATCTCGGCCAAAGCCAGCTCGCCGAAGGCGAGGCCCGGGGTCAGGGTCGCCAGCCGCCGCCGGCGCTCGCCGTCGAGCTCGATCTCGACCGTGACCTCGCCGGCGAGGAGCAGGTAGATCGCGTCGGCCGGGTCGCCGGCGGCGAAGATCGTCTCGCCAGCGACGAACGGCCGCGACTGCAGCGCGCCTTCCAGCCGCGCCAGCTTCTCCGCCTCGAGGTTGCGGGCGAGGCGGTGCTCGGCGAGCGCGATCCGCGCCGCCTCCTCGACACCGCCGGCGTGCGCGGCCAAGAGCTCCTCCTCGCACCACTCGGTCGCCGCGTCGAGATCTCCGAACAGCCGCAGGCCCTCGGTCGGAATCTCGCCGAGCAGGTCGTGGTCGGGCGGGGCGACGACGGCCAGGGTCCCGCCCGCGTCCGCCATCCAGACCCCGAGCGCGGCAAGCATGCGGGCGGCGGCGGCGTCCATCTCGGTCACCTCGGTGAGGTCGACGATCGCGACGTCGATCTCCTCGCGCTCGTCGACGATGCCGTGGACGACGCTCTCCATCGCGGCGAAGACGAGGTCGCCGTGGAGGACGTGGACGATCCCCCGCGCGCCGACCGCGTCGAGGACCGCGCACTGGCCCTCGGGCCGGCGCCGGCGCGAGGGCACGTCGGCGACGCTGTAGGTGCGGCGCACCGCCGAGCGCGCGGTGCGGGCGACGTGCAAGAGGTGGAGGCTGAGGTCCTCGGAGATCTGGCGGCAGACCTCGATCCCGCGGACGCTGTTGCCGTGCGGGTCGAGCGGCGGCGAGAAGACGGCGATCCCGAGCTGCCCCGGCAGCACCGCGAGGACGCCGCCGGCGACGCCGCTCTTCGCCGGCATGCCGACGTCGACCACCCACTCCCCCGCCGAGTCGTACATGCCGCAGGTCGTCATCACGCTGAGGACGCGGTCGACGACGACGCGGTCGAGCGCCCGCTCGCCGCTCGCCGGGTTGACGCCGCCGTTGGCGAGGGTCGCCGCCATCATCGCCAGGTCGCGGCACTCGACCGCGACCGAGCACTGGCGGAAATAGAGGTCGAGGGCGATCTCGGGGTCGTCCTCGAGAATCCCGAAGCCGCGCAGCATGTGGCCGATCGCGCGGTTGCGGTGCCCGGTCGCCCGCTCGGACTCGTACACGTCCGTGTCGACAGCCAGATCGCGGCCGGCGAAGCGGCCGTAGGCGTCGAGGATCCGCGCCTCGCGCCCGGTCGGCGAGTCGCCGCCGACGAGCGAGGTCGAGGTGATCGCGCCGGCGTTGATCATCGGGTTCAGCGGCCGGCCGGACTCAGGGTCGAGGCTGATCGAGTTGAAGGCGTCGCCGGTCGGCTCGACCCCGACCTTGGCGTCGACCGCCTCGAAGCCGAGGTCGTGGAGGGCGAGGCCGTAGGTGAACGGCTTCGAGATCGACTGGATCGTGAAGGCGCGGCGGCTCTCGCCGATCTCGTAGCAGTGACCCTCGGTCGTCGCGACCGCGATCCCGAACCAGCTCGGGTCGGCCAGCGCCAGCGGCGGGATGTAGTCGGCGACGGCGCCGGAGCGCTCGGCCTGCCAGCGCTCGTGCAGGCGCTGCAGGTAGGAGTCGATCGGCGAGCGGCTCACGCCCCCGGCACGCTATCTCCAGGCGCTACTCGCCGGCCGCGCCGTGCGCGACGACGGCCGCCGGGTGGCCCGCACTCGCCTCGCGCCGCCGTTCCAACCAGGCCCAGGCGACCATCACCGCGCCGGCATAGAACCAGCCGAGGACGACGTCGAAGAAGTAATGCTCGCCCGTTGCCATCAGCGTCAGCCCCATCATCAGCGGGTAGAGCAGCAGCAGCGGCCGCAGCCGGCGGCGCTTGACCCGCGGCCAGATGAAGAGCGCGACCAGCATGCAGAAGGCGGAGTGCAGTGAGGGCACGGCGGCGACCAGGTTGACCGTCTCCTGCCCCTTCGAGAACCAGCCGGCGGTGCCGACGCCGAGGATCTCCCAGCCTTTCGAGGTGGTGCGCTCGACGTGGCCGATCAGTCCCATATCGCTTGCCATCCAGGGCGGCGCCGCCGGGAACAGGATGTAGGTGGCGAGGCCGGCGAGGGCGAGCGTCACCAGCCGCTTGCTGAAGCGCAGGAAGGCGGCGTGGTCGCGGGCCCAGAGGTAGCCGGCGAGCGCGAACGGGGTGATGAAGTAGGAGGTGTAAGTGAGGGTGAAGGCGACGTTCCAGGCGCTCAGCGCCTGCGGGTCGTAGAGGTGTGCCTGCAGCCATTCGGTCGGCACCTGACCGAAGAAGACGGCTTTGTCGAAGTCGATCATCGGGTGGTAGTGGACGCCGATGCCGAAGGTGTCGGCGGCGCCGCGGGTGAGGTCGTAGACCCAGAGCACGGCGACGATCGGCAGCCAGTCGCGCAGCAGCCGCAGGATTTCGCGCGGGTGGCGCCCGAGGCAAACGCAGAGCAGGGCGCCGCAGGTCCAGGCGATCACCAGCTCGCGCTGGACCGGGATCCCGTAGTGCGCGCTCCAGAAGACGAAGGCGACGAAGTAGATCGCGAGCGCGATCTTCCGCACCAGCGGCCAGTGCTCGAAGCGGAAGACCGGCGCCTCTTCGGCGCGACCGAGATGGGCGAATTCCGAAGTGCTCAAGCGTCCAATCTACCCCTCCCGTTCACAGGTCATTGACAAGCGCTCCAGGTAGCCTGCCGGCAACGATGCCCGCCGCCCTCGACTCCCAGACCCGGCTCCTGATCGGTGGCGAGCTCGTGGCCGGCGCCGGCGCGCCCGTCGCCGTCGAGAACCCGTACACGACGGAGACGATCGCGACGGTGCCGAGCGCCTCGGCCGAGCAGGTCGAGGCGGCCGTCGCGGCCGCCCGCGGAGCCTGGCCCGGGTGGGCGCGGACGACCGCCGGCGAGCGCTGCGAGCTGCTGCACGAGGTGGCGCGGCGCCTGCGCGAGCAGACCGAGGAGCTGGCGCGAACGATGACCGCCGAGGGCGGCAAGCCGCTGCTCGAGAACCGCGACGAGCTCGAGTGGACCGCCGCCGCCTTCGACTACTACGCCGAGATCGGCCGCGACCACGCCGGCCGCGTGATCCCGCCGATCGAGGCGACCCAGCTGGCGCTGGTGGTCAAGGACCCGCTTGGCGTCGTCGGCTGCATCGTCCCCTGGAACTACCCGCTGCTGCTGCTCGCCTGGAAGCTGGCGCCGGCGCTCGCCGCCGGCAACTGCGTCGTCGCCAAGCCCTCGGAGCTGACGCCGCTCTCGACCCTGATGCTGGCCGCCGTCTTCGAGCACCTGCCGGCCGGCGTCGTCAACCTCCTCGCCGGCGCCGGCGAGGTCGGCGCCGCGATCGCCTCCCACCCCGGCGTCGACTGCGTCGCCTTCACCGGCTCGGTCGCGACCGGCCACAAGGTCGCCGCCGCCTGCACGCCGCGGATGGCGCGGATGAACCTCGAGATGGGCGGCAAGGACGCCTTCATCGTCTGCGCCGACGTCGCCCCGCAGCTCGAGGTCGCCGCCCGCGGCGGCGCCTGGGCCGCCTTCCTCAACGCCGGCCAGGTCTGCACCTCGGCCGAGCGCTTCTACGTGATGGAGGAGATCTTCGACGACTACGTCGCCGCCTTCGTCGAACACACCCGCTCGCTCGTCCTCGGCGACCCGTTCGAGGTCGCGACCGACGTCGGGCCGATGGTCTCTGCCCCGCAGCGGGCGAAGGTCGTCGCCCAGCTGGAGGCGGCGCGCGCGGCCGGGGCCGAGGTCCTGGTCGGCGGCGACGGCGGCGGCCAGCCGCGCGGCCACTTCCTCTCCCCCGCCGTCGTCACCGGCGCCGCCGCCGACAGCGCCCTCTTGACCGAGGAGACCTTCGGCCCGGTCGCGCCGCTGGTCCCGGTCGCCTCGTTGGACGAGGCGATCGCGCTCGCCAACGGCACCGAGTTCGGGCTCGGCGCCAACGTCTACACCGCCGACCTCGAGAGCGCGGTCCGCTGCATGCGCGAGCTGCGCGCCGGCACCGTCTGGATCAACGACCCCCTGACCGACAACGACGCCGGCCCGTTCGGCGGCTTCAAGCAGTCCGGCCTCGGCCGCGAGCTCGGCCGCGAGGGTCTCGAAGCCTTCCAGGAGACCAAGCACGTCCACATGGAGACGCGGATCGAGCGCAAGGAATGGTGGTACCCGTACAGCGAGTACGGGTCGGGCTAGCCGCTAGCCGATATCCAAGCCGACCGCTTCCGCTTTTTCGTTTTTCGCGCTCAGTGTCGCCCGGCCGGTGTATTTCGCGGTGCCGCTGGCTTTACCGCAGTTCCCTTCAGAGCCCAGCGACCGCGTGTACGACCATGCGCCCGCTGTCCAGGTGGCTGTGATCTTCGTCGCCGGGCTGGCAGCTGTCAGGTTCTCGTAGTCGAGCGTGCCGATTTCGAGGCCCATCGTGTAGCGGCAGATCTCGAAGGCCGGCGAGTGGGTCGCCCCCGCGAGGTAAATGTGGATTTCAGGGCTTTTGCCGACCGGGCACGTCAGTTTGGTCGGCCCCGAATAGAAGTCGGCGATCCCTGTTTCGACCGCGGCAACGTACGAGCATTCGTTCATTGTCACTGTCGCGTCCCGTTTGGTTTCCGCCGTCAGCCCGTGACAGGTGCCGTAGGTCGGAGTCAGGGTGACCACGCTCGACGCTTCTTTCATTTCACCGGCAAAGGTCGGCTGCAGGCATGTGACTTTGCGACCCCCTTCGAATTCGAAGGTGTGGTATTCGCCGGTCGGCGTGGTCCCAGTCAGGGTGGCCGGGTATTTCGCCGCTGTGAATTTGCCGGACTGGGGGGTCGCCGGCAGGTTGACGTCGGTGGAGATCGATTCCGCTGTCGAGTTTTTGGCGCTGACTGTGCTGCTGCCGCTGTATTTCCCGGTCGATTTGACTTTGCCGCATTCCGCTTCAGTGCCCGCGGTCCTCGTGAAGGCGAGGTTGGAGACGCTGAAGTTCGCCCTGAAGTCCGAGCCGACGTTTTCGTAGCCGACGTCGGAGAGGTTGCTCTGCGACGCCTGGATCAGGTAGCGGCACTTCTGTTCCACGTGGGGCACACCGAGGCCTTTGAAAATCTGGACTTCGATGCCTTTGCCCGTGCAACTGAAGTTGATCGCCCCTGTGGCCGAGCCTTCCTGGCTGCTCGGTTCGTCGAGCACGAGTTTGCAGACGTTGTTGATGACTGTCGCGTCGACTTCTTCGCCGAGGATGCTCGCCACGCATTCTTTGTATTCGGGCGTGATCGTGAGCGAGTTCGAGACAGCGGCCAGTTCGCCACTGAAGGTGACCGCTTTGCAGGTCACACGCCGTTCCCCTTCGAACTGGAATTCGTAGCTGACGCCTTCGATCGGGCTGCCGCTGAGCACCGCCGGGTAGGCCGAGGCTGTGAAGTTGCGCGGTTTGCCGATCAAGGTGCCGGCCGTGCCGCCCGCTTGGAGTGTCAGGTTGCCGGTGTAGGTGGACGTGGAGCTTTCGCCGCCGCAGAGGGCTTTCGTCCCAAACGCGCGGGTGTAGGCAAGTTTCGACAGCCCCATGAAGACTGTCGTGTCCGCGGGCGGGCCTGCCATGTTCACGTGTTCGACGCCGGTCAGGCCGCTCTGCGCTTTGATCGTGTAGCGGCAGTCTTCTTCAGCTTCGGTGTGGGGCACACCGATGCCGTCGTAGACCCTGATTTCAACGCTTTTTCCTTCCGGGCAGTTGAGGTTGACCGCGCCCGTGTACGTCCCTTCTTTGCCGCTCGGTTCGGTGAAGAGGAAGTCGCAGCCGTTGGTCGCGACTGTGGCGTCGAGTTTTTCGCCGAGCAGGCTCGCGTGGCAGGTTTTGTATTCAGGCGTCAGTGTCTCCGACGTCGAGGCCGCAGCGAGCGTGCCGGTGAACGTGAGTGAGGTGCATGTGATTTTCCGTTCCCCTTCGAACTGGATCACATGGCTCGATTCTTCGATCGGGGTCCCGGTCAGGGTCGCGGGATAGCTGGTGGCTAAAAAGCTGGCCGCCTGCGCCGAGGCCGCCGTCACCGCCAGCGAAATCGCCATCAACAGCACCAGTACCGTCGCTCTCGCCTTCATCCCCTGCCCCCAATTTCTCCGAATGTTCAGGAACTGCTGAGTTTATTTCCGGGAACCAGTGAGGTCAAGGTCGGGGGCGCGGGACATTCCCAACGAGCGGGTTCCTGATTCCAAGGGATCAAGTTCCCGCTGCAATCGCTCGATAGCTGAGGATGGCGAAGCTGAGCCCTCGCAACCGCCTCCTCCTCCGCTGCGGCGGGGCAGCCCTGGTGCTCGGGTTCCTGGCCTTCGCCCTGCACGCCGCGATCGGGTTCGGCGGCGACGCCGCGGAAACGTTCTTCGGCATCTGGGACTACGACGCGCTGATGCTCGGCGCCGCCGCCTCCTGCCTGGCGCGAGCGGCGATCGTCCGCCGCGAGCGGCTCGCCTGGAGCCTGCTCGGCGCCGGCCTGCTGGCCTGGACGGCGGGCGAAATCTATTACTCGGCCGCCTTCGCCGGCGCCGAATCGGTGCCGATCCCCTCGCTCGCCGACGCCGGCTACCTGGCCTTCTACCCGCTTGCCTACGCCGCCCTGATCGTCCTCATGCGCGAGCGAATCGGCTCCTTCCCCGCCACCCGCTGGCTCGACGGCCTGATCGTCGGCTCCGCCGTCGCCGCGCTCGCCGCCGCCCTGGCGCTGGGCCCGATCGTCGACGCTTCGAGCAGCGACAGCACCGCCGCCGTCGCCACCAACCTCGCCTACCCGATCGCCGACCTGACCCTGCTGACGCTGGTCGTCACCGCCGCCTCGTTCACCGGCTGGCGGCCGGGAGCGGGCTGGCTGACCCTCGGCGGCGGCCTGATCGTGCTCGGCGTCTCCGACGGTCTCTATCTCTGGCAGTCGGCACAGGGAACCTACGTCGAAGGCGGCATCCTCGACGCCGCCTGGCCCCTGGGAGCGCTGCTGCTGGCGACCGCGGCCTGGATCCCGCCCGGCCCGAAGAAGCGAGTGGTGCAGGCGCGCGGCCTGCGGGTCGCCTTCGTCCCCGCCGCCGCGGCGCTGATCGCGATCGGGGTCCAGTCGGCCGAACGCTACACCGTGATCCCGAGCATCGCCGCCGGTCTCTCGCTGCTGACCATGCTCGGCGTGGTCGTGCGGCTGGCGATCTCCTTCCGCGACACCCAGGCGAGCCTGGAGTCGAGCGTCCGCGAGGCGCTGACCGACTCGCTCACCGGCTTGCCGAACCGCCGCAAGCTGATGGAGGACCTGGAGCTGGGAGCGCCAGGGCTCGCGGTCACCGGCAACCTGCGGCTGCTGGTGATGTTCGATCTCGACGGCTTCAAGGCCTATAACGACAGCTACGGGCACCCGGCCGGCGACGCCCTGCTGGCCCGCCTCGGCCACCGGCTCGCCGCCTTCGCGGCCCCGCACGGCTCGGCCTACCGGCTCGGCGGCGACGAGTTCTGCCTGCTGGCCGAATGCACGGCGGGGGCGGTCGACAGCCTGGTCGCCGGCGGCACCGCCGCCCTCTCGGAGCGCGGCGAAGGCTTCCTCATCACCGCCTCACAGGGCAGCGTCCTCCTCCCCAGCGAGGCGAGGACGCGCGAGAGCGCGCTGCAGCTCGCCGACCGGCGCATGTACGCGAACAAGAATCGCGAGCGCTCCTCCGCCGGCTCGCAGTCGCGCGACGTCCTCCTCACCGCCCTGCGCGAGCGCCAGCCCGACCTCCACGCCCATCTCGTCGACGTCGCCGCTCTCGCCCGGCCCGTTGCCGAAGAGCTCGGCGTCAGCGCCGAGCAGCGCGACGAGATCTTCCGCGCCGCCGAGCTCCACGACGTCGGCAAGATGGCGATCCCGGACGCGATCCTCAACAAGCCCGGCCCGCTCGACCCCCCGGAACTGGAGTTCATGCGCAAGCACACCATGATCGGCGAGCGGATCATCGCCTCGGCGCCGGCCCTGGTCCCGGTCGCCCGCATCGTCCGTTCCAGCCACGAGCGCTGGGACGGCAGCGGTTACCCGGATCGGCTTGAGGGGGAGCAGATCCCACTCGGCTCCCGCATCGTCGCCGTCTGCGACGCCTACCAGGCGATGGTCTCCGAACGCCCCTACAGCGTCGCGATGCTGCCGGCGCGGGCCCTCGACGAGCTCGCCCGCGGCGCCGGCAGCCAGTTCGACCCGAAGGTCGTCGCCGCCTTCGAACGGGTGCTCGCGGCTCGCGCTGCCGCCGTCCCGGGCGCTCGCGCCTAGCCCGGAAGAGCGTCGTCCGCCGCTGGCGTCCACTGCTTCGTGCGCTGGCTGGTCCGGCCCGACCGCAGCTGACCTACTCCTTCGTCCTCGACGGCCGGCAGGCCCAGGCCGGTCCGCGCCGGCGCTACCGGCGGCGGCAGCGGCGGCACCGACTCGCTGGCGCCGGCACGCCTGGTGCGGGCAAGCCGCCCAGGGGGCTAGGGACCGCTGTTGAGGACCGCTTCGCGGTCAGCCTCTGTGAATGTCCCTTCGAGCACCGCGTGGTTTTCACCGGCGCCGGCGGGCGTGCCGAAGATCGAGTCGACGAGGGGGTCGATGTATTCCGAGGCGATGCCTCCGCACCCGCTCGCGCTTGGCGCGGCGAAGGTGCCGTCGACGAGGCGGACGTTTGTCAGGTCGATGAGCGTGAACGCTTCGTTGAACATCAGTTCTCCGGCGCTGCCTTTGAAGGCGCCGCTGATCCCGGTCGTGAGGTGGAGGTCGATCGGTTCCGAGTTGGAGCCGAAGTAGCAGTTGCTGCCGAGGATCGGATTCTGCAGGTGGATCTTCACCGGCAGTGTGAGGGCGGTGCCTTCTTCGAAGAGGAGGTTTTCTGTGTTCAGTGTGACGTTGGTCTGACCGGATGACGGACCGACCAGCTCGACCGTCGCCGTGACCCCGGTGAACCCTTCGTTGATCTGGTTGTTGAATTCTCCCTGCAGCCATTCGGGCCACGAGCCCGGCGCCGTGATCCCGAGCAGACCGCCCGGAACGGCCTGCGGCGTATGCGAGAGCGTGACGCCGTTTGTGGCGCCGAGCAGCAGATCGCTTTCAGGCACCAGCGAGCCCTGCAGGGTGATCGGATTGGTGACCGGGATCGCCTTTTCCCCGAGCTTGATTGTGCCGCTGTCGAAGACCCAGTGGATGCAGGTGCTGACTTCGACGTTTTCGTACTCGCACTGGTTGAACTCGGCGAATTCGCCTGTCGGTTCGGCGCCGGCGGGAGCCGCCAGGACAACTGCGCTCAGCACCAGAGCCATTCCCAGCGCCAGCAGCTTTTTCGCGGTCCCGGTCATCGCCAGGCCCTAGGGGCCGCTGTTGACGACCGCTTCGCGGTCGGCCTCTGTCAGTGTCCCTTCCAGCACCGCGTGGTTTTTGCCAGATGCAGAGGGCAGGCCGAAGAGCGAGTTGATGAACGGATCGTAGAAGGCGGAGAATATGCCGCCGCACCCTTTCGCCCCCGGCACGGCGAAGGTGTTGTCGACGAGGCGGACACCGGCAATGTCGGCAACCGTGAACTCTTCGTTGAACGTGATTTCACCGACGCTGCCTTTCAGCCCGCCACTGGTGCCGGTCGTGAACTGCAGGTGGATCGGCTGCGAGTCCGAACCGATGTAGCAGCTGCTGCCGAGTACCGGGCTGTCGAGATGGATCTTCACCGGCAGTGTGAGGGCGGTGCCTTCTTCGAAGAGGAGGTTTTCTGTGTTCAGTGTGACGTTGGTCAGGCCTTTGGTCGGGCCGGTCAGCTCGAGTGTCGCGTTGACCCCGGTCAGCCCTGTCCCAATCTGCTCGTTGAATGCGGTTTGCAGGAATGGGGGCCACCAGGTCGGTGCCGTCACCCCGACCAGGCCACCCGGAATCGGCTCTGCCGTTTTCGAGAGGGTTTCTCCGTTTGTCGCGCCGTGCAGCAGGTCGACTTCAGGTGTGCGAGATCCCTGCAGGGTGATCGGGTTTTTCAGCGGGATCGTTTTATTGCCGATCTGGAATGTGCCGCCGTTGAAGACGAAGTGGACGCAGGTGCTGATTTCTTTGTTTTCGTACTCGCACTGTTTGAACTCGGCGAATTCGCCTGTCGGTTCGGCTGCCGCGGGAGCCGCGAGGACCGCCGCGCCCAGCACCAATGCCATTCCCAGCACCGTCAGCTTCTTCGCGATTGCCGTCATCGATCGGTCCTAGGGGCCGCTTTTGAAGACCGCTTCGGCGCTGGCGTCCTGGAGGTTCCCTTCAAACGTGATGCGGTTTTCGGGGGCGGCGGCGGGCGTGCCGAAGATCGAGTCGACGAGCGGATCGACGTATTCCGAGAACATGCCGCCACAGCCGCTCACGGCCGGCGCGGCGAAGTTTTCGTTGACCAGGCGCAGACCTTTGAGGGTGACGATGGTGAAGGGACCGTTGAAGGAAATTTCTCCGGGCGTGCCGGTCAGTTCGCCGCTGCTGCCGGTGGTGAGATCGAGCTGGATCGGTTCGGCTTTCGATCCGAAGAAGCAGTTGCTGCCGAGCAAAGCGCTTTCGAGGTGGATTTTCACCGGCAGCCCGAGCCCGGTGCCTTCTTCGAAGATCAGGTTTTCGGTGTTCAGTGTGATGTTGGTCAGGCCTTTGGTAGGGCCGGCCAGTTCGATCGTCGCGTTGACCCCGGTGAGGCCTGTTTCGATCCCCTCGTTCCACCATTCCTGCACCACTTTGGGCCATGAGCCCGGTGCCGTCACGCCTTTCAGCCCGCCCGGAACCGGCTGCGGAGTTTTCGAGAGGGTGACGCCGTTTGTGCCGCCGCGCAGCCACATTTCTTCGTAGGCGTAAGAGCCCTCGAGCGTGATCGAGTTCACGAACGGGATCGTCTTCGTCCCGATCCCGAGCGACCCCCCGTTCGTGACTGTGTAGATGCAGTCGGTGACTTCGGGGTTTTCGTAGTCGCACTGCGCGAACTGGGCGTATTCGCCTGTCGGTTTCGCGCTGGCGGTTCCGGCGAAGGCAGCGACCCCGAACACCACGGCGAAGCTCACCGCCACCAGTCTTCTTGCAACCCCCTTCATCGGAACGATCTTCACACCGTCCCGTCAAATAGTCAACCGTTTTTGTGTAAATACCCGAGTGTTAAGGCGCCAAGCGCTCGACCGTCCACCGCCCCCCCGCCTCTTGCGAGTAGCGGAAGCGGTCGTGGAGGCGGGCGCGCTGGCCCTGCCAGAACTCGATCGTCTCCGGGCGCAGGAGGAAGCCGCCCCAGTGCTCGGGCCGCGGCACGTCCTCCTCGTCCGCCCAGCGCTCCTCGGCCTCGCGCAGCTTCGCTTCCAGCGCCTCGCGGTCGGGCAGCGGCCGGCTCTGCGGCGAGGCCCAGGCGCCGAGCCGGCTGTCGCGGATCCGGGTCGCGAAGTAGGCGTCGGACTCGGCCGCCGGTAGCCGTTCGAGCGCGCCGCGGACGCGGACCTGGCGGTCCTGCTCGCGCCAGTAGACGACCAGCGCCGCCCGCGGGTCGGCGGCGATCTGCTCCCCCTTGGCGCTCTCGTAGTTGGTGAAGAAGCGGAAGCCGTCGGCGCCGTGGCCCTTGAGCAGGACCATCCGCGCGTCCGGGCCGCCGTCGGGCCCGACCGTCGCCAGCGTCATCGCTTCCGGCAGCGGCACCTCTGCCTTGGCCTGCCGGTACCAGCGGTCGAACTGCTCAATGGGGTCGTCCGCCAGGTCGGCGCGGCGCAGCGGCGGTTGGGGGTGGCGGCCCGGCTCTCTCGTCACGGGCCGGAGCCTAGATCAGCCACGGTCACGGTTAGGCGCTGAGGACCTCGCGATCGCCGCCGGCGGCGTCGACGACCTTCCCGGCCAGGTGCGCGGGGACCTCCTCGTAGCGCTCGAACTCGACCGTGAAGTCGGCGCGGCCGCCGCTGATCGAGCGCAGGTCGGGGGCGAAGTCGAGCACCTCGGCCATCGGCACCTCGGCCCGGACCTCGGTCGTCGACCCTTTCGCCTCCATCCCCAGCGGCCGCCCGCGGCGCGAGTTGAGGTCGCCGATCACGTCGCCGACGACCTCGTCGGGGCAGCTGACGGTGAGCTTGACGATCGGCTCCAGCAGCGCTGGGTCGGCTTCTTCCATCGCCTGTTTGAAGGCCGTCGCACCGGCGATTTTGAACGCCATCTCCGAGGAGTCGGTGTCGTGGTGCTTGCCGTCGACGAGCCGCACCCGCACGTCCTTGACCGGATAGCCGGCGAGGGTTCCGTGGCGCATCGCCTCGACGATGCCTTTCTCGACCGCGGGGATGAAGCCGCCGGGGATCGCCGCCCCCTTGATCTTGTCGATGAACTCGAGGCCGGCGCCGTCCTCGCCCGGCTCGATCTCGATCGTGCAGTCGGCGAACTGGCCTTTGCCGCCGGTCTGCTTCTTGTAGCGGGCGTGGGCGGCGGCCGGCCGCCGAATCGCCTCCTGGTAGGGGACGCGCGGCGGGTGCAGCTCGATCTCGGCCCCGAACCGCTCTCTCATTCGCTCGACCAGGACTTCGACGTGGACCTGGGTGAGGCCGGCGATGATCTGCTCCCCGGTCTGCGGGTCGCGGTGGACGTCGAGCGTCGGGTCCTCCTCGCCGAGGCGGCGCACCGCGTTCGCCGCCCGCTCCTCGTCGCCCTTCGATTTCGGCTCATACGAAAACGCCATCACCGGCGCCGGCAGGTCGAGCGGCCGCACCGCGAGCTTCCGATCGCCGTCGCCGAGGACGTCGCCGGCGCGGGTCTCCTTCAGCTTGGCGACGGCACCGATGTCGCCGGCGCCGAGGTCGGCGACCGGCTTCAGCTCCTTGCCGAGCGGCTGCCCGAGCTGGCCGATCCGCTCGCGCTCGCCGCCGCGGGCGTTGACCGCGTGGGAGTCGGAGCGGATCGTGCCGCTGTAGACGCGGAAGAGGTTGATCCGGCCCGTATATGGGTCGGCGGTGGTCTTGAAGACGTAGGCGACCAGCGGGCCGCCGTCCTCGGGCGCGATCTCGACCACCTCGCCGTCGCCGTCGAGCGCCTCCAGCGAGCCGCGCATACGCGGCGAGGGCAGGTCCTCGACCAGCGCGTCGAGCAGCCGGTCGGTGCCGAGGTTGCGGGTCGCGACCCCGCATGTGACCGGAAAAAGGTGGCCCTCGGTGACGCCGCGCTTGAGCGCGGCGACGATCTCCTCGTGGGAGATCTCCTCGCCGTCGAGGTAGCGCTCCAGCAGCTCGTCGGAGTTCTCGGCGACCTCGTCCATCAGCTTCTCGCGGTACGCCTCGGCCTGGGCGCGGAGCTCGTCCGGGATCTCGACCCGCTCCGCCCCGCCGCGCTCGCCGTCGGCGTAGACACAGGCCTCCATGTCGATCAGGTCGATCACCCCGCGCACCTCGCGCTCTGAGCCGATCGGGATCTCGGTCGCGACCACATGCTGGCCGAAGGCCTTCTTCAGCGCCTCCAGCGCGGCGAAGAAGTCAGCCCGCTCGCGGTCGAGCATGTTGACGAAGACGAGTCGCGCCAGCCCCTCCTCGTCGGCCCGCCGCCAGAGCCGCTCGGTGTGGACCTCGACCCCGTTGACGCAGTTGACGACGACGACGCAGGAGTCGACCGCCCGCAGCGCCGCCGCCGCGTCGGCGACGAAGCTCGGGTCGCCCGGCGAATCGATCAGGTTGATCTCCCGCTCGGCGTGTTCGAAGCAGGAGACGCAGGCGTTGATCGAGAGGCCGCGCCGCTGCTCGTCGGGCTCGTGGTCGGAGACCGTGGTGCCGTTCGCGACGCTGCCGAGGCGGTTGATCGCCCCAGCCTCGAGCAGCAGCGCCTCGTGCAGGCTGGTCTTGCCGCTTCCCCGGTGCCCGATCAGGGCGACGTTCCGAATCCGGTCCGCTGCCTTGTGCGACATGTTGCGACGTTACACCCACGACGCCGCTCCGTCCACGCGTTCAGAACAGGCTTTCAGCCCAGGAGCGCATCCATCTGACCGACGGCTTCGCTGAGGCCCTGGTCCATGCCCATCTCGAGCAGTTTCTCCATCTCCTCGCGGGAGGGAAAGGTCGAGCGCAGCTGCATCCGGGTGCCGCCGTCGTGATCGGCGAGGGTCATCTCGACCGAGGTCACCGGCATCTGGTCGTTGCGGTTGCCCTCGGCGTCGGCGAAGCCGTCGCGGAAGCGCAGCGAGCGCGGCGGATCGACCGCCTCGACGCCCCACCAGCCGTGGAAGGTCCCGCCGTCGGGGCCGGTCATGAAGTAGGTGACCTCGCCGCCCGGCGAGAGATCGTGCTGCTCGAAGGTCGCCGGGTAGGTCGGCGGGCCCCACCAGCGCTCGAGCTGCCGCGGGTCGGCCCACAACTCCCAGACCCGCTCGGCGGGGGCGGCGAAGTCGGCGACCAGGGTCATGGTCAGGTTCTCCAGGTCCTTGTCCACTGAGGTGACGGTCATTGCGTTCCTTTCCGGATCTTGTTCTGAGTCGGTTCGGGCACCTGGGCCAGCAGCCCGGACATGCGGCCGACCCGGCCGCGCCACTGCGCCTCGAGCTCTTCGAGGGCGTTCCGGGCCCGGGTGACGGCGTCGAGGTCGGTTCGCACCAGCTGCTCCCTGCCCCGCCGCTCTTTGTTGACGAGGCCGCTGCGCTCGAGCACCGCGACGTGCTTCTGCACCGCGGCGAAGCTGATCGGGTAGCCGTCGGCCAGTCGCGACACCGACGCCTCGCCCTCGAGGCAGCGCCGCACGATGTCGCGGCGGGTGGTGTCGGCGAGAGCGTGGAACAGAGCGTCCACGGTCTCCTCCTTCGGCTGATTTACAACCATTTGGTTGTAGGTTACCGAAAGTGGACGCGGCGGGCTCGGCAGGGTGTAATCGACAGCAATGGAACGGCTCGACCTGACCCTGCTCGGCGGCTTCGAGGTGCGGATCGACGGCGAGCCCGTCGCCGAGGAGGCCTGGACGCACGGCCGTTCGCGCGATCTGGTCAAGCTGCTGGCGCTGGCGCCCGGCCACCGGCTCGTCCGCGAGCGGGTCGTCGAGGCGCTCTGGCCCCAGCTCGACGCCGACGCCGGCGTCGCCAACCTGCACAAGGCCGCCCACCACGCGCGCCGCGCGCTCGGCGCCGCCGAGGCGGTCGTCCTCCGCGACGGCGGGGTCCAGCTGGCGCCGGCAGCGGCGGTCGAGACCGACGTCGAGCGCTTTGAGGCGAGCGGCGACCCCGACCTCTACGGCGGCGATCTGCTGCCCGGTGACCGCTACGCGGCCTGGACCCAGGAGCGGCGCCAGGAGCTGCGCGAACGCCAGCTCGAGGCGCTCCGCGAGGCCGGCCGCTGGGCCGAGCTGGCGGCGGCCGAACCGGCCGACGAGGCAGCGCAGCGGGCGCTGATGCGGACCCGCCTCGCCGCCGGCGACCGACCCGGCGCGCTCGCCGCCTACGAGGCGCTGGCGGCGGCGCTCGCCGAGCACGGCCTGCAGCCGAGCGTCGGCGTCGTCGCCTTCCACGCCCGCATCGCCGGCGGCCCGGCGCTCGACGGCGCCCTGGCCAAGATCGACGCCGAGCTCGAGCGGGCCAGCGTCGCCGAACGCGCCGACCTGATGGCGACCCGGGCCGACCTGCTGATGGCGATCGGCGACCGCAGCGCCGCTTCCGCCTACGGAGACGCCGCGGCAGCGGCCGGTCCTGACGGCGTCGCGCTCCGCATCCGCCAGGCCTGGGCACAGCTCGCCGGCGGCGAACCGGGTGCCGCCGAGGCGACGCTGGCGCCGCTCACGCCCTCTTCCGACGCCGAGCGCGCCGGCCACCTCGTCACCGAGGCCGCCGCCGCCTGGTTCCGCGGCGACGTCGAGACCGCCACCCGCCTCGCCGCCGAGGGCTTCCAGCTGGCGCAAGCGGCGGACCTGCCGCGCGAGGCACGTGCCGCGCTCGAGGTCGAGTCCGCCATCGCCCACAGCACCGGCGCCTGGGGCGGTGCGCTCGAACACGACCTCGGTGCCTCGCTGCGCGCCCCCGACCTCGCCGACACCCTCTTCGACGGCCACCTCTGCATCGCCCAGTACGCGCTGTACGGCGGCGATTCGCACGGCCGGCTGCGCGAGGTCGCCGAGGAGCTGCACGCGAGCTCGCTGCGCACCGGCGCCCGCCGCGCCCAGGCCTTCGCCGCGACGCTGCTCGGCGAGGTGGCGCTGGCGACGGGGCGGACGGCGGAGGCCGAGGAGCGCCTCGGCGAGGCGATCCGCCTCAGCCGCGAGATCGGCGCGATCACCAGCGAGGCGCTGGCCAGCCTGCGGCTCGGCGAAACGGCGCGGGCGCGCGGCGAGGAGGCGCGGGCGGAGGCGCTGCTCGGCGACGCGCTGGCGCTCTCGCGCTGGTCGCCGCTTTCGCGCCACCTGCAGCCGCTCAGTTACGCCGCCCTCGTCGTCCCGCCCGGCGACCCCGAGCTCGGCTGCCGCTGGCTCGAGCAGGCCGAGCCGGAGCTGGCCGAGATCGAGCGCCCCTGCGTCTACTGCAACGTCGTCTTCGACCTCGCCGCAGCGGTCGCCGCCGCCCGCGCCGGCAAGCCCGAGCGTGCCGGCCAATGGGTCACCGCCGCCGAGAAATCCGTCGGCCTCTGGCCGCAGGACGCCTGGCGGCCGAGTATGGATGAGGCACGGGGCGAGATCGCCCTTGTCCGCGGCGACGCCGCGCAGGCGCGTGAACTGATCGCGGCCGCCGCCGACGGCTTCACCGAGAACGGCCGTGAGCTCGACGCCGAGCGCGTCGCCGCTCGCCTCACCGAACTCTCCTAGCCCCCGCTGCGTAGGTCCCAGGGAAGGTTCCGGGAAGGCCCGGCTTTCTACCTTCGCGACATCAACTGATTCGAAAGGAGATCAACGCGAAATGAAGACCTACGTGATTTTCCGCCGCGAGGGCTGGGCCTCGCCGGAGGAGCTCGAAGCGGGCGCGAAACGCTCGGCCAAGGTCGGCGACGAGGAGATGTCGGACCAGGTGCGCTGGATCCGCAGCTACGTGCTCGCCGAGAACGGCCGCGTCGGCACCGTCTGCATCTACCAGGCGGTCAGCGAGGAGGCGATCCGCGAGCACGCCGACCGCGCCGGCATCCCGGCGCAGGAGGTGATCGAGGTGGTCGACACGGTCTACGTGCGGCCCGACCCGGAGCCGGCCTCGACCTCGGCGTAACCGCCTCGGATGCCACCCGGATTACCGCCTCTCCCCCGGCCGCGCGCGCGGCCGGGGGAGCTGGGTGGCGGGGGCGCTTTAGCCGGTGACCCCTTTCACCACCGGGTAGTAACCGCTGGCATGACCAGTGACCTTCGGGTGGTAGCTTTCTTCGACCGGGTTCGAGAGGCCGTTGACCCACTCGGTCGAGGAGCCGCCGCCACCGTCGCAGACGGCATGCCCGACGAACGGCGGGATCACGTCGCGGAAGATGAAGTTCGCTCCCGCTCGCGTCGCTGCCGCGCTGATCTGGGTCCGCATCTGTTCCGCCGTTTCGTTCAGTCGCGTCTCCTCGGCGGGGCTGAAGAAGGTGAGGGCGTTGCAGTCTTCACCGTTGAAGAGCTTCGGGTAGTCGAGGACCACCACTTTCGCGCTCGGCGCGTTCGCTTTGATCGCGTTGTTGACCGAGTCGAGCCGGCCCGGCAACGTGTTTTTGATGAACGCCTGCGCGGTGTTGATCGCCCCGTTGCAGTTCGATGCCCACGAGGGCAGCGCGCATTCGGTGATCACGCTGGAGAAACCGGCGTCGTTGCCGCCGATCGTGTAGGTGACCCAGTTGGTGTCGGAGGTGACGCTCGAAACCTGGCTGCTGAGCAGGCTGCTGGTCGTCGCCCCCGTGCAGGTGGCGTTGACGAACGTCCATTCCGGGTGTGCGTTGTGCAACAGGTACGGATAGGCGTAGACCGACCGCTTGCAGCTCGATTCGTAGAAGCTCCGGGTCCCCACTCCCGACGAGTACGAATCTCCCAATGCCACGTACTTGGTCGCGAACGCCGGTGCGGCCAGGGCGGCAAAGGCGGCCGCCACGCAGAGAACTGCGGCAATACGACTCCACTTCATCTGACTCTCCTCCCAAAGAGTGGCCGGGCTCCCGACCCGACCTATGCTCAGAGATTCTAGAGCAAAAACGCCTGCCCAGCCGCGGATCTGGCCGGATGGCCAACGGCCGGGTCAGGCGCTGCTTTATCGTCGGCGACCATGACCGACTACGCCAAGATCAACTTCGACGAGATCGAGCCCGACCCCGACGCCGACGGGTTCGAGGGCCGCTTCGCGCGCAAACACCTCGGCTCGCGCGATCTCGGCGTCAGCCGCTGGGATTACGGCCCGGGCGTCCGCACCCCGGTCGCCCACCACCATCGCGAGCAGGAGGAGGCCTACTTCGTCCTCTCCGGCTCGGGCCGGGCGCTGCTGGACGGCGAGCTGATCGAGCTGCGCGAGGGCGACGTCCTGCGGCTCGCGCCGGCGGTGACGCGGGCCTTCGAGGCCGGCGACGACGGCCTGACGCTGATCGCGATCGGCGGCCCCAAGCCGGAGGGCGGCGACGGCGAAGTGGTCGAGGCGGCCTGGCCCGACTAGTTTGGGGAGATGAGCTACCGCGCCGACAGCGACCGCTACGAGGGCGCGATGCGGTACCGGCGCTGTGGCCGCTCCGGGCTCGACCTGCCGCTCCTCTCGCTCGGCTACTGGCACAACTTCGGCAACGACCGGCCCTTCGACGTCCAGCGCGCGATCGCCCGCCGCGCCTTCGACCTCGGCATCACCCACCACGACCTCGCCAACAACTACGGGCCACCCTACGGCTCGGCCGAGATCAACTTCGGCCGATTGCTGAAGGAGGACTTCGGCCCCTATCGCGACGAGCTGGTGATCTCGACCAAGGCCGGCTGGGACATGTGGCCGGGGCCCTACGGCCAGGGCGGCGGCTCGCGCAAGTACCTGCTCTCGTCGCTGGACCAGTCGCTGCGGCGGATGGGACTCGAGTACGTCGACGTCTTCTACTCGCACCGGCTCGACGGCTCGACGCCGCTGGAGGAGACGCTGGGCGCGCTCGACACCGCTGTGCGCCAGGGCAAGGCGCTCTACGTCGGCATCTCCTCCTACGACGCCGAGCGCAGCCGCGAGGCGGTGGCGATCCTCCGCGAGCTCGGCACGCCGCTGCTGATCCACCAGCCCTCCTACTCGATGCTGAACCGGTGGATCGAGGACGAAGGCCTGCTCGACGCCGCGGCCGAGCTCGGCTTCGGCGTGATCGGCTTCACCGCCCTCGCCCAGGGCCTGCTCACCGGCCGCTACCTCGACGGCGTCCCGGAGGGGTCGCGGGCGACGAAAGACCAGCCGACCTTCGACCGCGAGTGGCTCGACGAGGAGATGGTCGGGCGCCTGCGCGCCCTCAACGAGGTCGCCTCCCGCCGTGGCCAGACCCTCGCCCAGCTCGCCCTCGCCTGGGCCCTGCGCGACGAGCGCGTCACCTCGCTGGTGATCGGCGCCTCCTCGGTCGAGCAGCTCGAGCAGAACGTCGCCGCCCTCGACAACCTCGACCTCTCGGCCGAGGAGCTGGCCGAGATCGACCGCCTCAGCGCCGGCGGCGACGGCGGGATCGACCTCTGGGCGAACGCCCGGAAGGGAGAGTGGTGATCACCGCTCCAGCAACCGAACCCCGGGCAACTCGGCAAAGCCGGGGAGGTCGGCACTGACAACGGTCCTTTCCCGGGCTCGGGCCGTCGCGGCGATGATCAGGTCGTGCGGTCCGCGGGGCCGGCCGCTCCGCCTCGACTCGGCCAGCAGCCGAGCGTGCGCCTGGGCGACGTCGAGGTCGTAGGGCTCCACCGAGACCGCCTCGACGACCGCGTTCACGAACGCCTCTCGCCGCCCCCGGCGTCGCCCCGATGCCAGCTCGACGCCGACCCGCAGCTCGGCAACGGTGATCGCCGCAATCGCGACGTCGTCGCCGTCTTCGATCAGGTCGTCGAGGACCACCGAGCCGCGCTCGGCGTCGACCAGGACCGTCGTGTCGAGGATCAGTCGCGCCAGGGGTCTGCCACCGGCTCGAGGCTTCCGCGCAGCTCCCGCAGCTCGCCCGCCCACTCGCGATCGGGCCGGTGGCTGCGCAGGGCGTCCTTCAGGTCCTTGCCGTTTTCGGCGAGAACGGGGCTGATCTTCGCCACTGCTCGCCCGCGACGGACGACGAGCACCGGCTCGCCGCCACGCTCGACGCCGTTCAGCACGTCTGCGAAGTTCCGCGACGCCTCGGTTGCGCTAAGCCTCTTCACAGAAATCAGATTATCAGAAATTAGCGCCACGTCCATCCCACCCCAAGCCGCGCAGGAGTCCAACTCTCCCCCGTCACCACGAGGAAACCGCTCCGAACGTAAACTTGATCGATTCCAGAAAGTGGTACTGTCGGCGCCGTGCCGACGACCGCTGATTTCGAGAGCCTGCTGCGCGACGCCGACCTGCGGGTCACGCGCCCGCGGCTGGCGGCGCTGACCGCGGTCCACCAGCATCCCCACGCCGATACCAACACGATCATCGACGCGGTCGGCGACGACCTCGGCGAGGTCTCGGTCCAGGCCGTTTATGACGTGCTGCGGGCACTGACCGACGCCGGCCTCCTGCGCCGGATCCAGCCGGCGGGGTCCGCCGCCCGCTATGAGGCGCGGGTCGACGACAACCACCACCACGTCATCTGCCGCTCGTGCGGCGCGATCGCCGACGTCGATTGCGCGACCGGCACCACCCCCTGCTTGACCGCTGCCGATGACCACGGCTTCGCGATCGACGAGGCCGAGGTCATCTACTGGGGCCGCTGCCCCGAATGCTTGGCCGGATGAGAACCAGAGAACCTGACCCAGGAAGGAATCCCAGTGTCTGAGAAGCCCGATGCCGTTGTAGGAGAGATGAACGAGCCGGAGGAGAACGGCTCCGGCGGCTGTCCGGTCGCCCACGGCCGCGCCCCCGAGCCGACCGAGGGCGGCGGCAACCGCGGCTGGTGGCCGAACCAGCTCAATCTCAAGATCCTCGCCAAGAACCCGGTCGAGGCCAACCCGCTGGGCGAGGAGTTCGACTACGCGACGGCGTTCGAAAGCCTCGACCTCGACGCGGTCAAGAAGGACATCGAGGCGGTGCTGACCACCTCCCAGGACTGGTGGCCCGCGGACTACGGTCACTATGGCCCGCTGATGATCCGGATGGCCTGGCACAGCGCCGGCACCTACCGGATCAGCGACGGCCGTGGCGGTGGCGGTGGCGGGCAGCAGCGCTTTGCGCCGCTCAACAGCTGGCCCGACAACGGCAACCTCGACAAGGCCCGCCGCCTGCTCTGGCCGGTCAAGCAGAAGTACGGCCAGAGCCTCTCCTGGGCGGACCTGATGATCCTCACCGGCAACGTCGCGCTGGAGTCGATGGGCTTCGAGACCTTCGGCTTCGGCGGCGGCCGCGAGGATGTCTGGGAGCCCGACGGGGACGTCTACTGGGGCCCCGAGACCACCTGGCTCGGCGACGAGCGCTACAGCGGCGACCGCCAGCTCGAGAACCCGCTGGCCGCGGTTCAGATGGGGCTGATCTACGTCAACCCGGAGGGCCCCAACGGCAACCCCGACCCGTTCGCCGCGGCGCGTGACATCCGCGAGACGTTCAAACGGATGGCGATGGACGACGAGGAGACGGTGGCGCTGATCGTCGGCGGCCACACCTTTGGCAAGACCCACGGCGCCGCCGACCCCGAAGAGTTCGTCGGCCCCGAGCCGGAGGGAGCCCCGCTCGCCGAGCAGGGCCTCGGTTGGCGCAACGGCTTCGAGAGCGGCAACGGCACCGCGACGATCACCAGCGGCCTCGAGGGCGCCTGGACCAACACCCCGGTGCAGTGGGACAACAGCTTCCTCGAGATCCTCTTCGGCAACGAGTGGGAGCTCTCCAAGAGCCCGGCGGGAGCCAACCAGTGGAAGCCGGTCGGCGGTGAGCAGAACGTGCCCGACGCCCAGGACCCGGCGGTGACGCACACGGCGACGATGCTGACCACTGACCTGGCGCTGCGGATGGATCCCGATTACGAGCCGATCTCGCGCCGCTTCCTCGAGAACCCGGACGAGCTGAAGGACGCCTTCGCCCGCGCCTGGTTCAAGCTCACCCACCGCGACATGGGCCCGGTCGTTCGCTACCTCGGGCCGGAGGTGCCGGAGGAGGAGTTGATCTGGCAGGACCCGGTCCCGGCGGTCGACCACGAACTGATCGGCGATGCCGACGCGGCGGCCCTGAAGCAGCAGGTGCTCGACTCCGGCCTCTCGGTCTCCCAGCTGGTCTCCGCCGCCTGGGCCTCGGCCGCGACCTTCCGCGGCGGCGACAAACGGGGCGGCGCCAACGGCGCCCGCGTCCGGCTCGAGCCGCAGAAGGACTGGGAGGTCAACGACCCGGCCGAGTTGGCCCAGGTGCTGACCGTGCTGGAGAAGATCCAGGCCGACTTCAACGGCTCCCAGAACGGCAGCGGCAAGCAGGTCTCGCTCGCCGACCTGATCGTGCTCGCCGGCAACGCGGCGGTCGAGCAGGCCGCCGGCAGCGCCGGCCACGAGGTCACGGTCCCGTTCGCGGCGGGCCGCACCGACGCGACGCCCGAGCAGACCGACGTCGAGTCGTTCGAGTATCTGGAGCCGACGGCCGACGGCTTCCGCAACTACTCGAAGGGCGAGCACCGCCTGCCGGCCGAGTACCTGCTGCTCGACCGGGCCAACCTGCTGACCCTGACCGCGCCGGAGATGACCGTCCTGGTCGGCGGCCTGCGCGTGCTCGGCGCCAACAGCGGCGGCTCGAAAGCCGGCGTCCTCACCGACGCGCCCGGCACCTTGACGAACGACTTCTTCGTCAACCTGCTCGACCTCGGCACCGTCTGGTCGTCGGTCGCGGAGGACGAATCGGCCTTCGAGGGCCGCGACCTCGCCAGCGGCGACCTCAAGTGGACCGGAACCCGCGCCGACCTGGTGTTCGGCTCGAACTCCGAGCTCCGCGCCCTAGCCGAGGTCTACGCCAGCGAGGACGCCAAGCAGAAGTTCGTCGCCGACTTCGTCGCCGCCTGGGCCAAGGTGATGGAGCTCGACCGCTTCGACCTGAACTAACCCCCCCGCTGCACTTGTGGTTGAGCTTTTACATCTATAGGGCGTAAAAGCTCAACCACGCTCGGGGGACGGGGCGCCGCCGAGGCCGATCTCGTTGCCGTCGGCGTCGCGGTAGATCGCCTTGCGGACCCCGTTGGAGTAGGTCTCGCGCTCGGCGGGCTCGATCCCGCGGGCGGCGATCTCGCTCACGCGGGCGTCGAGGTCGTCGACGAAGAGCACGTGCTCGGCGCCGCCCGGCTCGGCATCCTCGCGGACGAAGATCCAGGCGTGCTCGGCCACCTCCCAGACGACCTCGGTCTCGTGGGCCCGAAAGGAGGGCGGCCCGCCGAGCAGGCGTTCGTACCAGGCGACAGCGGCCTCGAAGTCGGCAACGCGAACGCCGGCGAACAGATCGGCGGTCATCGCTCGAACCTACCTGTGGACGCGGTAGCGGAGGTGGGTGACGCCGCGTCCGTCGCGGACCCGGGTCAGCTCGAGCTCGGGCTGCTCGGCGAGCGGCTGCTCGAAGAGGCGCCGGCCGCCGCCGAGCAGGACCGGGACGAGGTGGATCTGCAGCTCGTCGAGCGCGCCGGCGGCGAGCGCCAGGTGGGTCGTGGTGACGCCGTGGACCATCACGTCCTTCTCCCCCGCCGCCTCCTTGGCACGGGCGATCGCGGTGGCGGCGTCATCGACGAAGCTCACCAGCGGCCACTCCGCCACCTCCGGCCCGGGCTTACCGCGACTGACGATGAAGATCGGGACGCCGTCGTGGTGGTCGCCGCCCCAGCCGCCGGCAAGCTCGAAGGTCGTCCGGCCGGTCACCACCGCCCCGCTCGCCACCAACTCGTCCATCACCTCGCCGTTGACGCCGCCGGGCCGGCCCGGCACGCCACCGTGTTCGGTCGGCTCCCCTTCGAAGAACCACTCGTGCAGCCGCATGCCGCCGTCGCCGAGACCGTTGCCAGGACCCTCGTTCGGGCCGGCGACGAACCCGTCGAGTGACATCGACATGTAGAGAACGCTCGAGGACATCTTTCGCCTCCGTTTCGCTCGGCACCGCCCCGCTGGCCGTGCCTCTACCCAGGCGACGGACGAGCAACGCGAAAATCGACAAAGCGTGGTTGAGCTTCGTCGCGGATAGCGAGACGAAGCTCAACCACGCGCAGCAGGCGGCGCTCAGGCGCCGAACCAGCGACTGCGGCGAGTGGCTCCGAAGGCTTCCTTTTCGGCCACCAGAGCCGCGGAAGCGGGGTTGAAGGTGCCCGTTTTCTCGGGGCCGGAGAGGAAGTCGATGTCGACGCTGGCGACGCGGCCGTGGCCGAACTCGATGTAACAGGTGCCCTGTCCGAGGTGGCGGCCCGGCGGGTCGGCGCCGCGGAGCTCGGCGAGCAGCGACTGGGCGACGATCCGGCCCGCGCCCTCGGCGAAGACCCCCGCCTTCGGCACCCCGGCGGTGGCGACGTCGCCGACCGCGTAGACACTCTCGAACCGGGTCCTCAGCGTCGCCGGATCGACCGGGACGAACCCGTCCTCGGCGATGCCGCTGGCGATCACGACGTCCGGCGCCCGGTGCTTGGGCACGCCGAGGAAGAGGTCGTAGGGGAGCTCGGTGCCGTCGTCGAGCACGACCTGGCCGCGCTCGCCGTCGAGCGCGGCCACCCGGCGGCCCGGGACGAACTCGATCCCGCGCTCGGCGAACTCCGCTTCCAGCGCCGCCGAGGTCTCCGGCGAGGGCGGCACCGGTTTGCCGAACGGGATCACGAACGAGATCTCGCACTGCTCGCGGACGCCGCGGGAACGGAGGTCGTCGTCGAGCAGCAGCGCGCACTCGCTCGGCGCCGGCGGGCACTTGAACGGCGCCCCGCAGACGCCGATCACCACCCGGCCCTCGGCAAACGTCGGCAGGATCTCCCCCAGCCGCTCGGCGCCGGCAAACGAGTAGAACTCGTTGCCCCCCTCGGTCAGGCCCGGCGTCGCCGCGGAGTCGTAGTCGGCGCCGAGCGCGATCACGATCGCGTCGGCCTCATAACTGCCGCCGTCGGTGGTGACCCGCCGCGCCTCGGGATCGATCTCCGTGATCGTCTCCCGCACGAACCGCAGCCCCGGCTTGTCGAGCTGGGCGTAGGGCATCCGGAGCTCCTCGAGAGTGGCCCGCCCGAACATCAGCTCCAGCTTCGAGAAGCCGAAGCAGAACCCCTCCCCCTTGTCGATCAGCGTCACCTCGATCTCGCCGCCGCTCCCCTCCGAGAGCATCGTCGCGATCTCGAGACCACCGAATCCGGCCCCGAGGATGAGCACGCGCTGAGCCACGGGCGGATCCTATCGGCGGCCGCCTTAGCTACCGACGTACTCAGCCAGGTGCTCGCCGGTCAGGGTCGAGCGGGCGGCGACGAGGTCGGCGGGGGCGCCCTCGAAGACGACCCGGCCGCCCTCGTGGCCGGCGCCGGGGCCGAGGTCGACGATCCAGTCGGCGTGCGCCATCACCGCCTGGTGGTGCTCGATCACGATCACCGACTTGCCGGAATCGACCAGACGGTCCAGCAATGCCAGCAGCTGCTCGACGTCGGCCAGGTGGAGGCCGGTGGTCGGCTCGTCGAGGACGTAGACGTCCCCCTTCTCCCCCATCTGGGTCGCCAGCTTCAGCCGCTGGCGCTCGCCGCCGGACAGCGTCGTCAGCGGCTGGCCGATGTTGAGGTAACCGAGCCCGACGTCGGCGAGGCGGACGAGGACCTTGTGGGCGGCGGGGACGGCGGCGTCGCCGTCGCCGAAGAACGCCTCGGCCTCATCCACCGACATCGCCAGGACCTCGCTGATGTCCGCCCCGCCAAGCTTGTACTCGAGGACCTCGGCCTGGAACCGCTTTCCCTCGCACTCCTCGCAGGTCGAGGCGACGCCGGCCATCATCGCCAGGTCGGTGTAAATCACACCGGCGCCGTTGCAGGCCGGGCAGGCGCCTTCGGAGTTGGAGCTGAACAGCCCCGGTTTGACGCCGTTGGCTTTGGCAAACGCTTTGCGGATCGGATCGAGCGCGCCGGTGTAAGTCGCCGGGTTGCTGCGCCGCGAGCCGCGGATCGCGGCCTGATCGATCGAGACCACTCCCTCCCGGCCCGCGACCGAGCCGTCGATCAGCGAGCTCTTGCCCGAGCCGGCGACCCCGGTGACGACGACCAGCACGCCGAGCGGGATGTCGACGTCGACGCCCTGCAGGTTGTGGGTCTCGGCGCCGCGCACCTCCAGCGCCTCGGATGAGGTCCGCACCTCGTCCTTGAGTGAAGCGCGGTCGTCGAGGTGGCGCCCGGTGACCGTCTTGCTGCCCCGCAGCCCTTTGACGGTGCCCTCGAAGACGACCTCGCCGCCGGCCGCACCGGCGCCGGGCCCGAGATCGACGACGTGGTCGGCGATCGCGATCGTCTCCGGCTTGTGCTCGACGACGAGCACCGTGTTGCCCTTGTCCCGCAGCTGGATCAGCAACTCGTTCATGCGCTCGATGTCGTGCGGGTGCAGGCCGATCGTCGGCTCGTCGAAGACGTAGGTGACGTCGGTCAGCGAGGAGCCGAGCTGGCGCACCATCTTCACCCGCTGCGCCTCGCCGCCGGAGAGCGTGCCGGAGGCGCGGTCGAGGCTGAGGTAGCCGAGCCCGATCTCGACGAACGAGTCGAGGCTGTCGCCGAGCGCCTCCAGCAGCGGCGCCACCGACGGCTCCTTCAGGCCTCGCACCCACCCGGCGAGGTCGCTGATCTGCATCGCGCAGGCGTCGGCGATGCTCTTGCCGGCGATCTTCGAGGAGCGCGCCCCCTCGCTGAGCCGGGTGCCGTCGCACTCGGGGCAGACGGTGAAGGTGACCGCCCGCTCGACGAAGGCGCGGACGTGGGGCTGCAGCGAGTCGACGTCTTTGGCCAGGAAGGAGCGCTGGATCTTCGTGATCAGCCCTTCGTAGGTGAGGTTGATGCCGTCGACCTCGATCCTGGTCGGCTCTTTGTAAAGGAGGTCGTCGAGCTCCTTCTTCTTGTACTTGGCGATCGGCTTGTCGGGATCGAAGAAGCCGCAACCGCGGAAGATGCGGCCGTACCAGCCGTCCATGCTGTAGCCGGGGATCGTCAGCGCCCCCTCGTTCAGCGACTTGCTCTCGTCGTAGAGCTGGGAGAGGTCGAAGTCGGTGACCGACCCCCGGCCCTCGCAGCGCGGGCACATGCCGCCGGTGCGATTGAAGGTCGCCTTTTTCGTCGTCTTCCTGGCGCCGCGCTCGACCGTGATCGCGCCGGCCGCGCGGACCGAGGCAACGTTGAAGGCGAAGGCGCTGGGCGAACCGATGTGCGGCTTGCCGAGCCGACTGAAGAGGATCCGCAGCATCGCGTTGGCGTCGGTCGCGGTGCCGACCGTGGAGCGAGCGTCGGAACCCATCCGCTCCTGGTCGACGAGGATCGCCGTCGTCAGCCCTTCGAGGACGTCGACCTCGGGCCGCGCCGTCGTCGGCATGAAGCCCTGGACGAAGGCGCTGTAGGTCTCGTTGATCAGCCGCTGCGACTCAGCCGCGATCGTGCCGAAGACGAGCGAGCTCTTGCCCGAGCCGGAGACGCCGGTGAAAGCGGTCAGCCGCCGCTTCGGCAGCTCGACGTTGACGTCCTTGAGGTTGTTGACGCGGGCGCCGGTGACGCGGATCAGGTCGTGGCTGTCGGCGACGGGCGCCGCCGACGCCTTCCTCTTCGCGGCCACCGGCTAGGTGGCGGGCGGCTGGTCGATCCGGACGAGGTTGCCCGAGGGGTCGCGGACGGCGCAGTCGCGGGTCCCCCACGGCTGCTCCTTCGGCTCTTCGACGACCTCGACCCCGGCCGACTGCAGCCTGGCGAAGGTGCCGTCGAGGTCGTCGGTGTGGAAGTGGACGCCGTTCATCGCCCCCTTGGCGAGCAGCGCCGCGACGGCGTCGCCGTCGTCGGGACCGCCGTTGACGTAGTTGGTGAGGACGATCGCGACGTCGGGCTGGGAGGCGCTGCCGACGGTGATCCAGCGGTAATCGCCTTTGCCGACGTCGTTGCGCACCTCGAGGCCGAGCTGGTCGCGGTAGAAGGCCAGCGCGCTGTCGGGATCCTGGACTTGGACGAAGCAGGTGGAAAGAGTGAGATTGTTCATGCGGCCAAGGCTAGGGCGCCGGCAGCGCCTGCGTTTCTCCAATCCTGCTCGGCTTGCGGCGGGGCCGGGTGATGTCCTTGGCGACGCAGGTCGGCAGCGCCGCCAGCCGGCCGTGGTCGCGGGCCCGGTAGGTCGTCGGCGTCTCGCCGACCAGCTCCGTGAAGCGGGCGCTGAACGAGCCGAGCGAGGTGCATCCGACCTCCATGCAGACCTCGGTGACCGACAGCTCGCCACCCCGCAGCAGCGCCTTCGCCTTCTCGATCCGGCGCGTCATCAGGTAGCTGTAGGGCGTCTCCCCGTAGGCGGCGCGGAACTGCCGCGAGAAGTGCGCCGGCGACATCAGCGCCGCGCGGGCGAGGTCGGCGACGTCGAGCGGTCGCGCGTAATCGCGGTCGATCAGGTCGCGGGCGCGACGCAGGTGCGCGAGGTTCTGGAGCTCCTCCGGCGTCACCACGCGAGGGTAGCGGCCGCTCGCCTGCCTCGAAGGCGCGTGGTCAACACTTAAGTTGCAGCTTAAGTATCTGCTACGGTGACGCCGATGGCCGCCACCGCCGACCTCGACGACGCCTTCCTCGCCCTCGCCGACCCGAGCCGGCGCTCGATGGTGGAACGGCTGAGCCGCGGCCCGGCCTCGGTCAGCGAACTGGCCGAGCCGCTGGCGATGTCGCTGCCGGCTGTCGTCCAGCACCTCGGGGTGTTGCAGCGCAGCGGCCTGGTCAGCTCGGAAAAGGTCGGGCGGGTGCGGACCTGCCGGCTGCAGCCGGAGCCGATGCAGGCGGTGGAGCGCTGGATCGCGGCCCACCGCGCCGACCTCGAGCGCCGCCTCGACCGGCTCGGCGACGTCCTCGACGAGACCTACGGGAGGAAACAGTGAGCGTCACCCACGCCGAATTCACGATCGAGCGCCGCTACACCCAGACGCCGGCCCAGACCTTCAGCGCCTTCGCCGATCCCGAGCTGAAACGGCAGTGGTTCGCCAACGCCGGCAACTGGGAGGACGCGGAATGGGAGCTCGACTTCCGCGTCGGCGGCGGCGAGCTCAGCGCCGGCGGCGCCGCCGTCGGTAACCACAAACTCTTCCGCAGCCGCTTCCACGACATCGTCGAGAGCGAGCGGATCGTCTACAGCTACGACCTCTTCCACGACCGGCGGCTGATCTCGGTCTCGCTGACGACGGTCGAGTTCGGCCCGGCCGAGAGCGGCGGCACCCGCCTCCTCTTCACCGAGCAGGGCGCCTTCTTCGACGGCTTCGACGCCGCCGAGGTGCGCGAGCACGGCACCGGCAAGCTGCTCGACCGTCTCGGTCGCTTCCTCGCCGGGGAGCCGGTCTGATGACCCTGACCCTGCACGAGCATCCCTTCGCCTCCTACTGCTGGAAGGCGCTGATCGCCCTCTATGAGCGCGAGGTCCCTTTCGAGCCGCACCTCGTCCTCGACGAAGCCGACCGCGCCGAGCTGGCGCGGCTCTGGCCGCCGGCCAGCATCCCGGTCCTGGTCGATGGGGCGGCCCGGCTGACCGTGCCGGAGTCGACCCCGGTGATCGAATACCTGGACCGCTTCGGCGCGGCGCCGCCGCTGGTCCCGGCCGAGCCGGCGGCCGCCCTGCAGGCCCGCCTCTGGGACCGGGTATGCGACGGCCGGGTGATGACGCCGATGGGGAGGATCGTCGCTGACAGCCTGCGGCCCGAGGAGTCCCGGGACGCCTACGGCGTCGCCGAGGCGCGGGCCGAGCTGGAGCGCAGCTACGAGCTGCTCGAGGGCCGGCTCTCCGGCAACCGCTGGCTGGCCGGCGCCGAGTTCACGCTCGCCGAGTGCGCCGCCGCCCCCTCCCTCTTCTACGCCCGCATCGTCCACCGCTGGGACGAAGAGCGGCTGACGGAGCTGACCCGTTACTACGAGGCGCTGGCGGCGCGGCCGGCGGTGGCGAGGGTGATCGAGGAGGCGCGCGAGTACCGCCACCTCTTCCCGCTGCCCTGGCCCGACCACGCGGCCTGAGGCGCTACCGCGGAGCCAGAGCAGCGTCGAGCGAATCGCGGGTCAGGGCGGCGAGCAGATCGGCCTGGGTGACAAGGCCAAGCAGCTTCCCGCTGGCAGGGTCGACGACCATCGCCGCGTGACGGTGCCCGTCGGTGAGCGCCCCGGTCAGCAGCATCGCCGACTCCGAGGGAGTGATCGTCAGCGGCGGCGTCATCACGTCGGCGACGACCTCGCCCGGCCGCGCCAGCTCGCGCAGGCCGACGCCGCCGACCGGACGATCGCCGTCGTCGAGGACCGGCAGGAGGCGGACGCCGCTGTCGAGCAGCAGCTGCCGCGCGTCCGCCGGGTCGGAGTCGCGCCGGACGGTGATCACGTCGCGGGACATGATCTCGCCGCATGCCAAGTCGGCACGCTGGCGGGCGAGCACCTGCATCTCGAACTGCGACAGCAGCAGGCGCAGGTCCTCGCGCTCGACGTCGAAGGTCTCCCCGATCCCGGCCAGAACCGCGTCGAGGTCCTCGTCGCGGACGCCGACCCGCTCGCTCGGCAGGGGATCCTGGGTCGGCGGCGCCAGCGTCTGCGGATGCGGGTACGGATGACCCGAAAGCCGGTGAAAGAGCAGGCCGACACCGACCAGCACCAGCGCGTTGAGGGCCACCGGAGCGACCGGGAACCACCAACCGGCGGAGTCGACGAGCGAGCCGCCGAGCGCCCCGGTCAGCGCCGCCGCGCCCCCTGGCGGGTGCAGCGACCGGGTCGCCGACATCAGGCCGATCGCCAGTCCCACCGCCAGGGCACAGGCGAGCGCCCCGTGTCCGAGCTCGCGGCCGACGAGGAAGCCGACGAGAGCCGAGAGCGTGTTGCCGCCGACGATCGGCCATGGCTGCGCCATCGGGCTGGCCGGCACCGCGAACAGCAGCACGGCGGAAGCACCCATCGGCGCGACGATCCACGGCAGCGCCTCGCTGTCGCCGTGGACCAGCGCCCCGACCAGTCCCGCCAGCGCGATGCCGACGACCGCCCCAAGGCAGGCGACAGCACGATCGCGAGCCGTCGCCCCGGGCAGAATCAGACCGAACACCGGCCCAATCTAGGCGCCGACGATGACGCCGGCCTCGACGGCCGGTGCCGCGTAGGCGGCGGCGAGAGTCTCGACCGTCTCGTGGGCGTTGAGCCCGCTCGGGTTGGGGACCACCCAGAGCGCCGCCCCCGACCAGCGCTGGGCGCTGTCGAGCGTCTCCGGCTGCCGGCCCAGGACCGCGTCGCGGATGCCGAAGGCTTCGCGGTAGGCGGTGACGCCGGCGATCGCGACCACCCGCGGCCGGTGATCGGCGACGAATCGCAGCAGCCGCTCGCCGCCTTCCTCCAGTTCCGCCCGCGACAGCTCGGAGGCGCGCGCCGTCGCCAGCGGCACCAGGTTGGTGATCCCGACCCCCCGCGCGGTCAGCTGGGCGCGATCGTCCGCGGTCATCCCGGCGACCCGGTCGACCTCGTGCTCGGTGATCCCGGCCAGGGCCAGCGCCGGATAGAAGCGGTTGGTGGGGTGGGCGAAGTGGGTCGCCACCGCCGCCGTCCACAGGCCCGGGTTGATGCCGACGAACAGCAGCTTCAGGCCGGGCCCGACGAGATCGTCGACCCGGTGGCCGCGGTAGGCCTCCAGTTCCGCGCGCGTGAACCGCATTCAGAGCAGGCCGCGTCGCGTCGCCGCCGCGACCGCCGCGGCGCGGGTCGGCAACCCGAGCTTGGTGCGGACGTTGGCGACGTGGCGATGAACCGTGTGGGGACTGAGGACCAGGCGCTCGGCGATCTCGCTGTTGGAGAGACCGCCGGCGACGAGGGTCAGGACTTCGATCTCGCGGCTGGTCAGCTCCTGCTCCATGGCCGGCACCCGATCGGCGAGCTCGGGCGCCGCCGCCAGGTCCCCCTCGACGCCGAGTGCGCTGAGCCAGGCGCGCAGGACCGCGTCGGAGTCACCGAGCCAGGGATAGTGGTCGGCGCCGTCGAGGGCGACGAAGCGCGCCTCCGGCAGGGCGGCGGCCAGCTCGCGGCCGAGCTCGAACGGAATCGCCCGGTCCTGGCGGCGGTGGATGACGACCGCGGGCGTCGCCACCTCGCCGAGGCGCGCGGCGACGTCGAAGCGGTAGACGGAGTCGAGTGAGCTTGCCGCCTGCTCGGCGTTGGCTGCCTGGCGCTGGAAGGCGACGAAGGCGTCGCGCTCGGACCCGTCGGCGTCGGGCATGAAGACATCGGCCAGCACCCGCGATCCCAGGCCCCAGTGGCCGCGGATCAGGTCGACCATCGCCTCGCGGTCGCGCGCATCGGCGATCCCCGCCCCCGAGGCATAGCCGCCGTAGACGACGAACCGCTCCACCCGCTCGGGCCGCTCGGCGGCAAAGGCGATCCCGACCGGAGCGCCGGAGGAGGCGGCGATCAGGTCGACCGCCGGCGCACCGCAGGCCTCGATCACGGCGGCGAGCGCCGCCACCTCGCCGGCGACGGTCCCCGCCGGAGCGGCGCCGTCGGCGGAAACTCCGGACCCCGGCACGTCGTAGCGGATCACCGTGCGGTGCCGGCCGAGGGCTTCGACGAAGGCGCGGAAGCGGGGATCGCGCCAATTCAGCTCGAGGTGGCTCATCCACCAACCGCAGAGCACCAGCGGCGGCCCTTCACCGCTGCGGGCCCAGGCGATACGGCGCCCGCCCTCCTCGGTGAATCGGATCTCCTGCTCGTCCACCAGCCAAGCGTAGAGCGAACGAGTGGCCGGAACGGGCCATCCGCAAGTTGGCCCGAACAGGCGAAGCGGCGGCGCCCCCGCGGCGGTTGAATCGAGGGCGATGACCGCAACCCACCCGGAGGCCGATCCGATGCCGAACGCCGCACCCCCCACCGCACTCCCGCACGAGACCATCGAGGTCGCCGGCAGCCGCTTCACCGCGGCGCTCTACGTCCCCTTCACCTGGGCCGGTGAGAAGCTCGGCATGGCCGCGCGCCGGCGCAACCTCCTGGCCGAGGCCGACGGCACCGTGCTCGAGATCGGCGCCGGGACCGGCCTCAACCTCCCCCACTACCCGGCCGGGCTGGCAGAGCTCGTTCTGGTCGAGCCGGGCGAGCCGATGGCCGACCGCATCGATCTCGCCAAGGCCCCGCCCGACGTCCCGACCAAGCTGATCCGTGCCGCCGCCGAGCAGCTCCCCTTCGCCGACGACAGCTTCGACACCGTCGTCTCGACCCTCGTCCTCTGCACCGTCTCCGACCCCGCCCGCGCGGTCGCCGAGATCGCCCGCGTCCTGAAACCGGGAGGCCGTCTGCTCTTCCTGGAGCACGTCGGCGCCGACTCCGGCTGGCGACGGGCGCTGCAGCGGCGCTCGGCGCGGGCCTGGGCCGCCTTCGCCGACGGCTGTCGCTGCGACCGGCCGACGCTGGCGACGATCGAAGGCCAACTGCAGGTCGAGTCGCTCGAACGGGGCAGGTGGCGGGCGATGCCGGCGATCGTCAAGCCGCTGGTCTGGGGCCGCGCCGCCAACTGAAAAAGGAGCCCGCCGGCTCCTTTCCACACCCAATTTATATGCGATGGGGGGGCTTGTTTCAAGCCCCAGGCCGTCTGTATAAACGCCCGCCGCAAGTCCGAAGCGACGGAAACGGAGGCGAGTAAATGGATGCGAACGAGCACGCGGTGGTGATCGCCGGCGGCGGTCCGGCGGGGATGACGCTGGCGGCCGAGCTGGCGCTCGCAGAGGTCGACGTCGCGATCGTCGAGCGGCGCCCCGACCGGGAGCTCGCCGGGTCGCGGGCGGGAGGCCTGCACTCGCGGACGATCGAGATCCTCGACCAGCGCGGCGTCGCCGAGCGGTTCCTCACCGCGGGGCAGACCCACCCGGTCGCGATGTTCGCCGCGGCCACCCTCGACCTCAGCGACTTCCCCACCCGCCATCCCTACGTGCTCGGGCTCTGGCAGAAACACATCGAGCGGATCATGGGCGAGTGGATCGGCGAACTGGGCGTGCCGGTCCACCACGGACAGGAGGTGACGGGGTTCGCCGAGGACGACGACGGCATCGACGTGACGCTGGCCGACGGCCGCTCGCTGCGCGCCGGCTATCTGGTCGGCTGCGATGGCGGCCGCAGCCGGATCCGCAAGGCGGCCGGCATCGACTTCCCCGGCTGGGACGCGTCGAAGAGCGCCCTGATCGCCGAAGTCGAGACGGCCGAGGAGCCGGAGTGGGGCATCCGCTACAACCCGGCCGGGATCAGCGGCATCGGCCCGACCGAGGATGGCGGGCCGGTGCGGATCGTGATCGCCGAGCGCCAGCTCGCCACCGGTGGCGAGCCCACCCTCGGCGACCTCAGCGAGGAGCTGACCGCCGTCTACGGAACCGACTTCGGCGCCCACAGCCCGACCTGGATCTCCCGCTTCACCGACACGACCCGGCAGGCGGCCTCCTACCGCGAGGGACGGGTCCTGCTCGCCGGCGACTCGGCGCACGTTCACTACCCGGCGGGCGGCCAGGGGCTCCAGCACGGCGTCCAAGACGCGGTCAACCTCGGCTGGAAGCTGGCGCAGGTGGTCAGGGGAACCTCCCCCGCCGCCCTCCTCGACACCTACCAGGCCGAGCGCCACCCGCCCACCGCGCGCTCCCTGCAGGGGACTATGGCGGCGACCGCGCTGCAGCGCGGCGACGCCCGCATCGACGCCCTGCGCGACACGCTCACCGAGCTGGCGGCGATGGACGAGCCGCGCAAGCACCTCGCTGCGCAGCTCCTCGGCCTCGACATCCGCTACGACCTCGGCGACGGCCACCCGCTGCTCGGCCGCCGCATGCCCGACCTCGATCTGCTGACTGCCGACGGGCCGCTGCGCGTCTACACGCTCCTCCATCGGGCGCGGCCGGCGCTGCTCAACCTCGGTCAGCCCGGCGCCGTCGACGCCGCCCCCTGGGCCGACCGGGTCCAGCTCGTCGACGCCGAGTACGCCGGCGCCTGGGAGCTGCCGGTCCTCGGCCCAGTCCCCGCTCCCAGCGCCGTCCTGATCCGGCCCGACGGCCACGTCGCCTGGGTCGGCGAGGGCACGGACGAGGGTCTCGGCGAGGCCCTGACCACCTGGTTCGGACCGCCCTCCCCCTGACCGCGGCCGGCTACTGCTTTTCGACGTCCTTGCCGGGACCGCCGACCAGCTTGTCGTTGCCGCCTTCGCCCCTGAGGACGTCGCGACCGGGCCCGCCGAGCAGCTTGTCGCCCGCCGCACCGCCGCGGAGGACGTCGTCGCCGCGGCCGCCTTCGATCTTGTCGCTGTCCCCTCCCCCACTCAGCCGGTCGTTGAGGTTGCCGCCGATGATCGCGTCGAAGCCGATCCCGCCATCGAAGACGTTGACGTGACCCGGTGCGCCGATGAATTTGTCGTCGGCGTATTCGGTCGGGTCGGTCACGGTCGAGGTGGCGTGGATCTCGATCGGCCCCTGACCGCCGCCGAGGTTGTCCGGCAGCTGCGAGAAGTCGTAGAGGGTGGAGACCCCAGCGGAAGCGTCGATTCGCCTCAGGTCGCGACAGTAGACAGGGCCGTTGTCGACGGAGACGCCGCTGACGGTGATTTCACCGTCAGCGGCGCAGCGGGGGACGATTTTCCCCTCGCCGCCTTCGACCGTGAGGACGCCGTTGGCGAAGGTGCCGAAGGCGTCAGCCCGGGCGGGGACCAGCACCGCGATCGCCAGCATCAGGGTCGCGCCGATCAGAGCCCAGCGATGTACTGCGATCGCTGCCACGGATCAGACCCTCTCACCACCCGGCCTCCCGCGCCACCCCTACTTGCGGTAGCTGGGGCCGGTGGTCGCCACCGGTTCCCCCGCTTCCGCTTCGGCGGCGGTTTCGTTGGTCGAGTCGACGATCCCGGATTCCAGGTAGGCGGTTTCGCGGATCGTGAAGCCGGCCGGCAGACCCTCGAGGAAGGCGCTCTGCCCGGGCTTGGTCAGGAACTCGCGCTGGGCGAGAAGCTCCGCGGTGTCGGGGTCGATGACGTATTCGGTGCCCCTGGCCTGGATCGCGTAGCCGTGGCGGCCGAGGGAATCGGTCGCGTCGGGGTTGACCTCGATCCCGGGCAGTTCGGCCAGGGCGTTGAACAGCGCCGCCCGCAGCCGCGGCGTCATCGAGATGCTTCCTTCCTGCAGGATGTTGAGCAGCTGGGCGGTCGTCTGGTCGCTGTCGAGCCGTTTCGCCGACGGGTACATGAGGTTGAACCCGCGGACCGGAATCCGGTTGCTTTCGACAGCGCTGCGCAGGGCCGCGGCGTCGGTCGGGAGCTGCGACGTGTCGGGGAAGCGGAAGCCCTTCCCCTGCAGCTGTGCGAGGTCGACTTCGGTTTCGGTGTCGTACACGCCCCGGCCTGCCTGGCGCGTCCTCGACACGTAGCCGGGAGGAAGGGGTTCTTCCCCCTGGGCCTCGGCGACCTTTTCCTGATATCCGGGATCGAAGGGAGCCGGCAGCGGCGACCCCGCCGCTTCCCAGCGGCTCCGTTCCTCCTCGGTCAGGAACCGGGGGGCGCCCGCCACCTGGCGCAAGCGGCCGACGCCGCCCTCGCCGAGCCAATCCTCCTGCGTCATCGGCATCAGCGCGTTGAACGCATCGGCGCCGCTCATCGTCCCGCCCATCAGCCCGCATGGCCGATCCCCCAGCGGGTCGCAATCAGGGATCCAGCCCTGGAGTTCGAGCCGCTTCAGCTTGGTGAAGAGGAGCTGCCCGGGTCCCGGCACCACGACCGGCGCCGCCCCCCGAGGAGACACAGCCGCCGCGGCGGTCTCATGCAGGATCTCGGCGGCGGCAGGCTGGGCGGTCGGCCCCGAACCCAGCACGAGGATCCCGGCGATCGTCGCGGCGGCGGCCGTCGCGCCGGCGAAGGCGACGAAGCGACGGTGCCGGAGCAGGTGCCGGCGGCGCCGGGCCCGGATCCGGACCGGTGCGGGGGCCGCGACCGCATCAGGCACCGCTGACGCGGAATCGAATCGGTCCTCGAGCGCCCGCCAAATCTCGGCGCGGGCCTGCGCGTCCGGCTCGGCGCGCTCGGCGCGGAAGCTCTCGAGCAGGGTCAGGTCGTCCATCGGGTCACCTCCGGGGTGAGCTGGGTTCGGGTTGGGCAGGTTCGCGCTCGGGGCTGAGCCCGAGCGCGACCTGCAGTCGCCCGCGGGCGCGGGAAAGCCGGGACTTGACGGTGCCGAGCGGGATCGCGAGCGCGGCGGCGATCTCGGGCTGATCGAGTTCGGCCCAGACGAGCAGGCGGAGCACGTCGGACTCCTCGGCGGGAAGGTCGGCGAGGCCCTGGGCGAGCAGCCCCCGCAGCCGCTCGGCATCGACCCGGGCCTCGACTCCCTCGAGCCCGGTACTGGGGTCCGGGGTGATGGCGGCGATCGCCCGCAGCTCGCGCAGCTCGCTGCGGCGATGGCGGTGGGCGAGGTTGGTGGCGATGCCGAAGAGCCAGGGCCGGGCGTCCCAGCGCTCCTGGTCGAAGCGGGCGCGCTGGTCGAAGGCGACGAGAAAGGTCTGGGCGGTGAGCTCGTCCGCAAGCTGGTCGTCGAAACGACGCCGCAGGTAGCCGTGGATCGGGTCGAAGTGGCGTTCGAAGACGAGGCCGAAAGCTCGCGGCTCTGTCAGCGAGCCGGCGATTGCCTCGGCATCGGTCTGGTTTTCGCTCATGCCAGTTATTGCCCGAATCCGGGAAAACGGTTCGCGGCCCCCTATACCCCCTCCCGCAGGCGGGCCGTCCACTGCGCGTGGCGGCGGCGCAGCTCCGCCGCATCGAGGTCGGCGCGGCCCAGCGGCCGGTAGTTCGGGACCCAGGACTCGACCCCGTCCTCGGACCTGGCGGCGGCCCAGCAGTCCCAGAGCCGGACGTCGCCGACTGCCTGGCCGGCTGCCGCTTCGTAGGCCGCGACGAATTCGTCGGCGATCCGCTGGTCGAAGAGAAGGACGAGGTCGAGGCGACACCAGCCCAGGTCGAAGCCGCGCGGACCGCGGGACGCTCCCGACCAGTCGACGATCCCCGCGACCCTGCCGTCCTGCCAGACGACGTTGCCCGACCAGAAGTCGTTGTGGGTCAGCACCTCCGGCGCCGCGACGATCTCGGGCCATCGAGACCGGGCCTCCGCCGCCAGCGGGCCAGCCAGGATCTCCTCAGCTCCGCCCCTGCCGTCGAACACGCTCGGCAGCTCCGCCAGCCGCTCGCTTTGCACGGCGTGTACCACCGCCAGCGCCCGGCCCAGCTCCCGCGCCCACCCCTCCGGGTCGGCCGGGGTGATGTCCGGCCGACCGTCGACCCAGCTGATCAGGGAGGTCGGGTACTCCGACCAGCGTCCCTCGAGATCGCCGCCGAGCGCGACCGGCGCCATGCCGCCGAGCCCGCCGAGCGCCCGCAGCACCTTCTGCTCATGCAACGCCCCCGGGTCGCCGACCGGGAACCGACGGACCACGACACTGGTCCCGGGGTTCTCCGTATCGACCCTCCAGGTCTCCGCGTGCTGGCCGCCGTCGAGGCGCACGGCGCTCGCAATCGCGGCCGAAGGGCCGGCAAGGCGCCGAACCTCCTCCAGTGCGCCAGGTGAAGGCAGGTCTCCGGGTCGAGCCATCGGCGAAGACTGGCAAGATGGCGCCATGGAGCGCGTGCTCGGAATCGGCGGCTACTTCCTGCGGGCCGCCGACCCGCAGGCCCTAGGCGCCTGGTACCGCGACTGCCTCGGCCTCGACGCCGACGAGAACGGCCTCTGGCGCCAGGGAGAGGGGCTGACGGTGTTCGCGACCTTCGAGCCCGAGACCGAGTACTTCGGCTCCCGCGCCCAGCAGACGATGCTCAACTTCCGCGTCCGCGACCTCGACGCGATGCTCGCCCAACTGCGCGCCAAGGGCGCCGACGTCGCCGCGGAGACGCAGGACATGGAGGGCGTCGGCCGCTTCGGCTGGGTCACCGACCCCGAGGGGAACCGGGTCGAGCTCTGGCAGTCCGCCTGAGCCCGACCCGGCTCGAGCTCAGCTGCTGACCGGCATCCGCGTGATCGCGGCGCGGCCGACGTTGAGCTTGTTTTCGAGATCGTGGAGCTGGTTCACGCGCCGGCTCTGCAGCGTGCGGACCCTGGTGTTGTAGATCTGTTTGTTGCGGTTGCGCAGCGTTTCGATCGCTTCCTGGTCGTTCTGCTGCACGCTCTGGGTGGCGGACGCCTTGGCGCTGCGGATCGCGGCTTTTTCGCGGCTGTAGCCCTTCCGCAGGTCGGCAAGTTCTTCCTTTTCCACCCTGCGGTCTTCGCTGCCCCGCTTCTCCCGCCGTTCGATCGCTTCCTGGATCACTTCTTTCTGCACGGCGCTTTCGGCGTTGGCCTTCTGTTTGCGCAGGCGTTTGACCTGTTTTTTCAGCGACGCGGCGCGGCTGTCGTAGACGTCTTCGAGCTTGCCGACCGCCTTCGCGTAGTTGTTGGCGGCCTCGGTCATCCGCGCGTCGTAATCCTTGCGCAGGGCGGCCAATTCCCCGGCCTCAGTGGTACGAACCGTGCGCACGCCCCGCTGGACGGCCCGCTGCGATTCCGCCTGCGCGCCCTTCTTGCCGCGGTTGAAGAGGGCGGCCGATTTGTTCGCAGCGGCATCGTGCTTGTTCTCCAGCTGGCCCTCGTAGCCGGCTTTCTGGGCGGCGGTGGCCGGGGTGTTCGAGAGCTTGTTGAGTTTTTCGACGAAGCTGACCAGCGCCTTGTACTGCGCGGTCGTGACGAGCGGCGGGATGTTGGCGGCCTTGGCAGCCGGCGCCAGCAGAGCGACGGCAACCAGAGCGACCGCCGCCACGGGGACGAGCGAACGCAGCCTTCGGGACGGGTTCATCGGAATCTAGACACTCCTTGGACGAGCGCCGGGCGGCGCGATGGGATTCCTGCCTTATTTCGGCTGGCAAGCCGGTTTCCTCGATCCTGAACGAGAAGATCCGGCGAGAAGCGCGGATGCAGCCCCCAAATGGGGTAGGCAGCCGCATCGCCCAGCGACTAGCGTGAGCACGAGATGAGTCCGGGACGAGTGGACGGGAAGTCGGTGATCATCACCGGCGCTGCCAAGGGGATCGGCCGCGCCAGCGCCGAGCTCTTCGCCCGCGAGGGAGCGCGGCTGGTTCTCAACGACGTCGACGAGGCCGGCCTCGAGCAGGCCGCCGCGAGCTTGGGCGATGGCGTCGAGGTCGTCACCGTGGTCGGCGACGTCTCCGTCGAGGACGACGCGCGCCGCATCGTCGCCGCTGCGATCGAGAGCTTCGGCGCCCTCGACTCACTCGTCGCCAACGCCGGGATCATCCCGCTCAGCGGCATCGAGCAGGCCGGCGCCGAGGAATGGGACCAGGTGATGGCGATCGACGGCCGCGGGATGTTCCTCACCTGCAAGTTCGCGATCGAAGCGATGGGTCCCGAGGGTGGTTCGATCATCTGCCTCTCCTCGATCTCCGGCCTCGCCGGCCAGTCCAACCAGGCCGTCTACGGCCCGGCCAAGTTCGTTGCCTCCGGCCTGACCAAGCACCTGGCGGTCGAACTGGCGCCGCGCAAGATCCGGGTCAACGCCGTCGCCCCGGGGACGATCCGGACCGAGGCCGTCGCCTCCCTGCCCGACGACTACGTCGAGCCGATGCGGGCCGCGCACCCGATGGGAAGGCTGGGCGAGCCCAGCGAGGTGGCAGAGGCGATCTGCTTCCTGGCCTCCGATGCCGCATCCTTCATCACCGGCGTGATCCTCCCCGTCGACGGCGGCTACCTGGCTCGCTAGGGCCAGGCGTGACCTACGATTGCGCCGTGCCGTTCACGCGCAGGAACCTGAAGCAGGATCTGGAGGACGTCGGCTCCAACTTCGACGGCTCGCCGGACCTGGAGTTCCGGATGGCGACCCAGGCGCTCGGGCTCGAGCAATCCGGCCTCAGCTGCCAGCGCCTCCCGCCCGGCTACCGCTTCCCCTACGGCCACACCCACAAGACCCAGGAGGAGGTCTACGTGGTCGTCCGCGGCAGCGGGCGGATGAAGCTCGACGACGAGATCGTCGAGCTTCGCGAATGGGACGCGGTCCGCGTCCCGCCCGGTACCTGGCGCGGCTACGAGGCCGGACCGGAGGGTCTCGAGATCCTCGTCGTCGGCGCCCCCAGCCTCGGCGCCGGCCAGCGCGAGGACGTCGATGGCCAGCGCGACTGGTGGGTTGAGTAGCCGTCGAGGCGCGATTTGCACGACTCCGCATCCATCTGATTAATATCGCCCGCTGATGCGGTCTCGCACTACTCGCTTGGCGGTGCTCGTGGCCGTATTCGGGGTCCTCGGTTCGTCGATCGCCGCGATCGGCTCCGCCGCTGGCACCACGCTCGATCCGCCGGCGTTCGTCAACGAACCGGCGGCCCACTTCGAACGGGCGCCGTGCCCGAAGACGCCGCACCCGATCAAGGCCTTGAAGACGGCGCGCTGCGGCTATCTCGTCGTGCCGGAAGACCGGGCGCACCCGAACGGACGGACGATTCGCAACATGGTCGTGATCCTTCCCGCCCAGTCGAAGAACCCGAAGCCGGACCCGGTCGTCTTCATGACCGGCGGCCCCGGCGCGGCGGCGATCCTCGACATCCCCTTCCTCGTCGATGCCGGCATCAACCAGAACCGTGAACTGATCGTGATGGCGCAGCGGGGCACGCTCTACGACAGGCCCGACCTCTACTGCCCCGAGCTCGACCACTTCTACGCGCGCCAGGTGAGCATGTTCTTCGACGCGCCATCGACCGGCGCGAAGCAGGCGGCGGCTGCGCGCGCCTGCCGCGACCGCTTGGTCCGCCGAGGCACCGATCCGGCCGCCTACAACACGGCCGAAAACACCGCCGACTTCGCCGAACTGCGCCAGGCGCTCGGGGTCAACGAATGGAACGTCTACGGCTACTCCTACGGCAGTGACCTGGCGCTCTCGTTCATGCGCGACTACCCGGAAGGGATCCGCACGGTGACGATCGACTCGGTGGTGCCACCGAACATCGTCAGCCTGCCCTGGACCTGGAGCAGCGCCCGCGAGGGCATCACGACGATCTTCGAGTCGTGCGAAGAGCAGCCGAGCTGCAACCGTCACTACCCGGACCTGTTGCCGACCTTCATCCACGAGGTGCGCCGCCTCGAGGCGAATCCGCTGGTCCGCCGGGTGCGCCCGCCGCAGGGCGGCGCGCCGGTCAAGGTGGTGCTCGACGGCGGCACGCTGGTCAACATGCTGGTCGGCAACGTGCCGCGCTGGCCCGAAGTCCCGGCCGCGATCACCGAGCTCGCCGAAGGCGACGCGCACCGGTTCCTCGAGGCGCGTGCCGCAGGCGCCGCCGTCCCCGAGAACCCCGAGCAGGCCCTCGGCATGACCGAGAGCTTCATCTGCCAGGAGTGGGAGCCCTACGGAGGCCCGAACGCGATCCTCCGCGCCGGCCGCAAGGTCTTCCCGACCTTCCCGGCGTCGGTCCTGGTCAACGCCCCGCAGCTCCCCTTCCTGAAAGAGCTCTGCCGCGAATGGCAGGTGCCGAAAGGGCCAGCCTCCCAGCGCGTCCGGGTCCGTAGCGAGATTCCGACGCTGGTCGTCTCCGGCGCCGTCGACTCCAAAACCGGTGCCAAGTGGGGGCGCTACGCGGCGCAGTCGCTGAGCCGGTCCACCTACATGAAGATCGACAACGTCGCCCACTGGGTGATCGTCCAGTCGCCCTGCGCCCAGCGAATCTTCCAGTCCTTCCTTGCCCGGCCGGGCGGCCCGCAGACCACCTGCGCCGCCCATACCCAGGCCCACTTCCCGATCGAAAGGTGAGTCGATGTCCCGCACGAACCGCACGCCGTCGAAAGCCATGTCGCGCGCCGCCGCCGCACTTCTCGGCGCCGCCGCACTGCTGCTCGTCGCCGCCGGGACCGCGTCCGCCGCCAGCTTCGTCCCCGGCCCCTGCCCGAAACCGCCGGGGCCGATCCCGGAGTTGAAGACCGCGCGCTGCGGCAAGCTCTTCGTCGCCGAAGACCGCGCCCACCCGAACGGGAAGACGATCAGCCTCTCGGTCGCGATCATCCCCTCCAAAGCTGCGATCCCGAAGCCCGACCCGATCGTCTGGCTCGCCGGCGGCCCCGGCGACGACGCGATCACCGAGATTCCCTGGGCGACCGCCGGCAGCCTCAACCGCAACCGCGACGTGATCTTCATGTCGCAGCGCGGCACCTACACGGCGAGGCCGAAACTCACCTGCCCGGTCGTTGACCGCTGGGCGGGGAAGACCCTGAACATGCCTTACGACGCCGCCGCTACCGGCCGCGCCTACGTCGCCGCGACGAAGAAGTGCCGCGCCCAGCTGCTGAAGAAAGGCGTCGACCTCGGGGCCTACAACACGCTGGAAAGCTCCAACGACCTCGACGAACTGCGCCAGGCCCTCGGAGTCAAGGAATGGAACGTCTACGGGATCTCCTACGGCACCGACCTCGCGCTCAACTACATGCGCATGCACCCGCAGGGCATCCGCTCGGTCGGGATCGACGGCATCTTCCCGCCGCCGCTGGCGGGTGGCGTCGCCGCCGAGACCAGCGCCGGGGAGGGGATCGACGCGATCTTCAAGGCCTGCTCGGAAGACGCCAGGTGCCACCGTCGCTACGGCGACATCGCGGCGACCTGGCGCCGGCTCGTCCGCAAGTACGAGGCTGCGCCGCGCACGGTGCGGGTGCCGGTCGAGGGCGTGAAGGGCAAGGTGACGGTGAAGATCAGCGGCGGCATGCTGCTGCAGTGGACTGTCTCGCCGGGCACCCACCTGGCGGGCAAGGTGCCCGCCGAGATCGACGCCCTCGCCCACGGCAACCCGGTGCCGATCGCCTCGGCCTGGGCGGCGCCGAAGCTGAACCCGGCCGGCATCGGTGTGCTCAGCAACGGGCTCTTCTACGGGGTGTCCTGCGGCGAGTGGGTGCCCTACGAGAGCGAGGCGAGCGTGATCGCGGCGGCCCGCCGCGCCTTCCCGACCCTGCCGCGCTCGATCTGGGAAAACGCCCCGAACCTCCCGTTCATGCGCCAGAACTGCGCCGCCTGGAAGGTGCCGAAGCTACCGGCCGAAGTGCGTGACGTCACCCGCAGCTCGATCCCGACGCTGGTCGTCGACGCCCAGTACGACGGCCAGACCGCGGCGTCGTTCGGCCCGCTGGTCGCGCGCACGCTGCCGAACTCGACCGTGGTGACGATCCCCAACGTCGCTCACGTCGCCTTCGCCAGCCCCTCGCCGAAGGCCAACGCCTGCACCCAGCAGATCGTCCGCTCGTTCTTCGACACCCCCGGCGAAGCGAAGAGCGGCTGTATCGCCAAGGTGCCGCCGACCAAGTGGGAGATCACGAAGCGCTAGTCGACCCGCCTCAACCAAATGAAGGCGGTCTCGGGATCTACCGGCCCGATTTCATGCGGGAGGCGGCAACCGAACGCGGCATCCAGAAGATCGACGGGACCATCGCCAAGCGGCCCCCGAACGGCGCCGGCCCGATCGAGTCCTGGGGTCCCAGACCCGACGAGTGATCGGGCCGCGGCGCCTACTCGCCGAGCTCGCGAACGATCTCGTCGATGACGTCGAAGCCTTCCTGCACCCCGTCCTCCATCTGGCCGGCCATCAGGTCGCGGGCCTCGGTGCTCCCCATCTCGACCAGCATCCGCAGCGTCGTGCGGCCATCCTGCTCCTCGAAGGTGACCGTGGTCAGCGTCTCTTCCTGCGGCTGCGCCTCGAAGATCTCGGTGTAGACGAGGCGCTCATTCGCCACCACCTCCTTGAAGGTGCCGCGGAAGGCGACCTCGCGGAGGGCGACCTCGAAGTCCTCCTCGAAACCCTCACTGGCGCTCGCCGCGTAGCGGTAGGAGCCGCCGACCCGCAGGTCGGACTCGACCGCGGTCACGGTCGCGCGCCGGCCGGCCCACCAGCGCCGGATCAGGTCGGGCTCGGTGTAGGCGCGGTAGACGAGGTGCTTGGGCGCGTCGAACTCCCGCACCACTTCGATCTGCTTGTCGCCGATCGTCGTCACCACCGCCTTGCCGCTGTTCGCCACCTCGTGGCTATTCATCTGACGAGACTCCTTCCTCTTCCTTTTTCAGTTCCTGGACGACCTCCTCGAGCAAGTCGAGGCGCTCCTGCCAGAGCGGCTCGAAGCGCTGCGCCCACTCATGGATCTGCTTCAGCCCCTCCGCCTCGAGGCGGTAGAGCCGGTGCCGGCCCTCGCGGCGCACGCTCACCAGCTCGACCTCCAGCAGCACCCGCAGGTGCTTGGAGACCTGAGGCTGCGAGCTGCCCAGCTCCGCGACCAGTTCGCCGACCGAGCGCTCGCCACCGGCGAGCAGTTCGATCACCTGCCGCCGCCGCGGCTCCGCCACCGCGTTGAAGACGTCACTGGTAGTCGCCGCTCTTGCCATGGCGAGGACCATACATACCCGTATGGGAATATGTCAAGGGCCGATTTTGAGGTCTCCCAAAAACGCGAAAACCCGCTTGAAAGCGGGCTTTCGTCCTATAGCGGGGCAGGATTCGAACCTGCGACCATCGGGTTATGAGCGGCCCACTGGCTCGGCTGGGCCAAGTGGCGGGCAGTTTCAAGCGGTTTTCGCGAGATTGAGCTACGTGGAGATCGGCTGGGATCTGTGGGGCATGTTGCCCCATTTGTTGCCCCAGGAGGGCACCCGGCGCAGCTTCGTTGACCCGCGAGCCATAATGACGAAACATGAAGAGGGTTGTTGTCTGCACTCGCCTGCGCCGCCGAGCCACCCGAGCGACGGAGATGCGGACCTTGCTGCAACACGCCCGCCCCCACGGAGGCAACGCCGCCGAGTGGGTGAAGCGGATGCGACCTCGCGATGACAGCGGCGATTTCGCGAGTTAGGGAAGAGCTATACCGACGAAGCCGCCACGACCAGACATCGTCGTGGGCGATCGCCCCGCTCTTCTGGGCACGCGCCGTCACGAGCGCCGGCTTTCGGCTCGCGGGAGCCACGTCGAGCACGAACTCGATTCCTAGGCGCCGGACGGCGTTGATAATCGTGTCGACCTTTGGATTGTGCTCCCCGGACTCGAGCTTGACGACGCGCGGCTGCGAGACGCCCAGCCTCTCCTCCAGGACTCTCAGGCTCAACCCGTGCTCAGCGCGATAACGCAGCAACGTTGCCGCGAGCAGCCTGGCTGCGTCGAGACCGGATGGCCCTGACTGGGTGCCGAGCACACCATAGGGTTCAGGCTAGAGTGATGCCTTCAGAGATAAGGCTTGGAGGACCGATGGCTAAGCGGGGCCAGACCAACCGCCTCACGACGCAGCACCTTGCGAATCACGGCGTCGGCGGTATTTTCGGCGAGCTCGCCAAGAAACACGACGGGAACGTCGGCGAGATCGCCGGCCTGGTCGTCAAGAAGCTGGAGGGGGATTTCCCGGGTCTCCAGTTCCGCCACCGCATGACGATGCGCAAGGCGGAGATCAACGCCAAGCTCAAGAAGATCGACGACTACTTGGGCCAGGAGCTTTTCCTCCCGCAAGCCGAGATCCGGCCTGACGGTGGGCTCATCGAGGTTCTCGACGACCACAAAGAGTGGAGAGTCATCCTCGTTACGGAGGCTAAGTACCAGGGCAAGGACATCGAGAACATCAGCCAAGGGGTTCTGGTCGGCAAGAACAAGGACCAGGATCTCATGGCTGCGGGAAACGCCATCGAGAGATCCCACAAGAATGTCCGGGAGATCGCCAACTTCATGCTCGGTGAGCAGCACTTCCCCTACATCCTGTTTCTGGAGGGGTCGAACTTCCTCACCGAGACGATCTCGGTCGTCAGGCCCGACGGCCGGGAAGTCACGCTCCATTACGACTCGGGGACGCTCAACCGGATCGACCGTCTGACCGCTGTCAACTACTCGATGCCCATCAACACCAACCTTTGCGAAAATAGAGTCGTCACCAGCAAGGGACAGGCGATCATGCTTCAGGCGGCCTCGATCTACACCCAGGGCAAAGGCGGGGCGTGGGATGGTGCCGACATGTTGGCCATCATGATCGAGATCGCGACCACCTCGATCAAGGTGCTGGCTAGCGATCTTTTCAACCAGATGGTGCCCAAGTCCGACGAGGAAGGGGCGCGATGACGAGGGTTGTTGACCGGTCTTTCCTGAAGAAGGCTAAGAAGAACAAGAACGACGAGTTCTACACGCAGTACGTGGACATCGAGAGCGAGCTGGCGCACTACAAGGACCACTTCGAGGGCAAGGTCGTCTACTGCAACACCGATGATCCGCGGGTGAGCAACTTCGTCAAGTTCTTCGTCGATAACTTCGAGTCCCTGGGGCTGGTCAAGCTGATCGCGACGGGCTATGCCCTGGGAGTCGAGAAACATGGCTCGGTGATGGTGTACGACGGTTCTCGGCGGTCGCTCGAGGACTTCGAGGCCGGAAAGGCCGAGCGACTCGAGGGCGACGGAGACTTCCGCAGCAGCGAATGCCTCGAGTATCTGCGGCGGGCGGATGTCGTGGTCACCAACCCGCCGTATTCATTGCTGCGCCAGTTCGTCTCCTTGATGACGAACTACGAGAAGGACTTTCTGATCGTTGCTACGGTCAACGCGATCACCTACAAGGACATCTTCAAGCTCATCCAAGACGGAAGAGTTTGGTTGGGCGTCGGTCTCGGTCGCGCAGTCTCGGGCTTCATCGTCCCGGAGCACTACGAGCTCTACGGCACGGAGGCGAGGGTCAACGAGCGGGGCGAGCGGATCGTCTCGACGAACAACAGCCTCTGGCTCACGACGCTGGATCTAGAGAAGCGGCACGAGGACATCCCATTGGTCGAGACTTATGCGGACAACGAGGACAAGTACCCAACCTACGACAACCTCGACGGGATCAACGTCGACAAGACCAAGGACATCCCCGCGGACTACTACGGCCTCATCGGCGTTCCGATCACGTTCTTGCACAAGCACAATCCCCGACAGTTCGAGATCGTCCGCTTTCGCAAGGGGGACGACGGCAAGGACCTTAGGGTGAACGGAAAGTCGCCGTACTTCCGGATCGTCGTGCGCAGAAAGACTGATCGTGAGGCCGAGCCCCGTCTTCCTGGAGAAGCTGTGCTTGCCGACGGCCAGACGTTGATGTTCTAGCGGCCCGGCTCGGCGTCGATGAACGAGCAATTCATTATTACTTCGCCGAGCATGGTGAGACCACGTTCAAGCCGATTGGGTGATAGCTCGATCGCGCTGCAGGCGGGGCCTGCACCGCAACTACGTCGGAGCCTGCGATCGCGGGGAGATTTGAGGTCCCCCAAAAAAGCGGAAACCCGCTTGATAAGCGGGTTTCCGTCCTATAGCGGGGGCGGGATTCGAACCCGCGACCTTCGGGTTATGAGCCCCAACTTGAAGTCCCGCTGGACTACGTGGGGCACGGGTTCAAGCGGATTTTGCGAGATCGAGCTACGTGGGAATCGGCTGGGATCTGTGGGGCTCCTTGCCCCATTTCTTGCCCCACGAGGAGCAATGCCGGCCGCTCCAAGCGATGCGGTCTTTCCCGTCAAAAAGACCCCGCAACCCATCGGGAACGCTCCGTGACGCCCAGTCAAGCCCGTCGTCGGCTCCGTTGCCTAGGCTGCCCGCGTGGAGACGACTGTTCGACCACCGGCAAAGCCCAGGCTGGAAATCTCGAGGTCCTCTCGCTCCCAAGCTTTGAATCGCGAGCTAATCCCCGAGACGGTCGATCTCTTTTGCGGGGCAGGCGGCCTATCGTTTGGCCTTCAATCAGCAGGATTAAGCGTCTGCGCTCATCTCGATAGCTGGACTGCCGCCGTTGAAACTCTCAACTCAAACTTCAACGAGCAGCGCGCTCCTACTGACGTCAGGGAGCTAACGGCGCAGAACATTCGAAGCCTTGTTGGCGGGACGCCCGGAGTGCTTGCCGGAGGGCCCCCTTGCCAATCGTTTACCTCGGCTGGCCGACGCCAGAACGACGATCCGCGTGGAACCCTGGTCGGCGTCTTCGCCAATCTCGCTGCCGCTATCCGCCCACCCCTTGTTGTCTTCGAGAACGTTGAGGGCTTCCTCACCGCCGGAGGCGGACGCTTTGTCTTCGATTTCCTCGCCCCTCTTATCGAAGCGGGATACCAAGTCCGAATACGCAAGGTGAACTTCGCCAATTTTGGTGTTCCGCAGCACCGCAAGCGGGTTATCGCAATCGCGAGTCTACTTGGCGACCCCCCATTCCCGAACCCCACGCACAGCGCTTGGGGGGCGCCGGGAGCTCAAGAAATTGCCGACTGCCCAGCTACCCCGACCGTCTGGGAAACGCTAAAGGACCTGCCACATCCAGGCAGTGCTGATGCCCCCCAAGGGCATGTCGCTCCACGAGCAAGCAGGCTCGAGCAGGCGAGAATCGACGCACTGACGCCGGGGCAGACGATGAGAGACCTGCCCGAAGACCTTTGGCACAGCAGCTACCGGAAGCGAGCTTTTCGCCGAGTGAAGGATGGCACCCCCACCGAGCGCCGGGGCGGTCCCCCAGCGGGACTCCGCCGATTGCGCGGAGATCAACCTTCGAAGGCGATCACCTCGGCAGCGATCCGTGAGTTAGTTCACCCAGACGAGAACCGGCGGCTTACCTTGCGAGAGGCGGCACGCCTACAAACGTTCCCGGATCATTTTGAATTCCAGGGGAACGGGGCCGAACAAGCCACGCTGATAGGAAACGCTATTCCTCCGCGCTTCGCGGAGCTCCTTGGAAAAGCACTTATCGATCACCTGACCATCCATGCCGAGGCGAAAGAACACGAGCCGGGAGAGGGCGGCTTGGTCGAGTTCGACGTAACTCCTGCACAGCAAATGAGTCCCGCGCTTGCGAAAGTCGTGAAAGCTGTCGACGCGCAATTCACACCTAGCCTGCTGGCGGCCATCGCTGCTTGAGCTCGACATGGATCCAGAGATAAGACGCAACCTTCAAGCAGCGCGACGTCTCACGTCTGGACTGCTATTCATCGAGGTTTCCTGGGAGGCGATCGGAGGACTCGCGCTGCGCGTGGCCCTAGACCGGGCTTATGACCTTGAGGGGAGATTCGGACGCAAAGACGTACCCGAATTCTTCGAGGTCGTCGATCCGGCCGACTGGGAGCGGCTGGATGTCGATTCACGCGAAGCTGTTGACTGGCTCCTCCAGGAAGATCCACAGAACGCCGTTTATCTCGAGTTGCTCATACGGCTCTTCGCCCGAAGGCTTAAGTACCGGCGAGTTCTCAACACTCAGGCATTTCCCACTAGCGATCAGGTAGGTCCTCGCATGCTGCTCGAGCACGGATTGCTCGCCGAGGGCGCCCTGAGCTCGCTGGTCGTATGGCGAAAGTGGATGATGGATGTCGACAATCGGGCCGGGCAGGAGACGGGCTACCTCTATGACGCAATTGTCGCCCGAGCACTAGGCGGGACTTCCTACGGCGCACGCAAGAGTCCGATTCTCCGAAAACCATTGAAACCGGGGGGTCGATCTTCAGGACGCCGCCAGGTTGACTGCATTGTTGAGGACGGAGAGGACTATTTCGCATATGAGGTCAAGATCCGTATCACCGATGCGGCGTCCCGACAGGGCAGATTGAAGGAGGAGTTGTCGTTTCCGGCTGATTGTGCCTTTAGCAAGCATGTGCCAAGGCTCTTGGTCTTCGACTCCACGCCGTGCGCGACGTTGCAACAGGTGGTGACGGCCTTCGAGGAACACGGAGGGCAGGTCTTTCTAGGTGGGGACGCCTACGATCACATCGGCGCTACTGCGGGTCCAGCGCAAGCAGAGTTCCTTCGACGCTACGTCGCTGAGCCCCTCGAGTGTTACGAGGACACGCTTCCCGACTTCGGGGCGGGTCGAGCACTCGCCGATCTGCATCTCGCTGCAACTCCGGACACGATCACGATCTCCCTCGACGGGTTTGATCCGTACGTCCTGCCGCGCGATGTAGACCCTCGGACGGTGCTTGACGATACATACCCACCGGGAGAAGACAGCGAATAACTCGCAGGCTGGCTCCGGCTCCCCCGACGACTCCAGAGATACGGGCGCGAATGCAGCAGGTGCCTCGACGCAACACCAAGCCAGAGCTGGCTGTGCGCCGAGAGCTTTACCGACGTGGGCTGCGCACCGCACTAGCGTTCGGCCGCTTCCCGGCCTGCGATGCCAAGTAGACATTGTCTTCATCCGCAGCAAGGTCGCCTGCTTCGTCGACTCCTGCTACTGGCACGGTTGCCCAGATCATTTTCGACTGCCGAAATCCAACGAAACCTGGTGGAAGGAAAGCTCGCTTGGACGCGTGAACGTGATGAGCGAAACAATCAGCGTTTGATTCAGGCAGGCTGGGCTGTGATCCGCATCTGGGAACACGAGGACAGCGTCGACGCAGCGAATCGCATCGAGCCTGCGGTACGTCCCCGATCTTCCCCAAGAGGTCGGCCCCCCTCTCCGAGCAATTAAAGACTCCACCTCTGCCACACTCGAAGGCGTGAGCGACTGGCCACCGAGCGCCGAGGAGGTGCGAGACCTTCCCATCGATGAGATCGGCGTTCGCATGCTGCGGCATCTCCGCGGCAGCAAGGAGACGCTGCGCGGTCTGGTCGCGAATCTCCGCTCCCAGACCGACGCGCAGCGGATGAGGGAAGAAGTGGGGGTGACCGGTGGGGTGGTTATCGGGACCAGTGAAGCGCCGCTGGACGGCACCTACGAGCAGGGTCTGGCCGAAGCGTGGCACTGGCTGATCGCCACCGGATTGCTAACCGAGATACCGATGGAGGAGGGGTGGTTCGTAGTTAGCCGACTCGGTGTCAAGGTGCTGGACGAGACGCCCGATCCCGTCAGACACGTCCGCGCGGAGCAGAGGATCGGCGTAGACCTTCACCCCAGTATCCGAAGCGTCCGGTCTCAGTTCCTGCTCGGCGAGTACGACGCCGCGGTGCTCATCGCAATGCGGACCGTTGAGGAGCGCGTGCGAGAACTGACGAAGGGAAGCAATTCGGAGATCGGCGTCAACCTGATGAAGCAGGCTTTCGGAGCAAGCGGACCGCTCAGAGACATAGAAGCCGACAAGGGCGAAGCCGACGCGCAGATGGCGTTGTTCTGGGGTGCCATCGGCTTCTTCAAGAACCCACCCTCACATCGTCGCGTCCAATACGAGGATCCAACGGAGGCAGCCGAGGCGGCTCTTTTCGCGGATCTACTGCTGCGCATCTTGGACCGGGTCTGACCGCTCCATCGAGACTGAAACAGGGGCTGCTCTACCTCTCCCGAAACAAGCTCTCTCAGACCTCACCTTGCCCCACAGCCGATTTTGCACCCTGTTGTCTGTGAGACAACAAAACTAAAAGGCCCGCATATGCGGGCCTTTTACGAAATAGCGGGGGCAGGATTCGAACCTGCGACCTTCGGGTTATGAGCGCGAGCCAGTGGTCCGGCTGGGCACCGCAGGGCGCGCTCTGGAGCGGTTTCCGCGAGATCGAGATCGGCTGAGATCGGCTGGAATCTGTGGGGCATGTTGCCCCAGTTGTTGCCCCAGCTAGACCGCAACGAGTGGCTTGCGCGCCGGCGTTTGCTCGATCCGAAGCATCGTCATCAGAAGGTCGGCGGGAGGGAGCCCGTCGCTCTCCAGGAGCTGCCGCAGATCGACAGAGTTCTCCGCGAGGAGACGCACGGCATCGCCGAGGAGCTTCGGCTCCTCCGGCGGTCCGGCCGGACCCGGCTCGCGAACTCGCCAGCCGCGTTTAGACATGTACTTGACCGCGGACTCGTAGTTCGTCGGCGTTATCAACTCCAGCTCTCGGGCACGGTAAATGAGCGCGCCGAGGGACATTCCCCATCGACTCTTGAGCGTCACGAGCTTGGGCCAGTCGATACGTGGACCATCGGGCCACTCCTCCCGGAGGGCGGCCGCAGGGACCAGCATCGCCGACGCGAAGCGCTCGGCCTGGCGCTCAAGCGGAGCGCTTGCCGCTTCAGGATCGACGTGGTGCATCACAAGGTGCCCTAGCTCATGAAGCGCGTCGCGGCGTGAGCGCTCGCGCACGCCCTTATCGGCGCCGAGGATCACCACCGGGGGATTGGGAAGCGATGAGGAAAATGCATCGACATCGCCGGACAGCAGCGGGAGCCGGGCAACGATGATCCCGTGGCGCTCTAGCAGCCTTACGGCGTTGGTGATGGGCTCCTGCCCCAGACCCCACAGGTCTCGAAGGTGCTCGGCGACAGCCTCCACCTCCTGGGGCTCCTGCTGGGCGCTGACCGTGAGATCGCTCGGCACGTCATATGCGGGCAGGCGGACCTTGCTCTCGATCACCCGCACAAGCTCTGCAAGGAGGACGGCGTAGGCCGTTGCCTTCTCTCGGTCGACCTGGGACGTTCTTCGCAGGCTGCGGAAGAAGGTCTGCTCGGTTGGAAGCGTCAGAAGAGGGCGGCCGGTCGAGGCAAAAAAGCTCACGGGCATACCGAGCCGCAAGGCGATCTCGGCCAAAGTCGATGCGCGGGGCTTCGTGCTCCCTCCCTCAAACTGACTGACGGCAGCCGCCGACAAACCTACGAGCTCCGCCAATTCGGAGCGCTTGAGGCCGGCAAGCTGACGAGCTAGCCGAAGACGATCGGGATCGAACAGCGCCGCAGCGCTGCGAGCGTCGCCGCTCACGATTCGTCCGCGGGATCCTGCCGACCATCCTCCTCAGCGTCGTCCCGCATCTCCAGCCCGAAGTCCTCGTCCACCATCGCGTCGGAGGCTACATCTCCATCGTCTTGCTCGGCGTCATAGGGCTCGAGCTCGCTGAGGCAGTCGACCCACTCCCACTCCCAGCCGTTGACCTCGTCCGCGTAGGGAGCGCCGACATCGACCCGCTGCAGTCCTTCTTTCGGGTCGCCGAAATGGACGACGACGATGTGTTTCAGGTCCGCGTTCTCCGGTACCTGCAGCTCGGGCTCCTCGAAGTCGAGCGCCAACTGGGCCGCGTTCTCGGCGACAAGTTCGAGCTTGACCTTGGAGGCGTTGAACCGGACCTCGCCGACGTCGATCGCTCCGGGAGGCGCCTTGTAGATGTGGAGCAAGAGATTCCCCGGAAGCCGCAGGACCCAAGCGTTTCGGGGCTTCTCGACCTCGGCTCCTTCGATCAGAGGGACGACATCGCGCTCGATCACGTAGTGAAGGTTCTCGGAGACCGTGATGCCGAAGGTTTTGTTGTTGTCGCCGATGTCTTCGGGAGCGAAGCGTTGGCAGTTCTCGTCGTAGACCTGTTCTATGGCCGCCAGGAGCCCGACCCGCAGGTGCTCCCCCCAGGTTCCCGGTGCCACTTTTCTCCATTGGCTCATGGGAGGGGAGCATGAATGGAGCCTAGGACGGAAAAACTGCAGCGGGTGGCGAGGTCGCGTGCCTTGAACTTAAGTAGCCACGCCTGAGCTACTGCGAGGCCGTGCAGGAGACTAGCCGCCCTCCTGCCAGTCGGCCGCCCCCAGCTAGTCCGACTCGGCAGGCAGTCGCTCGTCGGAGCGGTCGATTATCCCGATTGCGATCAGGCGACGGGAGAACTCGTCGCGGCTACCCACCGAGCCCAGGACATCGAGCAGCCCGGCGTCGAGCGCTCGCTGGAGCGCCCCGGCCGCCTCGCCGAAGGCGACCAGGCAGGGAAACAGCAGCCCCTCCCGTCCGACCAGCGTCACCGCGAACTCGCCGTCCAGGGTCACGGAGCCATCCTCGTAGTAGCTGCCGATCAGGAACTCGCCGTCCCCAGGCAAGCGGACCTTTGCCGCGTAGCGCTGGCGGTGGTGGTCGGAGAAGCCGAGCCGGGGGTCGAATCGCATCGCCATCAGTCCAAGGCCCTGCTGATGACCTCGGCGTCGTCATGAAAGGCGGCGGCGATCCGCTGTTCCGCGGTCGCGTCCGGGTCGGCGAAGAAGTCACCGTCCTCGAGGGTCCAGCAGACCTCGTTGTCCCACTCCTCGGCACCGGGGACAAAGTCATCCATGCGGAGGGCGATCAGCGACTCCGACGCTTCGGCGACCGTGCCGGTCGCGCCCGCCTCGATCAGGAAATGAGGGAAGCGCTCGATCTCATGGCGAAGCCGGGCGCGGGCACCGACGGCGGGCAGGTCGCCCTGCCCGCCGCTGATGCCGCCGCCCGCCCCTTCGATCGCGGTCATCGCCGCGCCGCCTTCCCGGCTGAGGCGAGCAGCCGCAGAGACTCGTCGGCCAGATCCTCGTCGCCGCATTCGGCGACGAGGAAGGGGTCTTCGGGTTCCTCCTCACCGGCGGCGTCGCCGACCCAGACGCAGATGAGGTAGCCGTCCTCGCGCTCCTCGGCGAGCGTGATCCAGAGGTAGGGGCTGTCGGCGGCGGTGCCCGTGTAGACCGACGCGCAGAAGATGCCGCCGCCCAGATGCTCAGAGCCGACCCAGGCGAAATGATCGCGGTCGAAGACGGGGTGTGCGTCCAGCAGGGCTAGCGCCCGGCCATCGACCCGGTCCTCGACGGTCGGGACCACGGCGGGCTCGCCATCCCGAAGGCGGGGGTGCGGCGCCGCACCCTGGTCGGCGGCGGCCGGCGCGTTCGGACAGAACGACAGACCGCAGGTCTTCCCGGCCTCCAGCTCCGTGTTGGTGCAGAGGCACAGCGGGACGCTTTCGACAGTTGCTTTGTCGGTGTCGTTGGTCATCGTGAACTTCCTTTCGTTTGGACTGACTTAGGCAAGGACTGGCTCGCCGGTGAGGTCGTCGGCGGCGTCGGCGAGATCGGTCGCCAGCGAGGCGGCGAGGTCGAGGGGCGGCGCCTCGTCGCCGGGGAGCAGGTGCGTGTAGCGGCTCAGCGTGAAAGCCGCCGAGTGATGGCCGAGAGCGCGGCTGAGCTGGAGGAGGTTGGTCCCTTCGCTGAGGTGCAGCGAGGCGAAGGTGTGGCGGAACGTGTGGAAGGCCGCCCAGGGCGCGCCGGCCTCCTCGACCAGCGGCTTGACGATGCGCCGCCGCATGTTGTTGGGGTCGATGACCTCGCCCGCGACATTGGTGAAGACCGGCGCGGTCGAGTCCTGCGCCTCCTGGGCGGCGAGGTGCCCGCGCAGTTTGTAGACGAGCGGCGCCGGCAGCCGCACGTCGCGCTTGCTGTATTTGGACTTCGGCGGCTCGATCCGCCCTTTGACGATCGCCCGCCTGATGCAGACCTCGGGCGCCGACCCGTCCAGCTGCAGGTGAAGGCGCTGGAGGCCGATCGCCTCGCTGATCCGCAGGCCGCAGGTCGCCAGGACCTCGAACAGCAGCTTGTGGCGGTCGGGCGCCATCGCCAGCACCGCCGCTAGCTGCTCGCGGCTGAACACCTTGATCTCCTCGCCTTCCTCGATCTCCTCGCGGTGCGGCAGGGTCAGCCCGAGCGAGGGGTTGTGGCGGATCAGCCCCTCGCGCTGTGCGGTGCCGAGCGCCGCGCGCAGCGGGATCACGATGTTGGCGATCGTCGCGTCGCTGAGGCACTTGCCCTGCTCGTCTTCGTCGGCGAGCCAGTCAACGAAGCGCGCGAGCAGGAACGTGCTCACGTCGACCAGCTTCAACCGCGACGAGAAGTAGGGGCGGGCGTAGGCGCCGATCAGCCGCCGGTATTCATCGCGGGTGTTGTGGCGGAACCCCCGCCGACCCTGGCCCTTGTAGCGCTCGACCCATTCATCGAGGAACTTGAGGAACTTGATCGCGGTCGGCGCCTGGAGCTCGCCGCGGTCGCGGTCGGTCTCGCTCTCGCGCTTGATCCTCCGTGCGGCGTCGTAGGTGGTGGCGTTGCGCTTTCGCTGCTTGCCGGCGACGCGGATCACGGCGACGTAGCCGACGACCTTGCCGTGGCCGTCGATCCGCTTGAAGACGCCCGGCGTCTTCGTCTTGACCAGACGCCGAAGATCGCCGCAGCCTGGACGATCCTCCGGGACGTGAGTACCCTCGGAAACGCTCATGAGCTAACTCCTCTTGAGCCGGGGGCGGGCCGTTGCTGCGGCGCCGCCCCGTTTTATGTTTGCGGACAAAACATTAACAGGATGATGCGCCCTGACTGTCTGCCTGAAAGCCTCGGAATCCCGCTCCTCATGGGCGTTTCCCGGCGGCGTCATCGGTCCTCGCCACCGCTCCGCACGTAGTCATCGAGGGTCTGTCGCCGATACAGCGGCGTCCGCCCGTCGCGGCCATCGGGGACGAGCAGGCCGGCGCTGGTGAGTTCGTGGATGCGGCGGCGCGGGACACCGACGTAGCGGCCGGCGGCCTCGGGGGTGAGATAGCCCTCCTCTCCCCCCGCCTGCGCCCCGAGCCGCTCGGCGACCCGCTCGGCGACGGCGCCGGCCAGCGCCTCGACAAAGCGCTCGTCGGCCCGCAGCAGCGGCAGCCCGGTCGGCCGGGGCCTGCCGCTGCGCGGTTGGGTGGACGCGCTCACCCGCTCCTCTCCCCCAGCCAGTCGACCGGCGCCTCGGGCTCGGCGACGGTGCGGCAGGTCGGCGCGAACGGGCCGCGGGCGTCGAGGTCGGCGAGCAGGCAGATCGAGACCTCGACCTCGGGCGAGTCGGCGAGGTCGGGGTCCTGGCGACAGAGCGCGAGGACCGTCCGGCGCCGGTCCTCGAGCCGATCGCGGGGACGGCCGGCGAGGACGAGGAGCACGGTCGGGAAGACCGGGTAGAGCCGCTCCCAGAGGGAGACCGATCCGTGCCCGCCCTCGGCGGGGATCTTCCGGCGATGCAGGCGGGCGTAGCGGCCGATCCGCCGGGCGAGGTCGGCGGCCGAGCGGTTGGCGCGGTCGAGCTCCACGAAGCGGTAGGCGATGCTGGCCTTCCCGTCGCCCTCGCTGAGCTGGTAGGTGAGGACCGCGTCGGCGATCAACTGCTCTCCCGTCCGTCGCCCCGGCGGCGGGCCGAGCGAGTGGGCGACCTCATGGCGCCAGTCGAAGGGGCCGCAGTCATCGCCGCGCTCCCGCGCGGCCCGGACGAAGGCGAGGCCGACGCCGTTGACCGCGATCGTGTGCTCCTGCAGCGGGCCGGCGGCCTGCTCGGGGGTGATCACCTTGCGCCGGGTCTCGGCGCGGCTCGGGATCGTCTCGGCGGCATCGACGCCCGCCTCGGTCAGGTGCCAGAGAAGGCCGCGGCCCGCCAGCGGCGCGGCGGCCGCGAGGCCGGCGGCGCGCAGGCGCCCGAGCTGGTGCTGAGCCCACCGCTTCGAGGCGCCCGGCATGTGCAGCTCGTGGACCTGGGCGGTCGAGAGCAGGCGGTGCTGGTTCAGGCTCTCAAGCACCTCGACGCCGGTCGCGCCGAGCCGCGGCGCCCGCCCGCCGGCGCTCATCCGCTCCCCCGCGTCTCGATCGTCTGCCGCCCGCCCGGGCGGCGGCCGGTGCTCTGGCGCCCGGCGCCGCGCAGCGCCGCCACGATCGCCTCGCGGTGTCCGGCGAGACGGTCCAGGGTCTCGGCGACCGGGGCGCGGGCGAGCGCCCCGTCGATCGCCGCGTCGAGCAGCGCCACCTCGCCGGGGCGGCGGGCGTCGGGGAACATCTCCTCGACCGGGACGCCCTCCAGCCGAAACGGCCTGCTGATCTCCCCGCCCAGCGTGACCGAGGCGAGGCTGTTGAACTGGGGAAGCTGGGTGATCGCCTCAGCGTCGAGCTCGCCGCCGAGCTCGCGGGCGATCAGCGCCGCGCCTTTGGCTCCGAGCGCCGTCGTCACCATGTGCGAGCGGTTGGTCGAGAGGGCATCGCGGGTCGCGCTCGTCAGCCGCTCGACGTTCTGGTTGAACAGCAGCGCCCGCAGCCCGAACTTCCTCGCCTGCTCCAGCAGCGCCGCCAGGGTGCCTGAGGTCGAGCCGTCGTATATCTGCACCTCGTCCAGCCAGAGGTAGAACTCGCGGCGCAGGTGGGCCGCGAGCTCGGCCCGCGACCGGGCGGCGTGCAGGGCGTCGAAGACGACGAAGTTCGCGATCAGCTTGTCGCGCCCAGACCCCGGCCCCGGGCAGACGAGGACGATCAGCCCCTGGTCCATCGCGGCGCGGACGTCGTAGGTCGCGAGCGGGTTGCCGAGCAGGGCGGCGGCGGGCCTCGACGCTCGCAGCCGGTCGATCAGGTTGGTGACCGGCGTGATCGCCTCGGGCGCCAGCCGGGGGAAGCGGTCCTCGAAGAACTCGCGGACCGGCGCGGAGACGTGGGGCAGCACCGCCGCCCGCCAGTCCTCGTCGCTCAGCAGGACCGGGATCTCGAAGATCGTCGGCGCCAGCTCGGGAGGCAGCTTCGCGGCGAGGTCGGCCAGCGCCTGGGCTGACTGGGTGGTGAGGTTGAGCGCCCGCGCGTTGACCTCGTCCCAGCGCAGCGCCGAGGCGAAGGCGTCGACCACGGCGTCGACCTGGCCGGCGGCCCGCTGGGGTGAGCGGCCGGCGGTGGCAAAGAGATTCCAGGCCGGCTGGCGATCGGGGTCGGAGAGGTCGAGCTCGACCACGCGCTCGCGGACGCCGGGCTCGGTCAGGTAGCCCTTGATCCGCTCGATCGCGTCGTGGTGGGGGTCGAGGAAGAGGCAGCCGTGCCCCGCGCGCGCCATGTGCAGGAACTGGCCGACGGCGGTCTCGGTCTTGCCGAATCCCGAGCGGCCCGACATGTAGAAGAAGTTGGTGTCGGCGAGCGGGACGCCGACCGCGCGCTCGCCCTTCTCGCTGCTGACCTTCCCCAGCGGCAGCAGGCGAGCCTGCCCGGCGAAGGTCGGCAGCTCGCGGGGCGGCGGCTCGACCGCGCCGGCCAGGCGCACGACGTTGGGAGAGGTGCAGCGCTTCGTCGGCGGCTTCATCAGCCCGGCGATCTCGGTCGCGGTGACGATCCGCCGGCGCGCGGGTCGAAAGAGCCCCAGCGCGAGGCGCCGGTCAAAGCCGCCCCGGCGACCCGGCAGGTCGGAGCCGAGGAAGGCGACGCCGGGGATGCGCAGGCCCGAGGCGCGCAGGTGGTTCTCACCCGCGAAGGCGTCGAAGGTGGTGAGGATCGCCGCGAGCTGCGCCTTGGCCCGGCCGGGGACGGGCGAGGCGACCCGGACCAGGACCTGCAACTCGAACAGCGGCTCGGCACCGCCGAGCTTGCGCGTCAGCGCCTGGCGGCCGACCCAGCGCTCTACGAGCTCGGCCGGCGGTGCGCCTCCGCGTCTTCTCCCGGTGCCGGTGAGGAGATCGGCCAGCTCCTGCCCCTGCGCGCCGGCTGGCTGGCCCGCGCGGCGGGCCCGGCGAAGCAGCCGGCGGCGCAGGCGACGCCGCCGGCCGGGGGTGACCGGCAGGAGGTCGACGCAGACGGTGGCCGAGTCCCCGCCGTCCGGTTCGATCGCGTCGAGGGCGCGGGCGATGCCCGAGAGCGGGTCAGGGTCGAGGCCAGCGGCGCGCAGCGGCTCGCTGCTTCGCCGAGCGAGCACCAGCTCCGCGCGCGCGACCTCGGCTCCCTCGGCGACATTCTCGGGAACCTCGGGGACGGGCCGCAGCTCGACCCCCCGGTAGGCGGCCAGCGAAGCGCGCAGGGCGGCGCGGGCGCGCTCGGGGACCTCGACGCCGTAGCGGAGCCGGCCGGCCCCATCGGCATCCAGTCGCAGCCTCACGGCGCTCGCGGGCGAGTCGAGGATGCCCCTCACCGCCCGCCGCGAGCGGCTGAGACCCGACGCGAAGCGGATCACCGCCTCCTCGGGGGGATCGAAGGAATCGGCGGGGACTGCGAGCATCGCCACGCGGTGAGCGAGAGACCGCCGAGTGACAACGAGGCGGGCGACGATCACCGCAAAGGCGAAGCACAGCAGAGCCCCGGCGAGGCTGACGGAGGCGGGGCGTCCCGCAAGCTCCAGGAGTAGGCGTCCCCACCTTGGGGCGTTGGCGACCAGGACGACGACCGCGATAGCCGACGCGAGGAGAGCGAGCGGGACTCCGTCCCGCCGATCGGACTCACTCACGACTGGACCCCCTGCGGGGATACAAGTCAGCGCGCGGCCGGCCTCCGATCGCCAGCCCGCAAGCGGAACCCGGCGCCTGGCGCCTGGCGCCGCCGCGAATCGCGACGCGAGCTACGAGGCGAAGCGCGACGCGAGCTACGACGCGAGCGCCAGGCGCCCTCACCTCTCCCCCTCCCCGCGCAGGCTCTCCCGCGCCGCCGCCTCGATCACCAGCAGCGCCAGCGGCGGGCAGACGGCGTTGCCGATCTGCATGAAGCGGCGGCTGCGCGACCCCTGCCAGGGGTAGTCGGGGCGGAAGCCCTGCAGGATCGCCGCCTCCTCGACGCTGATGCGGACGGCGTTTCGGAACTGCGGCGGCCAGGGATCGCCGGGCCGCCAGTCGGGGTCCCGGTCGCGGGCCGAGGGCGCCGAGATCCGCGGCGTCGAGAGCACCGTCGTCGCCGGCCGCCGGCGGGTCCACTCCGGCCGGCCCTCAGCCATCGTCTCCCCCGCGCTCGATCGTCCACGACCCCGAGGCGGTGTCGAGCGTCCGCGCCGGGCGGGTCACGGCTCGCGCCAGCCCGCGCGGGCGGCGGCCGTTGCCGGTCTGGTTGTTGGTGTAGGTGACGGCGTCCCGAGCCCAGCCGAGAGCGTCGGCCATGCTGACCCAGGGCAGCAGGTCGCGCTCGTCCTCGGGGACGTGATCGGGGCGGCGCGGGTTGTAGGAGCGGTGGCTCGGGACCGGCAGGTCGGCCGGCCCGTCGAGGGAGGCGACGAGGAACGCCCGCTTGCGGGTCTGCGGCACGCCGTAGCGCTCGGCGCTCAGCACCCCGGCGCTGGCCTCGTAGCCGTGGGCGGCGAGCAGGCCGCAGAACAGCGACCAAAGCTCGAGGACGGGCGGCACCTGCTCCAGCGCGACCCAGCGAGGCCGCAGCGCCAGCGCCCAGCGCAGCGGCTCGACGGTGAGCAGCGAGCGCGGGTCGCGGCAGGCCTCAAGGTGCTCGGCGCGGGAGTCGTGCCCGGCGGCGAGCTCATGGGCGCAGGCGATGACGTGGGGCTTGTCGAGCTTGCCAAGGCCCTTGCCCGCGTTCGAGTACGCCTGGCAGGGCGGGGAGGCGATCAGCCCCCAGACCGGCGCGAAGGCCCGCGGGTCGAGGGCCGCGATGTCGGCTTCGATCCGCTCATGCCCGGCGGCGCGGGCGGTCTCGCACGCCCAGCGGTCGGCGTCGATGCCGATCGCCGAGAAGCCGAGCTCGCGAAGGCCCTCATCCCAGCCCCCGGCCCCGGCGAAGAGGTCGATGATCCTCCGCTCAGCCATCGCCGCCCCGCCGTCCTCGGAGACGGACCACGTAGGCGCGGCCGGCGTCGTGGAAGCGATCCAGGAAGGCCAGCCAGCCGCGCCTCGCGGCGGGGAAGCTCGGGGCCGTGACCCGCAGGACGGCGCGCCCGCGACGGGCGCCGACCAGGCTGACGGTCAGCCCGCCCCGGCGGTAGGGGACGTGCTGGAGGGCGCGATGGCTGCGAAGCGCGCTCGCCGCCCGCCGGGCGGCGGGGCTGCCATCACGGTCCTGGGGGTCCTGCCGGCGGGACCGATCTCGGCGCCGGCCCTCGGGCCACTGGGGCCGGGCGGCGCCGGCCGGGGAGGCTGGAGGCCTAGGACTCCCTTCGCGGGATGCCGCCGCGCCCGAGCGCTGGCCCGGTTCCGAACCTCCCCCGGCGAGGGCGAAGATCGCGGCGAGGGCGATGAGGATCGCGGTCGCGCAGGTGAGGATCGCCCGCGCCGCGCTCGGGTCGAGGGGGTGGTCGAGCAGGGCTCGCAGGCGCTCAGGCACCGCCGCCCCCTTCCGGGCCGGGCGGGTGGGCGTAGCCGAAGATCGGCGCCGGCTCTCCGCTGGCGGCGGCCTGGGCGGGAAGGAACGGGCCGACCCTCGCCACGCGGTCGCCGTAGTTGCCGTCGATCGTCGTGATTTCCCCGTTGGGGAAGACGCGCTCGACGATGCCGACGTGATCGCTCGCCTGCGGCCCTGAGCCGTAGAGCACGGCGTCGCCGGGCGCCGGCGTCGCCGTCGCCGGCAGCACGCGGGCGCCGTTCGCCGCCGGGGTCGAAAGTGGCGGGTCGCCGGGCGCGGTCGTCGCGAAGGGGCCGCCTTCGTGCGCCTTCGCCCATTCATAGATCGAGCCCGAGTAGGCGTAGGGCGCGGTGCCGCCCTTCATCGGCACCCCGGCGCGCTCCCAGACCCAGGCGACGAACAGCGAGCACCATTCCTCGCAGGGGCCGTACTTCGTGCAGTTGGACCCCGGCGGGCTCTCCCCGGTGCCGAGCTGGCTCTCGGCGATGCGGACGATCGCGCTCGCGCTCGCCCCGCCCCCGGCGGCGCCGCAGGCCGAGCCTTCAGCCGCGGGGGCGGCGCCGGCCGGGGGCGCCGGTGAGCCCTTGCCGTGGAAGCCGTATTCCACGGCGCGGGCCATCACCTCGTCGGCGTAGGAGACGAGGCTGTCGGCGCAGGCGCCGTAGTAGTGGCAGGCGGCCTCACGGTAGGCGGCGTAGGAGCCGCCGATCGGCGGCGCTCCCATCACGGCGCGAAGCAGCCGCGCGGCGGTGAAGATCGCATCGGCGAGGTCGAAGGGATCGGCTTCCCCGTTGCCGTCCGCATCGACCCCGTAGGTCTCCCAGATCGTCGGCCCCGCTCCTGGGCTGCACGCCGATTCGCGGACGATCGCGATCTGCATCGGCCCCCCGCAGCCGGACGGGTAGACGTGCGCGCAGCTGCCCGTGCCGCACTCCTGGTAACCGATCGAGGCGAGGACGGTCCAGTCCACGTCGAAGCGCTGACCAGCCTGCCGGTAGAGCCGCAGGCGCTTGGCCGGGATCTGCTTGACGGCGGCGCGGCTCGGCTGGCTGCCCGAGACCGGGCCGCTGGCGCCGAGGCAGGCGACGTTGGCGCCGAGGAGCGCCATCAGCGTCGCGGCGATGACGCCCGCGACGAGGCTCATGGCCGCCGCGCCGGCGAGCGCCCAGGGACCGATGCTCCGGGTCCTCCGCTCGCTCATCGCCCGCGCCCCATCCGCCGCCAGCGGCGCCGGCGCCGGGGCGGCGTCCGCGGCGCCTCGGGCCGCGGCTCTCGTTCTGGCTGCCGTGGCTGGCCTCGCTTCCCGCCCCGCTCGCGCTCCTCGCGGAGTTCGGCGCCGAGGGCGCTCTGCGAGCCGGCCGCGCCCTGGCGCTGGGGGGCGTCCGTGTGCCGGCCGTCCCCGGCGGGCTGGCGCTCGGTGCCGCGCTTCTCGGACTCACGCGCCGGCGCCCGCTTGGCTTCCCTGCCGGGCTTGGCGGCGGCCTTGCCCTGGCGGGGCTTGCCGCCTTTCGGGACCCCCTGCCGGCGCCCGCGCTCGCGGCCCCGGCGGGCTGGTGCGGCTGCGCGATCGGCCGGCTCGGCGTCCTTCGGCGCCGGGGAGGGCCGCGAGCGGCGCTCGCTCGGCCCCGGCTGGTCGAGGCTCGGGGCACCGCCGCCGACCGGGGCGCTGTAGCTGGTGCCGAAGCGCGGCGCCGGGGCCGCGGTGCCCGGCTTCGGCGCGTCCCTCCCGGTCAGGGCGGCGGCGCCGCGGGCGGGCGCCGCGGTGCCGGCGCGGGCCGAGCGGCGAAGCCCCCCGAGGGGACGCCGCAGGCTGCGGGCGCCGGCGTAGAGGGCGAGCAGCCGCAGGGTGTTGTCGCGGCCGGGCGCCCCCGGCCCGGTAGCGATGCCGATCAGGCTCTCGGTGAGGTTCTTCCGCTGTAGGAAGACCGCCCAGAAGAACAGCGCCTGCAAGCCGAAGGACATCAGCCAGCCGAGCTGCGCGGTCGCGCCGGCGAGGGCGCCGTTGACCGCGAGCAGGGTCGCCAGGATCAGCGAGTAGGCCGCCTTGCGCAGCAGGTAGCCGGCCAGCTTCTCCAGCCAGCCCTTGAAGAAGGCGTGACCGCGGCCGGGGATGACCGCCGCGACCAGCGCCACCGGGGAGAAGGCCAGCAGCAGGAGCAGCAGGACCTGGGCGAGGATGATCCCGACTGAGAGGGAGCCGAGCAGGCAAACCGCGCCGAGCTCGCCGACGAAGATGACGAGCGCGAGCAGCAGCCGCTGATACTGGCCGCCCGCCTCCATCGCGTCGCTCGCGGGCTTGTCGGCGACGCCGAGCCGGTAGCCGGCGGCATCGGCGTCGGCGTCGGGCAGCTTCGATGAGTCGCCGTGGTCGAGCGCGTCGTACTCGGCGTCGCGTTCATCGCTTTCCAGGCCGAAGCGCAGGAAGTGCGGCGCGTACTTGTTCGCGTTGTTGACGCAGACCTTGCCGTCCGCGCTCACCTCCGTCCCCGACGCGAGCCGGCGGGCGAGGGCGCCCTCGCGGGCGGGGCTCGAGGAAAGCGGCCTGACCGGCGCCGAGGTCGGGTCTGAGTCTTCGTCGCCGGTGCCGGCGAGAACGCAGTGTTCGAGCCCGCCGAAGTCGAGGACGACCCAGGGTTTGACGACGAGGAGGTCGAACAGCCGGTCGGCGACCTCGTCCTTCGCCTGCCCTCCCCCCGAGGGGCTGCCGTGGTCGGAGATCGCGAGGAACGCCTCCGACATCTGGTTGGTCCACTTCGACGCGGCGCCGATCGTCTGCCCCGGCTGGGCGACGAAGAACAGCGCGAGGACGACGTAGATCAGCGAGAGGCCGAGAGCGCCCGCGGTCTCGGCGTAGCGGCGCTGCACCAGCGCCCGCCACATCGCCCAGATGCCGACGACCGAGATCGCCAGAACGAGCCAGGGACCGCCGAAGACGTTGGCGTAGATCGAGTGGATCGCCGCGGAGACCGGCGCCAGCGCCCCGGCCCCGCCGGTCGCCTGCGAGCCGTTGACGAGATCGAGGCTGAAGGCGAAGGCAAAGAGGGTGATCAGGGCGTTGGCGAGGAAGCAGGTCAGCCACCACAGCGCCCCCGCGAAGAAGTAGGCGATCATCGGCAGGACGCCGGAGACATCGACCCCGCCGGTCAGCGAGACCGAGACGGCGGTGAAGTGCTGATCGAGGGTGTAGTGGTCGAGTGGGTAGCGACCGAACAGCCCGCCCCCGCCCAGCGGCGCCGCCGGGGAGATGTTGCTCCAGACATCGCTGCCGAGCGCGGTGACCGGATCAAGCAGCGAGACGATCAGGACGCCCGCCAGCCCCAGCGCCGCGACGGTCAGGACCCGCCTCACGCCCGCGCCCCCGGCGTGTTGTCGAGCGCCGCCAGCAGCTCGGGGGAGACGAGGTCGAACTGCACGACGCCGACCCGGCCGTCGAGGTCGCGCATCACGCAGAGGCCCTGGCGGGCTTCGAGCAGCAGCGCGCGCAGCGCCGGGTCCTCGGGGTCGAGGCCGATCATCGCCAGCGCGCGTTCGACCTCCGGGATCGAGTCCTGCCCGAACAGGAAGAAGACCCCGACCAGCTCGGAGAGGTCGCCGAGATCGGCGAGCCGCTGGGTCGCCAGCAGGATCGTCGCGTTCATCGAGCGGCCGAGCCGGACGAGCCGGTTCAGCAGCAGCCGGCCTTGCGTGGAGGCCAGCAGAAACCACGCCTCGTCCAGCAGCACGATCTTGTGTCGATGGCGGTTCGTGCTGACGAGGCGCAGAGCTTTCGCCGCGACCAGGGCCAGCGTCGCCACGCTGACCCGCTCGGCGCGGGTGTAGGTCTCGCGGGAGGCGCCGGGATCGGGCAGCGAGAGCCCCGGCGTGCGGATCGTGATCACCGAGGGCTCGGCCACTAGGCGCCGGCCTCCTCGATCGGCGCGAAGCCGAGCCGCGCGAGCCCGAAATCAGAGAGGACATCGAGCGCTTCCGCGGCCTCGCGCCCGGCGTCGGTGCCGGCGTCGCGCAGCCGGGCGACGACGCAGCCGAGGCTTTCCTCGCCGGCCCGCACGGCGTCGCGGACGGCGCGGTCGATCGCGTTCTCCCAGGAGGGCGGCGGATCGCGCAGCAGCTCCAGCAGGTAGCTGGAGGCCAGCTCCTCGCGCAGCTCGGGCAGCCCGATCCGAAGCGGGTCGAGCTTGCCCCGGTGGCGCGGGTCGCCCGAGAGCTCAAGCACCTCCACCGCGCCGGCGAGCTCGGGGACGCCCTCCAGGTTGTGGTCGGGCTTGGGGTCGAAGGTGACGACCAGCGAGCCCCGGCGCTGAGCGCCGTAGGCGATGAGCTGCCCGGCGAGGGTCTTGCCAGAGCCGAGCGTCCCGGCTAGCAGGACCCCGGAGGGGCGGGCGGTGGCGGGCGCCTCGGTCGGGTCGTAGCGGACCGGCCGCCCGGCGCCGCCCGGAGAGTGCCCTATATAGAGACCGCCGGCCGAGCCGACCCCGGCGCTCGCGGTGGCGACCATCGCGCCGAACTGCTCGACGGTCATCTGCTGCAGGTAGTCGGGCACCGAGCCGGCGTCGGTGCGCGGCATGTGGTCGAAGAACAGGCGGTGCTGCAGCCCGCGCGGGCGGTGCAGCCGGACCTCGCCGAAGCGCTCGCGCAGCGCCTCGACCCGGCGCTCAAGCTCGGCTCGGTCGGCGGCGCCGACCGCGAGCGAGAGATAGGCGCGCAGCATCGGAGGGTGCGCGGAGGACTGCAAGACCGCCTCGTACTCGCGGGCCAGCTCGCGATCGTCCTCGGCCCGCCAGCCCGGCCCGCCGTGGGCGCCTTCGGCCTGCTCGCGGTAAGCGTGCTCGACATCGAGGATGCGCTTTCGCACCTGGCCGAGCGCGTCGCGGTTGCCGACCCAGCGGGCGTGAAGGACCGCGTCGACCGGGAAGCCGGCGCCCTCCATCGGCGCGAAAAGGAGCTCGGCCGGGCCGGGGAACTCAGCCTCCTCGGCGAGCGAGCCGGCGCAGAGAATCGCCTGGAAGGAGCGCCCCTCCTCGGCCTCCACCTCCAGCGAGGGCGGCTCGGAGGGGTCCTCGGTCATCGGCGCGTTCGCGCAGCGCCAGAGATCGTGCTCAAGGGGCTCATAGCTCGTCGAGCCCTCGCCCTCGATCACCAGGGCGTCCGGCGCCCAGGCCGGCTCGAGGACGGGCTCGGCGACCCCGCGGCAGCTCCCGCGCCGAAGCAGCCATTGCAGCTCGGGCGTCGTCGCCCGGCGCAGCCCGGCAATCCCGGCCAGGCGCTGGAAGGTCCGCTCCTCGGCGTCGGCCAGCCCCTCCAGCTCCGCGCCCGAGATCGGCCGCGGGCCACCGACGCCGGCCAGCTCCTCGACCCTGCGGCGAGCACGGTCGAGGCTCCGCAGGTACCCCCTCGCCGGCTCTCGCAGCGAGACGGCGACGTAGATCTCGGGAAGGTGGGAGTCGAGCTCGGCGAGGCGGTCGGCCTGGCTCTCCAGGAAGCGCCGCCAACCCTCCGGGTCGGCGTGGTCGGGATCGGCGGCGCCGGCCAGCCCGTCGGCGTAGCTCCCGGCGGGGTAGGAGCGCTGCACCCGCCACAGCGAGAAGTCGGCGCCGACGAGGTGGCCGAAGCGTTCGAGACGGTGAAGCAGCGCCCACTTCTCGCCGACCGGCAGGAAGGGGTAGGAGACCGGCTCGGCGCGGTAGAGCGCCGCCGCCTCCCCGCCGGGGCCGAGTAGGACGTTCCGCCTGGCGTAGCGCAGCGGGAAGGCGCTCACGGGCGCACCTCCAGCAGCTCCCCATCCCCGATCGCGAGCCGGCGGGTCTCCATCTCACGCCGGCGCCGGCGCCCTCGGGCCGGGCGCGCGATTAGCCGACGCTGGCGCGTCCCGGCCCGCCGGACCCTGACCCCGGCGGCGAAGGCCACCGTCGCCGGACCGTGGACCCGGCCCCGGCGCAGCTGCCCGGAGCGCTCATCGGGCGCGACCCAGACGCTCCCGCCCCGGTGCTGGGCGGGGCCGGCCGGCGGCAGCGCCCGCCCCAGCGAGCGGCGCCGGGGCGCCAGCCGCAGCGCGACCCAGGAGAGGGCGAACCGGTCGGCCCGGCGGCCGTCGGGCGTCGCCTGCGTCGCCAGCGTGGCGAGGGCGACCGGGACGACGATCAGCCGCAGCGGCCAGTCCAGCAGGCCGAGGGCGAAGGCCGCCGCCCAAAAGCCAGCAAAGGCGACGGCACCCGCCAGCGCCGCGCCGGCGCGACCGCCGACCGCCAGCCCGGCCAGCGCGGCGGCGAGCGCGAGCAGGACGGCGATCGTCGCCGAGCCCGAGCCGAGCGCCAGGACCGCGACCAGCGCGGCGACGGCGTAGCCGAGCCAGCGCAGCGGGACCCCGCCGGGGACCGGCAGCGCCCGTCCCTCGAGCTGGTAGATCCTCCGCTCGGGGACGAAGATGCGCTGATAGGACCGGATCGGCTCGCGGCCCTCGCTCACGGCAGGACCCGCTGGCCGATCGCGCGCGCGGCGTCGGCGACCTGATCGGGGCTGAACACCAGCCAGCCGACGAGGATCGCCGCGAGGAAGAACATCGCCAGGTCGGTGAACTTCCTGTTCAGCAGGAAGACCAGCCCGACGATCGCGACGATCCCGCCGTAGACCTCGCCCGCGTACTGGCGCAGGAGCGAGCCGATGTTGTGGCCGACATCGTTGCCCGCCGCGAGCGCGGCGGCCGGCGCCAGCAGCAGGGCCAGCGCCGCACAGACGAGAGCGAAGGCGATCCGCGCCCGGCCGATCACGACGCCGCCCCCTGGACCCCGGCGACGTACCAGCGCCCGCCGGCCTTCATCACTTCGAGGCGGTAGGCGACCGGATAGGCCGCGCCGCTCGCCGGGTCGCTGACCCGCGCGGCGGCGATCAGGACCCGGCTGGGGCCTTCGCCCGAGCCGAGCTGGGTGACGCCCGTGAGCGCTTCGAGCGCGACGGCGCCGCCCAGCGGCGCCACCGCGGCGCCGGGCGCCAGCAGGTAGGAGAGCGAGCCGGCGTCGCTCGCGGACACGTACTCGGGGAGGAACTTCGAGACCAGCTCGCCGATCGCGCCGGCGTCCGGTCCGGCCAGCGACTGGGGCCGCTCACTTGAGTCGGCCCCAGCGCTGCCGGGGGCCGCGACTATGGAGGGCGCGCCCAGCGCCGCCACCTCGCCCGCCTTTTCGCGGACGATCGGGACGGCGAGATCGAGGACGCGCGCGTCGCGGAGTTCGGCGGCGACGGTCAGCACCCAGCGACCGCCGCCAAGGTCTTCGGCGCCGCTCACCTCGGCCTGGGCGACCTCGCCAGCCCCGCTCTCGGGCGGGTGGCCGTTCCCGACCTGGACGCCTTCGGCGAGGAAGGGCGCGAGCGCAGCGGCGCTCGGGTCGGTCAGGTAGGTGCGGGCGAAGCGGACGGCGAAGGCGGCGCTCGCGGGATCGACGCCCTCCGTGCTCTGCCGGGGCGGCGGGGCGCCGGCGCCCGGCTCGACCAGGGCGCCGCGAAGGAGGAGAAGCCCGAGCACGGTCCAGATCGCGATCCGGCCCAGCCCGCGCAGCATCGACCTGACACTTGAATCGGTTGCTCTGACTTTGTTACTTACCTCTTGCCTCACCTTGCATTGCCTCCTTGGCTCCGACGCGATGTGACTGTGTGAGTCAGTCGCGAGGGGTGTGTTTTTGCGTTGGTGAGGTCGGTCTACTGCGGTTACCTCCAGATAGCTACAAACGCACTTATGTACTTATGTGCATGAGTGGATTGGCGATTGTGTGTGCTATGCGGACCCTTCCGCTAGCGCCGTGATCCGTCTGCGGGCAGGGGTCATCGAGCCGGCGTGGCCGGCTTGATGAGCAGCTATGAAGCAGCCGCCGGACGCGGGCGAGCCCGCAGGCTTCCCGCGTCCGGCGCTGCGCTATTCGGTAGGCGCCGAAGCGCCCTGTTCGTCCTGACAGGACTGCACCCAGCGAGCGATCTGCTCGATCACCCACCACGCGCTCCAGTCGGAGATCGCGTAGAGGTTCATCGGCCCAACCCGGCGGCGGCCGAGCAGGCCCGCCCGCCAAAGGACGTTGAGATGGTGAGACGCCGTCTGCTGAGGCAGGCCGATCCGATCGGCCAGCTCCTGGACGCCGGCCTCGCCGGCGTTCAGGGCCTCAAGCAGAGAGATTCGCGTCGGCTCGGCCATCACCCGGAGGCGCTGCGCGGTCACCTCGACCACGTCCTCCGGAAGTGACGCCCTTGCCTGGGTGCTGCCAGCAGGTTCGTCTGCCGCGTTCATACCTACAGGTCGTGGAGGAGGCGGCGGCCCGGCCAACTTTCAAGAAAGTCGCCGGAAAGCAAGCCGTCGTTCGACAGGTCTGTGGAGAGGCATCTGCCAATCGCTCGAACTGCCTTTGCCTAAAAGGATTTCTGTATGAAAAACCGGGGTATAACCAATACGGAGTTTGGCGCCATGAACACTCGCGAACTTGATCGTCCGCTGGAAGCCGACGCGCTCCGCGAGATCGAGCGCGCGATCCGCGGCAAGCTCAAGGCCCTCAACCTCTCGGACTCCTTCATCGAGCGGTCGATTGAGGACGCGGTGCAGAAGGGCTTGGTCGAATACCTGCGGGCGGTCGAGCGCGGCGAGGCGGTCGAGAACCGAAACGGCTTCGTCGTCCGCGCTGGGTTCTGCCGGGCGATTGACGATCTTCGCCGCGAGGCCAAGCAGGCGGACGGCGCCGTGGTAGAGGCGATCATCGACAGCGGCGGCGTCGCGGAGCCGCCGACCGACGAGGTCGCGATCGACTACATGCAGGCCGAGCAGCTGCGCGAGGCGGTAGGGCGGCTCTCCCCCGAGGAGCAGCAGGTCCTGAGCCTCCACTACTTCGAGGAGAAGACCGCCGAGGCCAGCGCGGCCGCGCTGTTCTGCAGCGAACGCACCTATAGGCGACGGTTGAAGCAAGCGCTGCGAAAGCTCGGCGGGATGCTCGACGCCCCGGTCCCCGAGCCGGGCTCGGAGCTGGCGATCGAGATCGGCGTCATCGTCTGGGTTGGCCTCCGCGGCGCCGAGGTAGCGCTCTCCCGCGGACCGCTCGACCAGCTCCTCGCCGCCGCCGAAGCGGTGCACGACCGGCTTGCCTGGGTCGCCGACCGGGCGCGCGATCTTGCCGGCAGGAGCGGCAGCAACGGCGGCAGCGAACGGATCGTCGCCCTCGCCAGCAGCGGCCCCGGCAAAGCGGTCGGCACCTGCCTGGCCGCCTGCCTGCTCGCGGTCGGCGGCGCCGAGCTGGTCGGCGTCGGGGTCGGCGGCACCTCGCACCACGCCGACCGGCCGGCCGCGTCCCGGCACGTCACCGCCAAGCCAGCGGAGCACAAGCCCCAGCTCGTGACGGCTCCTCCGGTCCCGGCGCCCTCGCCGTCGACCGCGAGTTCGACCAAGTCGTCGCGCTCATCCGGCACCGCCAGCAGCTCGGCCACCAGAGCCGAAGAACGCGAACGGGCTGCGACCGCGAGCGTCAGGAGCCAGTCTCTGGAGTCAGCCGCCTCCAGCGAAGAAACCGCCTCGGAACCGGCGCCGCAAGCGAGCCCGCCTTCCTCGAGCAGCGAACCGACGCCGAACGAAGTCGCCGGCTCCCAGGGCCTGGAGAGCCTCGCGCCGTGAGACGGGGTGCCGGAAATCCCCGCCTGGATCGACAGGTAGGCAAAGGCCCCGCCGGGGCCTCGCGTCAACCGATGGAGGCACCGCCGATGTCCATGATCCCGACCGCCACCAGGGCCGCCACCGCCCTGCTCGTCTCGCTGGCCCTGCTCCTGTCCCTCGGCACCGGCGCCGCCAGCGCGGGCAACTACGTCGTCGCCGAGTGCTCGCCGGGGCTGAATCCTGCCGCCCCCGACGCCGCCTACACCTACTCGACCAGCCACTACAGACCGACGGCCGACTGCAGCCAGGGCGCAGCGGGGCTTGCGGTTCAGCACCTGCTCGGAGCTGGCGAAACCGGAACCGCCCAGGGCGCCTACGGCGCCTGGGTCTTCACCGCTCCTCCCGGCACCTACATCGTCGGCGGTTCGGTGTTTTCCCGGCTGGCGACCGAATCGGGGCAGCACGGCTACCTCGCCGTCTCCCCCGACGCCGGTTCCGGGACCGCCTTCGCGGTCCAGAACGACAACCAGGGTCACGAAACCGGCGTCCCTGCCGGCACCTGGCGCTACCTCTCCCTGCGGCTCGAATGCACCCAGCCCAACGAAGGCAACCGCTGTGTCGGGCCAGCGTCGAATGCGCTCGCCTCCGTCAAGCAGGTGAGGATCGCCCTCGCCGACGTCTCCCAGCCCACCCTCAGCGACGGCGGCTCACTGTTCTCGGGCGCCGAACTACGCGGCCCGCAGACGGTGCAGGTCGCGGCGGCCGATCAGGGCGCCGGCCTGCAGTCGATCCAGATCATCGTCAACGGCAAGGGCACCGGCGGCGACGATCTCTCCGCGAGCTGCAACCCGCTGCCTGGCGCCCTCACCTCGCGGCTGTCTCCGTGCCCGCCGAGCTGGACGAAGACCTACACGCTCGACACCGCCTCGCCGCCCTTCCATGAGGGGCTGAACACGGTCTCGGTCTGCGCCTTCGACTACGCCCAGACGGGGACGCCGAACAGCGCCTGCGACAGCCACGAAGTCCTCGTCAACAACACCTGCCCGGCCTCCCCGGTGGCCGGCGGGACGACGCTCACCGCCGGCTTCGCCGGCAACAAGCTCAAGGACCGCACCCTCTCCTTCCACCACAAATCGTTGATCCGTGGCCGGCTGACTGACGCCAGCGGGCAGCCCGTCGCCGGGGCCCAGGTCTGCATCCAGGCGCACACCGACCTCGCCGACCGGGCCTTTCACCTGGTGGCGACGACGACCACCAACCAGAACGGCGGCTGGTCCTACAAGACCAACCGCGGCCCGTCGCGGATCTTCCGCGTCGGCTACCGCTACGGCGCCACCGAGACCTCTACCGACCTCGCGCTGCACATCCGCTCGCGGTCGACGCTGCACCTCAGCACCCACCGGACCCCGTTCCACAAGAAGGTCTATTTCTCCGGCGAGCTCCCCGGTCCGATGTGCGCCGGCAGGACCGCCTACGTCAGCGGCACCGTGCCCGGCGCGAGCCGGCGGTTCCTCGTCGGCCAGGCGACGACCGACGCCCTCTGTCACTTCCGCATCGGCTACGCCTTCCTCAAAATCGAAGATCGTCCGGCCCGGTTCGTGTTCTGGGTCAATGTCCCCGAACAGGCCGGCTACCCCTACCGTCCCGGTAGGTCTGTAAACCGCTACATAAGGGTGCTGCCGCACCCGCCGCCGAAGAAGCCGTACAAGCACCACAAGCACAAGTCGCACCACAAAAGCGCCGAGCAAGGAGATCCAAAATGAAGGTCAGGATTCCGCGCCCCTCCCCCTCGCTGGTAATCGCGATGGTCGCCCTCTTCATCTCCCTCGGCGGCAGCGCTGTCGCCGTCACCCGCAGCGACGAACCCAGCGCCAATCGCGCAGCCAGCCGAGGAAAGCTGACGCTGCGTTTCGGCAAGCTGATCGATCGAGATACCACGCCTTTCGACGGCACCTTTAACGCCGCCACCGGCCACGCGATCTGCGACAAGGGAGAACGGGTGATCTCAGGCGGCGTTCGACAAATCCATAACTCGACCGTCTGGGGCGACGGCAAGTACATCTGGATGGTCGAATCACAGCCGATGCTCAGCAAGCGCGGTTGGTACGTGCAGATGAACTCCGACCTCGGCGGCGCTGCGCGCAAAGACTTCCTCGCCGTAGCGAACTGCGAACGGAAGTAAACGCGAACCAAGCCCCCTGAGGCAGCGGCAGGCAGGGATAGGACCCTTCTCGCTCCCTTCCGCCAGAGCGTCGATCCGCGCGCCGTTTCTGTCTCAGTTAGATGCTGTAACCACTGTTTCATAAGTTGCTAGGGTGCCCGCCGTGACTTCCCGAGTCGGCCGCTGGGTCTTCCTCTCCTACCGTCTCCCTCGCGAGCCCTCGGCGCCGCGGCTCGCGATCTGGCGCAAGGTGAAACGGCTGGGCGCCGCCCAACTGCTCGACGGCCTGGTCGCGCTCCCGCTCGACAGCCGCAACCGCGAGCAGCTTGAGTGGCTGGCCGACGAGGTCGTCGAGGCCGGCGGCGAAGCGTCGATCTGGATCGCGGAGCCGGCGACCGCGGCGCAGGAGCGCGAGATCGCCGGGGGCCTCCAGGCGAAGATCGCCGAGGAGTACCGGGCGGTCGCCGCTGAGGCGCGAGAGGCGACCGCCCAACCTGCGGGACGGCACCGCCGCACCCTCTCGCGGCTGCGCCGCGAGCTGCACCGGATCAGGCGCCGCGACTACTTCCCGCCGAGCGAGCGCGAGGAAGCCGAGCGCGCGGTCGAGGGCCTGGCCGAGCGGCTAGAGGAGCTGGCGGCATGAGGTGGGCGACCCGCGGCGGCATCCACGTCGACCGCACCGCCTGCGCCTGGCTGATCCGCCGCTTCATCGACCCCGAGGCCGAGTTCGTCTTTGTCGCCGATCCCGATCAGGTGCCCGACGATGCGACCCCCTTCGATATGCGCGGGGTCGATCTCGGCCACCACGGCGGCGAGTGCAGCTTCGAGGCGATCCTGCGCCGCTATGAGCTGGAGGAGCTGGCGCTGTGGCGGATCGCCGAGATCATCCATCAGGCCGACCTCGAGGACGAGCGCTACGACGCGCCCGAGGCCCACGGCCTCGACGTGCTGATCCGCGGGCTCTCGATGGTCCGTAGCGACGAGGAGATGCTGGAGCTGACGGGTCCGCTCTACGACGGCCTCTATGAGTACCTGCGCCGCGGCTCGATGCTGGGCGGCGAGGCCGCGCCAAAGTGAAGACCCCGGCGCCCCCGCAGGAGATCACCGCACCCCCCTCCTCCGGGCAAGAGGAATCCAAGGCGGCGATCTTCATCCGCTTCCTCAAGTTCGGCTGCCTGGCCTGGGGCGGGCCGGCGGCGCAGATCGCGATGATCAAGCGCGAGTGCGTGGACGAGGAGATGTGGATCTCCGAGTGGACCTTCAAAAAACTCCTCGCCGTCTACCAGATCCTTCCCGGCCCCGAGGCCCACGAGCTGTGCGTCTACTTCGGCCGACTGCGCGGCGGCAAGCTCGGCGGCTTCCTCGCCGGGCTCGGCTTCATGTTGCCGGGCTTCGTCCTCATGCTTGGGCTCTCGATCCTCTACGTCGAGGCCAACCTGGCAGGGCACCTTTCGGGGCTGTTCTACGGGCTGACGGCGGCGGTCGGGGCGTTGGTCGCCCGCGCCCTTGTCCGGCTCAGCAAATCGTTCATCTCAGACGTGCCGCTGGCGATCATCGCGATCGTCGGCTTCGCCCTGACCATCTGGACGGGGCTGACCTTCGTCCTCGTCCTGCTCGGCGGCGGCATCGCATACGAGCTGTGGAAGAACGGGCGCCGCTGGATCGGCGGCGGCAGCGCCCTCTCGATCAGCCCCCTGGCGATTCTCGTCGTCGCCACCGGGGCGATCACGATCTCGCTGACGGCGACGATCTTCTTCGAGGGCTTGAAGGCAGGGCTGCTCACCTTCGGCGGCGCCTACACCGTGATCCCGTTCCTGCGCGAGGCCGCCGTCGAAAATCACCACTGGCTGACGAGCGGCCAGTTCAACGACGGCTTGGCGATGGGCGGGGTCCTGCCGGCGCCGCTGATCATTTTCTCGACCTTCGTCGGCTACATCGCCGGTGGGCTCGGCGGCGCCCTGGTGATGACGCTCGGCATCTTCCTGCCGGCCTTCGTCTTCCCGATCTTCCTCCACCGCCAGCTCGTCGCCGTCTCTGAGAACGAGCGCCTTCATCCCTTCCTGCTCGGTGTCGCCGCGGCCGTGATCGGGCTGATCGCGGCGGTGACGGTGACGATCCTCGAAACCGGCGTAACCGACGTCTACACCGCCCTGATCGCGCTCGGGGCCTTCGCGGCGCTGCAGCGCTGGCACGGCAAACTGAGCGTCGTCTACGTGATGGCCGCCGCCGGCGTCATCGGCGCCATCCTCCAGCACACGATCGTCTAGCCGGGCTGGTAGCGCCCGCTGAGTATCTGCCGTTCGAGGTGGTCGCCCTGGCCCGCCCGCACCGCCCTGATCGCACGAGCCTCGCCGTGGTCGCCAGCGCGGTCGTCGTCGCCCTCGGCGTACCGGTCGCCGACCCGCTGATCGGCCTTGGCATTACCGCCGTGATCATCAAGATCACCTGAGATTCGTGGTGGACCGTGCGTGGCGGGCACGGTCACTCCCACTAGCCCGCCCCGAGGAATCGGCGGCGCTAGCGGTCGGCAGAGCTATCATCGCCTCTGCGCTGACACTCCGGCGCACCTCCTAGCCGCAGCGGCCCACGTCCGGGCGGCGACGAAGGATAAGGGGCACCGCCTCGGGTGAGCATCGGAAATATCGACGCCGACGTGCGCGGCCTCGATACGTGGGCTCAGGCCGAGAAGGGTGTTCATATGACCGACAACAAGGCCCAGAAGCGGGCCATCCGCCAGCGTATGGAGGAAACGGGCGAGAAGTACACGACCGCCCAGCGAGCTCTGCTGGCAACCGAGGATCGCTGCCCTGAATTGCCGCAACTGATCAAGCCGGGAGCCGTGATCGCGATCGTGAACGGCGGGGGCGCCACGAATCTGGCATTTGCGATGCCAGTCCTCGCCCACCATCTCGACAGCGGCGGCCATCTCGTCGTAACGCAGTACGGCGACGATCGCTTCGCGATCCCGAGCGCGCCGGATCTAGTCGTTGCCCGAGGGATCGCCTCCGTCGCGGAAATGACGGCCTGGCTCGAAGCTAGAGACGAGGGCAAGTTGAGGCACGCCTTCGAGGCCGCCGTCTCCGGTGTCAAGGTCTTCAAAGGACCGACGACGCCAGAGATCCTTGCCGACGCCCTTAAGGCTGAGCCGAATCCTCTGCTCTATGTCCAGGATGTCCAAACGGACCCGCCCCTACTGCGGCCAGCTCAAGCCGATCGGCGCGACGAGTTCGAGCTTGTGCCCGACAACGTTCGCGCGATCCGGCAGGTCATCGAGCAAGTAAGAGGCGCGGCAATCGTGGGTCACTGTATGCCCGCCTACGACATCGAGGGCTGGGAACCGATCTCCGAGGTCGCCGACCACACCCTGGCGATCGAACACGACTACCTTCGGTTCGACCGGGATGACGATCGGCGGTTCGACGCAACAATTGAGGTCTTCGACCCGGCCGGGCCGCTCGACTCCTACGAGACCACGATCGACACGTCCTTCCTGCGGTGGCGGCACCCCCTACTCCCGACCTCCTCGCCGGGCGCATGAACTCCAGGGACCAGATGATTCAGGCTCGCGGGGGAGAGCTAGTCGATCTCGTCGCGCGCCACCTTCCCCAGGAGTTCGGCGTGACGGGCGACGCCGACGCCTTCCCGTTGATCGGCGCCGGGCTCATCAGCCGCATGGCGGGAACGATGCGCGCGATCTTGAGCCTGCAACCGGAAGCCCGAGAAGCGGACACGGCGACTCTGCTCCGATCGCTCTACGAGCACGCCGTGTATTTCGGCTGGCTGGCCGCCGATCCCTCTGCCGAGCGGATACAGGAATGGAAGAAGGACGACCTGGAATCCAGGCTCAAGGCAGACGCCGATCTACGAGAACGTGGTCAACCCATTCTCACCGACGAGGAGCGTCAAGCCATGAAGACACAGGTCGCCGGCCTGTACGGTGACGGCCTGGTACCGCTGACCAATCTCGCGGTGGCAGCGGACAAGCGATGGGAGGGCGTGCTCCCCGGCATGGGCGCCCACGGCGAGCTGAAATCCTTTCGGGGCTTCTACGCGCTCCTGTACCGCAACAGCAGCGGCTTCGCGCATCCGACCTATCGGGGGCTGAACGCCGTCGCCGCCGAAGTCGAGCCGGGACGCCAGCGTGTCTGGCTCGAGGAACGCTACGAGGGAACTGGCCCATACGGAATGGCGACCTTGATCTTCGGGTTCGGCCTCTATCTAGCCAATGCCGCCCTTGGCTGGCCTGAGGCCGACGAAATCACCGCGATCTTCGATCGCCATCCAGGCTGAGAAGGGTCATCGGCTCTTTCACGCTTCCGCCCCTCCCTCTGGCTGGTCATCGGCAAACGGCTCGAAGGTCACCTCGTAGCCGGCGTCGATTTCGAACTCGATTTCTCCGGGCGTCCAGTCCACGCCGGCGAGCAAGTCGTCCAGCGAAATCGAGAGCGCCCCGGCGAGCCTTATCCAGGTATCGAGGTTCCCGACTGACTTGCCGTTCTCAATGTCGGTGATATGCGCGGGCGTGACCATCGCCGCCTCTCCGAGTTCCCCCTGTGAAAGCTCGGCGCGCCTGCGCTGGACGAACAGATTGTCTGCGATTCGGGCCTTGGCTTCGTAGGGCATGATCCGCGCCTCTTTCGCGGTGCTCATCGCAGCGACCCCCGTCCTCGGAAGGTGTGAACGGTCCTTCGCAACTCCTCGACCTCGGCAGCGAGCTCGGGATCGTCCGGCACATCAAAGCCTCCGGGCGTGGCCACCACCTCGGCGGGCACCCAACCGATTCCGGCGACAAGCTCGCTGGGCTTGACCCCAAGCGCTCCCGCGAGCCGAATGAAGGTGTCGATCCTCGGCAGCTTCTTCCCAAGCTCAAGGAGACCAACTGAGGCGTATGCGATTTCAGCCCGGAACGAGAGTTCTTCCTGACTTATGCCTAACTGCTTCCGGCGCTCGCGAAGGTTGTCGCCGAATCTCTGCCGCACCTCGTCATTGGGCGGAAGTGATTTCCTTTTTTTCATTGGGAACCGACCTTCCGTCTGAGGGTTCGCCCGCCGTCGCCATCTGCGTACGCGCCGGTCGCCGGTTCCAGCGAGCCGGGACGCCAGCGCAGACCACCGATCAGGTCGCACGGCGATACCTCCATCCCGGCCGCCAGCTTGAGGATGGTGTCGAGCCGCGGATCTCTCAGCCCACGCTCAAGCTGGCTGATCTCGGTTCGATGGAGGTCGAGCAGTCGAGCCAGATCGTCCTGACTGAGATATGCGCGGCGGCGAAGGCGCCAGAGCTGCCGGCCGAAATGCTCGGTGAGCGGCGTCGGGTATTTCATCGCGCCCTTCCCCAAGCGCTGCCGACCGCGATCTCGTAGCCCCTCGCTTCCTCGGCTCGGAGGCGACTCTGATCGACTCTCCAGGCAAGCCCCTCAAAGAGCTCGCACGGCTCCTGACCAACCCCACCGGCGAGCCGAATGATCGTGCTTAGACGCGGCACCCGAAGGCTGCGCTCAAGCAGGCTGATCTCCGTACGGTGCAGCCCCGCCTGCGTCGCGACTCGTTCCTGCGACAGACCTGACGCGCGCCGTAGCGCAACGAGGTTTTTTGCGAAGCGCCGCGTGACGCGGGTCGCTTCCGCCCTCTCGGAGTCCTTGACGCTCATGAGCCACCTCCAGGAACAAGGAGCCCCTGCGGGTACGCCCGCTGCTCCGGCCGGATGAGCGCTGCGACGAGCGCCGCGCGCCTACTCGATCGGCCGCCCGAAATAGCCCATCGCTCGCTGAGCTGCCCCGCCGCGAGAATCGGGGCGCCGCCTTCGAGGTCGCGGACACCATGCCGGTCGGCCAGCGCGTCGGGCACTTCGATTTCACAGCCCGCCGAGGTCAGCAACAACTCGGGGTGCTCTGGGTCGGCCACGGGGAACTCGATCCGCAGGAGGCAGACAGACCGCCCAACGGGGCTTCGACCTGGCCGGGGGTCTTCGGTCAGCGTCCCGGTGAGGATCGCGTAGTTGAGGCGCGGCGCCTCAGGGAGCAGCAGCCGCCGGGGCCGATGCGAAGGCATCTGGTCACCCCCTCGTCTGCGAGCCAAGGTCCGAGAGCACCTTCCCGCAGGTCTCGAAGCCGATCTGAAAGCGCTGGTTGGTCGCGGCGTCTTCGCGGCTGGACTGCGCCTCGGTGCCGTGCTCGATCAGGATCTCGGCCGCTTCCTCGCGCAGGCGCCGCAGCAGCTCGCCGAGTTCGTCGGCCGGCATCGTCAGCACGTAGCTCTCGCGGAAGTCGTGCTCGCTCCAGCCGATGTCCCGCAGCAAGAGGAAGTCTTCGGCGAACTCCTCCCCCAGCCGCTCAGCGGTGGCGAAATCCCTGGTGCGCTCCAGCGCGACCCAGAAGTCCTCGATGCCGCCGAGGTGGTTGCGGACCAGTTCGTAGAGCCCGGCTCGCTGGTCGCGGTCGATGGTGATCGTCGTTTCGGGCATGGTGCCCTCCTCCCGGTCGGGGCACCGAAGACCGGCTGACGACGCCGCACCCTCAGCCGAGGGACGGGGAGTAGCTTCTCTCTCGCATCGAAGGCTTGATCTTCGGTGCCGGGCCCCGGGGCGTTAGCGCGCCGCCGGGGCCACTCATTGGCGTTTCTCGCGGGCGAACGTAGGTGAACCGGGGGCGCCTGGCAAGGCCCTGGATCGACCTCTCCGAAAGCTCATGTTGCCCCAGGCGTTGCCCCAGGGCCATTTTTGAGCGTTTCTCGGAGTCCCCAGAAACGACGAAACCCGCTTGATAAGCGGGTTTCAGTCCTATAGCGGGGGCGGGATTCGAACCCGCGACCTTCGGGTTATGAGCCCGACGAGCTACCTGGCTGCTCCACCCCGCGGCGGACCAGCGAGTCTAGCAACGAGGTTGCGTTTTGATGCCCATAGCGCCTGATCTCGCAACCTCGGTGGCAGGGGTTGGAGGTTCTCCAGATCGTTGCCCCATCCCGCGGGTCCGGGGGCGAGACTTCGAGGTCGAACCCAAAGGACCCAGGAGGAGGACGAAGTTGGCTTCAGCCCAGAAGACGATCATCAGCTGCGCGATCACCGGCGCGATCCACGTACCCGCGCAGACGCCCCACCTGCCGCTGACCCCGGATGAGATCGCCGAGCAGGCGATCGGCGACGCCGAGGCGGGCGCCGCGATCCTCCACCTGCACGCCCGCGACCCCGAGACCGGCCACCCCAGCGGCGACCCCGAGATCTTCGCCGAGTTCCTGCCGACGATTCGCGCCCACACGGATGCCGTGATCAACATCACCACCGGCGGTGCGCTGGGGACCAGCCTCGAGGAACGCGCCGCCGCCGCCGTCCGCTTCTCCCCCGAGCTCTGCTCGATGAACATAGGCAGCATGAACTTCGGGATCTTCCCGATGGCCGCCACCATCTCCGAGTTCAAGAACGATTGGGAACCGGGCTACCTGGAGATGACCAAGGACTTCATCTTCCGCAACACCTTCGCCGACGTCGAAAAGCTGGTCGAGATGCTCGGCGCCAACGGCACCCGCTTCGAGTTCGAGTGCTACGACGTCGGCCACATCTACAACCTCGCCCACTTCCTCGAACGCGGCATCGTCGAGCCGCCGCTCTTCGTCCAGAGCGTGATGGGGATCCTTGGCGGGATCGGCACCCACCCCGAGGACCTGATCCACATGAAAAGGACCGCCGACCGCCTGCTCGGCGACGCGTACCACCGGTCGGTGCTCGGCGCCGGCCGCCACCAGGTGAGGCTGACGACGACGGCAGCGCTGTTGGGCGCCAACGTCCGCGTCGGGCTCGAGGACTCGATCTACCTGCGCAAGGGCGTGCTCGCCGAGTCGAACGCGCAGCAGGTCGAGCGCACCGTCCGCATCCTCGACGAGCTCTCGCTGGAGCCGGCGACCGCGGACGAGGCGCGCCAGATGCTCGATCTCGAGGGCGCCGCAGCGACCTCGCTTTAGAGTGCGCGGCCATGTCCGCCGGCCCCACTCGTGTCGCCGTCATCGACGTCGGCACCAACTCCTCGCGTCTGCTCGTCGCCGACGTCGACGGCGGTCGCGTGGCACAGGTCGACAGGCGCAGCCGCGTCACCCGCCTCGGCCGCGGCGTCGACCTCTCGGGCCGGCTCTCGGCCGAGGCGATCGAGGACGTCTGCACGGCGATCGGCACCTACATGGAGGCGATCGAGGAGCTTGGCGCCAAGCGGATCGACGCGATCGCGACCAGCGCCGTCCGCGACGCCGAGAACGGCGGCGCCTTCATCGCCGAGCTGCGCGAGCGCTTCGCGCTCTCGGCCCGCATCCTCGACGGTGAGGAGGAGGCGCGCCTCACCTACATCGGGGCAACCTCCGAGCACGTTCCCACCGCACCGACCCTGGTCATCGACATCGGCGGCGGCTCGACCGAGCTGATCGTCGGCAGCGGCAGCGAGATCGCCTTCCATACCTCGCTCCAGGTCGGCGTCGTCCGTCACTCCGAGCGCCACATCGCTTCCGACCCGCCGGCCGCGATCGAGCTCGAAGCGCTGGCGACCGACGCTCGCGGCCAGATCGAAGCGGCACTCGCCGGCGCCCCCGCGGCCAGCCACGGGGTCGCCGTCGCCGGTACGCCAACCTCGTTGGCGGCGGTCGAAATGGAGCTCGAGCCCTACGACCCGCTGCGGGTCCACGGCCACGTCCTCTCGCTGCCGGCGATCCAGCGGATGCTCTCGCAGCTGGCCTCGGTCCCTCTCGCCGACCGGGTCGGGATCGCCGGCCTGCACCCCGACCGCGCCCCGACGATCGTCGCCGGAGTCGTGATCCTGATCGAGACGATGCGAGCTTTTGGTCTCGAGCAGATCACCGTCTCCGAGCACGACATCCTCTACGGCACCGCGATCGCTGTCGCGACAGCACCACAGTGATCGGATAGGCTGCAAAAAACCCGGGTATTCACTCAGAGAAAGTCCGGGTACTAACTGGACAGTCTGTAACCCACGGGTAGGCCAAATGGGTTATCAGCATGCCTGAACCCCAAGAAGTCGGTAGTAGAGACCTACAAAATTTTAAGTAGGCTCCTGAACGCCGGGTGGACGAATCGGACAGCCGGCGCGATACTAGTTCGACCGGGGACGAGGAGGGGTTAGTCCCACCTTGCACCTGGTTACAGGGCTTAGGCGATTGCCGCATCATGGCGCCTCCCGCCGTCTGAGCCCATCGAATACACATGGTCCCTGAAGACGTACCCCTGCCCGTCCTGAGGGGCCAACTTGAATCGGTCGCCCTCGTGGCGGCCGATTCTTGTTTTGGCGCTGCTTAACGACCCTGGCGGGCGTCAAGCAAGGTTGGACTTGCGCGGGTAGACCACCTCGGGATCGGTGATCACGTTGACCAGCGTCGGGCGGCCGGAGGCGAAGGCGCGCTCCAGCGCCGGCCGCAGTTCGCCCGGCTCGCGGACGAGGATTCCATCGCAGCCGAGCGCTTCGACCAGTTCGTCATAGCGCGTTTCCGGCGTCAGCTCCGCCGCCACCGAGTAGCCGTAGAGGAACTTCATCGGGTGGTGCTCGAGCGCCCAGATGCCGTTGTTCCCCATCACCCCGACGACACCGAGGCCGTGACGCGCCATCGTGTCGAACTCCATCCCGGCGAAGCCGAAGGCGCCGTCGCCGAGCAGGAGGCAGACCTGGCGGTCGGGGTGCGCGACCTTGGCGCCGATCGCCTGGCCGGGGCCGGCCCCGAGGCAACCGAAGGGACCGGGGTCCATCCAGCAGCCCGGCTGGTAGGTGTCGATGAAGCGGCCGGCGTAGGAGACGAAGTCGCCACCGTCGCCGACCACGATCGCGTCGCGGTCGAGGACTTCGCCGAGCTCCTTGTAGACCCGCACCGGGTGCAGCGGCGAGCGGCTGTCGTTCAGCTCCTCCTGCTCGGCCGCCCGCTTCTCGCTCTCGACGTTGCGCAGCTGCTCGACCCAGGGCCGCGTCCGGGTCCGCACGCCGGCGCCGTCGGCGCCCTCGCGCAGCGCCGCCAGCGTCGCCGGCAGGTTGCCGACCAGGTCGACGTCGGGAAGGCGGTTGGCGGTCAAGGCATTGGCCGCGACGTCGACGCGAATGATCTTCGTCTCGCCGCCGAAGCTGGCCCCGAAGCCAAGCCGGAAGTCCATCGGCACGCCGATCACGAGGGCGACGTCGGCGTCGCCGAGCGCGGTCGAGCGGGCGCGGCTGAAAGCGAGCTCGTGGTCGGCCGCAAGGCAGCCGCGACCGAGGCCGTTGAGGAAGACCGGAATGCCGAGCGCCTCGGCCAGCGCCTGCATCTCCTCCTCCCCACGTCCCCAGTAGAGGCCGCTGCCGGCCATGATCGCCGGCCGCGTTGCGGCGCCGAGCAGCGCCGCCGCCTCCTCGACCCCCGCCGCCGGCTGCGCGTCAGCCGCCGCCGGCAGCGCCGGGATCTCGACCTCGGCCTCGGAGAAGACGACGTCGAGCGGGTAGTCGATGAAGGTCGGCCCGGTCGGGGCCGTCGCCGCCAGGTCCAGCGCGGCAGCGGTCATCGCCGCGATCCGGTCGGTCTCCTTGACCGTCGCCGCCGACTTCACCAGCGGTGAGACGAAGGGCAGATGATCGATCTCCTGCAGCGAACCCGAGCCCCAGCGCAGCTCCGGGGCCCGCCCGCCGAGGGCGCAGATCGGCGAGCCGTTGGCCTGGGCGCCGGCGATCGCGCTGAGCCCGTTGGTGACGCCGGGGCCGGCGGTCAGCCCGGCGACGCCGACCGTCCGCGTCGCCTTCGCCATCCCCTCGGCGGCGAAGGCTGCCGTCTGCTCGTGGCGGACGTCGAGGATGCGGATGCCCTCCTCTTTGCAGCCGTCGTAGACGGAGAAGAGATGGCCGCCGGAGAGCGTGAACAAGGTGTCCACCCCCCGCGACTTCAAGGTCCTCGCGACGATCCGCCCCCCGTGCTCCGCCATGCCCGAAGCGTATATGCGGAGGGTACGATCGACGGGCCCGGGTGGCGAAACTGGTAAACGCGGCGCCCTTAAAAGGCGCTTCCCCCTCGGGGGATCGCGGGTTCGAGTCCCGCCCCGGGCACTGAGAATCCCGCTCCCAGCGCCAACAAGCGTCGTTGCAGGGCAATAAAGGCGCAATAAAAGTTCACGGGTGCGCAACTAAGCCCTTGTTACGGTGTCCATACGTACAGGAATCGCCTTCCCTGGACACGCCTTCCCTGGAGGAGAGCTTGGAGGCATCAGCACTAACCCACGCCAGTCGCCGCGGACTCCTGGCCCGCCGCTCGCCCCTGCTCAAGCTGCAGGGCGACGAGAAACTGATCGCGATGGCGCGGTCCGGCAATGCCGGCGCCTTCGAGACGATCGTCGACCGTTACCAGGGCCGGCTGCTCGGCTTCTGCCGGCAGATGCTGGGCTCGACCGAGGATGCCGAAGACGTCCTGCAGGAGGTCTTCGTCAACGCCTACCGGGCGATGCTCGCCGACGAGCGGGAGATCAACCTCCGCCCGTGGCTGTACCGGATCGCCCGCAACCGCTGCCTCAACCACCTGCGCAAACCGACCGCCGACGCGCAGGAATCGATGGACATGGTCCCCGAAGTCGAGGCCGCCTCGACCGCCGAGAAGGTCCATAACCGCGAGGAGTTCCGGCAGATCATCAGCGACGTCAACAAACTTCCGGAGACCCAGCGCTCGGCGCTGCTGCTGCGCGAGATGGACGCGCTCTCCTACGAGGAAATCGCCGCCGCGATGGAGACGACGGTGCCCTCGGTCAAGTCGTTGTTGGTGCGGGCGCGGATCTCGCTCGCCGAGGCCAGCCAGGCTCGCCTGCTGACCTGCGCCGAGGTCCGGGTCGAGCTCTCCGAAGCGGCCGAGGGCCTGCGCAAGGTCTCGGCCCCGGTCCGCCGCCACGTGCGCGAGTGCGACGAGTGCTCCGACTTCCGCTCGCAGGTTCGCTCCAACGAGAAGATGCTCGCCGCGCTGTTCCCGGTCGGTCCGCTGATCGCCTTCAAAGGCTTCATCGCCTCCAAGCTCGGCTTCGGCGGTGCGTCTGCCGCGTCGGGTGGCGCGGCTGGAGCCGCCGGTGCCGGTGCCGCGGGCGCCGGCGCCGGGGCGGTCGGCAGCGTCGGCGCCGCGCTCGGCGGCGGTGGAGCCGCGAGTGGCCTCGGTGCTCTCGGCGGCGCGATCGGGGCCAAGGCCGTGGCCGGGGTTGTCGCCGCCGCGGTCGTCACCGCCGGCGCCGCGGTCGAGGTCAAGCAGAACAGCTCGACGCCGGTGGCGCCCTCAAACGTCAGCGCCAAGACGATTCCCTACGTGCCGCCGGCCGAACCGCAGATCGCCGAAGCCGAGCACGCGACCAGCGCGACGATGCTCGACAAGCAGCAGGTCGCAGCAGCGACCCCGGCCCCGGCCGTCGAACCGGTCGAAGAGCCGGCGCCGACCGGCGAAGCGCCCGCCGAAGAACCCGCCGCCGCAGCCGGCGACGACGAAGCCGGTCAGTCGAGCACCGACACCGGCGGCATCGGCACCCCGGAGTCCGAAGGCGTGACCGCAGCGCTGCCCTCGACCGGATCCAGCAGCGGCGGCGCCCACGGCACCGGCACCACCACCGTCGTCGTCACCGTCGGCGGATCGCCGCCGCCGCCGCCCACCGCCAGCCCGGCGCCGGAACCGGCGCCGCCGGCCGAACCGGCGCCGCCGGCCGAACCGCAGCCGCTCCCCCCGGTCGAACCGGAACCGCCGGTTACTGAAGACCTATTACTTTGAGCCTGCGCATCAGGCAGGTGCCGGCGAACTGCCGCGTCTCTTCGATCGAGTAGCCGAACAGTTCGAAGTCGTTCGGGTCCTCGACCCACGGCGGTGAGAGAACGCCGTCGGCGACCGGCAGCGATTCCTCCAGGGTGCGCTGGATCGCCTGCTTGTAGCGCTCGTCCTCGCGCGCCTTCTCGCGCAGGAAGACGGAGCCGAAGGCGACGTGGCGGTGCTCGTCGCGGGCGACGTTCTGGAAGCCCTCGACGAAGGCCGGCAGCGTGTCTTCGCGTTCGTTGAAGTCCATTATGAAGTGCTGGCCCGTCAGCGCCAGCATCCCCTCGATCACCATGTGGTAGAGCGTCACCGCCTCGACCAGGGCCTCGGTGTCCTCCGGTTCGGCCGCCAGGCGGTCGGTGCGCTGCTTCAGCATCTCGTCGAAGAGGCGGCCGAAGTTGTCGTTGAGGTGCTCGGAGGTCTCGCTCAGCATCTCGCTGAGGCCGTCGGCCTCGAGCACACCGACCTCGCGGTAGAAGCGCTCGAAGAAGCGGACGTGGCGGGCCTCGTCGGCGATCTGGGTGCAGAGGAAGACTTTCTGGTCCTCGGTCGGCGCCGCCCGCATGATCGGCCCCAGCTCCTCCGCCACCTTCTGCTCGCCGATGAAGAACGACGAGAGCCCGTACATGCGCTGGAAGCGCTCCTCCTCGCTGATCCGGTGATGCCAGTCTTCGCGGTCGCGGGTGAAGTCGAGCTCCTGCGTCTGCCACTGCTGGCGCTCCCAGAGCCCGTACAGCTCGGCGTAATCGAGCAGCTTGACGTCGGCCGTGCGGTCGGCCGCCTCCATCAGCGCCGGGTCGGCGGTCGCCTGGAAATCGGCGCGCTCGGTCCGGGACTGCGTCCCAGTTGCCTCTTTGGCCTCCATCACAGCTCCCCTCGTCCGCTTCCCATCGGTTGCGGACGAGGGTAACACCGGACTGGCTGGGCAGCCAGGATTTTTAAGGGAGCCTCAGGCGGTGTGGCTCTCGCCCGGTTTGAGGACGACCACCTGCGAAGAGGTCTTGGCCTCGACCTCGGCCTTGAACGCCTCGGCATCGGTAGCGATCGGCGGGAAGGTGTCGAAGTGGATCGGGATCACCGTCTTGGCGCCGACGAACTCGGCCGCGACGACCGCGTCATGGCGGTCCATCGTGTAGTGGCCGCCGATCGGCAGCAGGGCGACGTCGATCGGATTGCGTTCGGCGATCAGCTTCATGTCGCCGAACAGGCAGGTGTCACCGGCGTGGTAGACGGACACGCCGCCGATCTCGACGATGAAGCCGCTCGGGGTGCCGATCGCGATCCCGTGCTCGGCGCTGAACGGAGCCTCTTCCGAACCGGGCAGGGTGCTCGTGTGCCAGGCCGGGACCAGCTTGATCGAACCCCAGTCGAAGCGCACCGTGCCGCCCAGGTTGGGGTCGCTCACGTTCTCGACGCCCTGGCCCTTCAGCCATTCGGCGAGCTCGACGATCGAGACGCAGTGGGCGCCGGTCCGCTTCGCCACCGGAACGGCATCGGCCATGTGGTCGGCGTGGCCGTGGGTGATCGCGATGTGGGTCGGCTCGACTTCCTCGCCGCTGTGGACGGCGGCCGGGTTGTTCGGCTTCAGGAAGGGGTCGACGAGCAGGACGGCGCCGTTGCCGTCGCTCAGCTCGAAACAAGAATGCCCGTGGTACTTGATCTCCATCTTCAGCTCCCTCCCTCGGGATCGACTTGGTCGGTCATCTCTTCGTTCAGTGCCCAGCCGACGGCGACTCCAACCATCATTCCCATCCGCGCCTCCTCGGCAAGCAGGGCGCGGACGGCGGCGATCCGCTCGTCGGGGTCCGGGACGGTGGCGGCCCGCAGCGTCTCCGCTTCGTGCGGCTCGCCGAACCAGCCGCCCTCGGCGAGGGCGGCGGCCAGCACCTTCTGCAGCTGCGGCGCCGCCCGGGCGATCATCCGCTCGGCCGCGGCGAACCGCTCCGGCTCCCCCAGCCGCTCGATTGCAGCTTCGAACTCGCTCTCGCCCGGCACGCGCGCAGCCTAGAGGGTCCGCGTTACAGGCATCAACGGTCGGAGGAGTGCAGGGCCGAGGCGGCGAGCCCGGCGAGGCCGCCGACGGTGCCGCCGACCAGGCAGGAGAAGAAGTCGGCGGTCGGAGCGAAGATCGGCAGCGCGATGAGGACGACGGCGGCGACCGCGACGCCGACCATGTCGTACTCCTCGTCGATCGCCCCGTGGGTTTCGGCGCGGCGGATCGCGAACCAGGCGGCGACAGCGCCGAGCGCCATCCCGTTGCCGCCGGCGATCACGGTGAATTCGCCCTGGGCTTCGGCGATGCCGGCGGCCGCCAGGACCCCGAGCGCACCACAGGCGAGCAGCAGCACTGCGGTCGGCGCCGTGCCGAGGCGGCGCTCGACGCCGGTGGCAAAGATCGCGAGGGCGAGCGAGACGACGAACAGGTAGCCGACGTCGACGTAGGCGAAGGGCGCGGTGAGGCAGCGCCACCACTCGTTCTCGAAGGGGACGATGACGCCGCCGAAGGAGAGCAGGCCGTAGCCGGTCGCCTTCTGGACGATCAAGAGGATCGCCGAGCCGAGGATGACGGTGATCGTCGCGTAGGGCCGGGCGACGTCGCCGCGCGCGAAACGCGGCCGCGAGCGCGGCAACAGGCGGCGGCGACGGCGCCGCGGGCGCTGCGCCTCGAGCGCGTCGCCACGCCGCTCCAGCTTCGGTGCCCGCTTGCGCAACCGGGCGCCGCAATACGGGCACTCGGTTACGTAAGGACTGACCTCGGAGCCGCAGTTCTTGCAGATGACGCTGAGCTCAGTCTCGCTCATGGCTATCGAGAATACCCCCCGTGTGCCGGAGCTCGCGACGGTTGGCGGTGGCATACTGCCGGGACACCCATCTTCGAGGAGGAATTGACGTGGAGCTGAAGAGTCTGACCGAGCAGAAATCGCTGCTTGCGGTGCTGCCGCCGGGCAAACGCGCGCGCCTGCACAGGCTTCTGTTCGAGTTCGGCCCAGGCAACGGAACGCTGATGCTGCTGCCGATCGACCAGGGCATCGAGCACGGCCCGCGCGACTTCTTCCCCAACCCGGCCTCGAAGGACCCGGACTACCAGTTCCGGCTTGCCGCCGAGGCCGGCTACTCGGCCCTCGCCTGCCAGATCGGGATGGCCGAGAAGTACTACCCCGACTACGCCGGCCGGGTGCCGCTGATCCTCAAGGTCAACGGCAAGACCGACCTGCCCTCCTCGGCCAAGGCCTTCTCGAGCTGCAACGCCAGTGTCGAGGACGGCGTTCGGCTCGGCGCCGACGCGATCGGGTACACGCTCTACGTCGGCTCCCCGCGCCAGGACGAGGACCTCGCCCAGCTGCGCCGCGTGCGCGAGGAATGCGACCGCTTCGGGATGCCGCTCGTCGTCTGGTCCTACCCGCGCGGCGAAGCGGTCGAGGCGAAGGGCGGCCAGAACTCCTTCTACGCGATCGACTACGCGGCGCGGATGGCGATGGAGATGGGCGCCGACGTGGTCAAGCTCAACATGCCGAAGATCGACCCCGCGAAGGACAAGGACGCGCAGCCGCCCTACAACGAGATGGAGGTCGACCAGCAGGAGGCGATCCGCCAGTGCGTCGAATCGGCCGGCCGCTCCCTGGTCGTGCTTTCCGGCGGCTCGAAGACCGATGACGAGACCGTCCTCGGCCACACCCGCGAGGTGATGGAGGCCGGCGGCTCCGGCGTCATCTTCGGCCGCAACGTCTGGCAGCGCGAGTGGAACGAGGCGCTGGAGATCATCGCCCAGATCAAGGAGACGTTGCTGTCGTCCGTGCGGCGCACGCCGTAGGCGCCTGCAAATCGGCGCATCTCGGGGTCCTCGGTCGCTTGGGTCGGGTCACGCACTAGAAGTGCGCTCCCCTCCCCGCGCTCCCTGCGTCCCCCGACCTGCTTGATTTTCGGCGCCTTGCCCGGATAACTGTCATTCCTCCCATCCTTGGGAAGGAATGAGAGTTGGAAGCGCGCTGCTGTTAATCGCCGTTGCGATCGTTCTGCTGCGACCGTGGGAGGAGCTCCGAGACGGCGGTGAAAGCGGGCCGGCGGCGGCGCGGGCCTATGTCGTGCGGGTCGTCGACGGGGACACGATCGAAGCGCGGTTCGGCGGCCGGGTCGAGGACGTGCGCCTGATCGGCGTCGACACGCCGGAGACGGTGAAGCCGGAGACGCCGGTGCAGTGCTTCGGACCGCGGGCGTCGCGGTTCGCCCATCAGACGCTCGAGCACCGCCGGGTGCGGCTCGTCTTCGGGGTCGAGCGCCGCGACGTCTACGGCCGGCTGCTGGCTTATGTCCACCTCGGCCCCCTCTTCGCCAACGCCGAGCTGGTCCGGCAGGGCCTCGCCAGAACCCTGGCGATCGCCCCGAATACCCGCTTTGCAAGCCGATTTCGGCGCCTCGAGCTGGGGGCGGCCCGAGCCGGCCGCGGGCTCTGGGGTGTTTGTTGAACGTCAGCTTGCCGTTAGCGGAGCATGAGGCCTGCAAGATCCTTTGCTACGGTGCCCGAGGCCCCTCGGGGCCGCGACTATGCGAATGCGTCAAAGCATCTCCCAGTTCGAGACCGCCTTCGAGCAGGAGACCTCACTGGAGCGCCGTCGGCGCGAGCAGCTGCGCCGCCGCGCCGCCAACCGCTCCCGGGCGCGCCGCATCAACCGCGACGTGCAGCACGGCAAGGTTCGCTTCAGCGTTCTCGCCGTTTGCCTGACCGTGACCGTGGTTGTCGTAGTCGTGACGATGTTCGAGGCGCTCGCCTTCTTGATGTCCTAGAGCTGGCGCGCCGCGAACGAATGCCGACCTTCAATAGACTCGCGCGCCGATGCCTCGACGCTCACTGAAGCCAGAGCTGAACAAGATCCGTGCCTGGGTCCACCAGGGCCGGACCGACGCCTGGATCGCCCACCAGCTCGAAATCAGCGCCAGCGAGCTGCGCGAGTTCCGCAAGCAGTACGACCTTTCGCCCGACGACGAGAACGCCGGCTCCAGCGAAATCGACCTTCGCGACGAGATCGAAGCCGAGATCGAGGCCGCCGCGGCCGAGCAGGAGCAGGCCGAAGAGGCGAAAGCGGCGGAACGTGACGAGGACGAGGACGACGACGAGGACGGAGATGGCGACGAGGACGGCGAGGGCAGCGGCTCGCGCCCCCGGCGCCGGCGTCGCCGCGGTCGCCGCGGTGGCCGCGGCCGCCGCAAAGAGATCGAGGCGACCTTCGACCACGGCGAAACCGACGGTTACGGCCTCTGGCTCGACGCCAGCGTCAAGGACAACCCCGTCTACGCCGAGCACTGGTCCGGCAAGCGCGACGTCACGGTCCGCATCGAGGCCGACCAGATCGTGATCCGCCGCGCCGGCAGCCCTGAGGAGCCCGAGTCCGATCAGGACTCCGACTCCGACTCAGACGACGAGTAGCTAGACCGGGAGCTGGCGCCCGCCGGCGAAGTCGGTGGCGCCCCTCAGGTACAACCAGAAGGCGGCGTCGGCGAGGGACTGCGCGTCGCCCTCGAGCGAGGGGGCGACGTCGATCGCGACCTGCAGGCACCAGTCGGTGCCGGTGCCATAGAGATCTGCCAGTTCGGCGGCGCTGAAGGTCGGCCCGATCCGCCGCCGCAGCTCGACCCGGACCGCATCGACGACGCGGTCGGAGAGCCGGCGCTGTTTCGGGTCGCCGAGCGCCTGCAGCGACCGGTACCCGTCCTCCCACTGGAAGAGCGCGTTCTCGAGTGGATAGCTCACGCGCCCGAAAATAGCGGGCGGAGGCGGCCGGCGATTCGGCCGCCGAGAGGCGGGCCTACGCGCCAGGCGTGTCGGGGATTTCCCGCAGCGGCGCGTTGGCGGGGCCGCAGGCGCCCGGATCGAGCTCTCCGGTCACCTTCCAGACGGTCACCGGGCCGCTGTGGAGGACCGGCTGGACGGCGCTCTCGCCGCGCAGCCAGCGCGCCTCCGGGGAGGTGATCGGATCGCCGGGGTGGAGGAAGTTGAGGAAGGGCGAGGTGACGATGTAGTCGAGGTCCTCGGCGTTGACCGCGGCGCGGAAGGCAGCGCAGGTCGGGATTGCGTTGAAGGCGCCGTGCGGGCCGTCTTCGCCGAGGTAGCGGACACGGTTCGAGAGGTCGGTGCCGAGGAGGCCGTAGCCGGCGAAGCCGGCGGTGGTCCCGGCGAGACCGATGCGGGCATCCTCGACGCCGCGCGCCCAGCGGTAGGTCGAGTCGAGGTCCATGCCGGGGATCTGGGTGTCGGGGGGGCCGTCGTTGGCGAAGCGGCTCTCGAGGTAGTGGCGTTGCAGCGGGCACCCGATCGCAACGACCACCAACGCCAGGGCGGCGCAGCCGGCGAGGACTGCCGCCTGCGCGCCGCGCCGCTCACGCAGGAACCAGAGCGCGGCGGGGACGAGGACAGCCAGGAGGACGAAGGCCAGGGCGAAGACGCGGGCCGAGTCGTGGAGGGCATCGTCGGGGCGGTCGGTGACGAGGAAGACGATGACCAGGACCGCCATCAGACCCCACTGGCGGCGGCGGTCGTCGAACCAGCGCGGCAGCGGCAAGAGGACGATCCCGGCCAGCAGGGCCGGGATCACGTAGCGGATGTTGATCCCGAAGCCGACCGGTTCCCCCTCCGCCCCGGCGGCGCTGAGCGGGGTGAACAGGTAAGCGAGCAGGCCGAAGAGAGCGACGCCCCCGACCCAGCGCACGATCCGGTCGCGGCCGGCCACCAGTGCGATGAGAGCGGCAACGGCCGCCCCGCCGACGACGAGCGGCCAAAGCACCCCGAACGCCTCGTGCAGCCCTGGAGCGAAGTAATGGCGCCAGACGCCGGTGTCGGTCGCGTAGTGGACGATGCTGAAGTCCGGCCGCCCCTCCTGCAGCCGCTCGGGATGCGGCAGCGAGATCGGCCCCAACCGCTCGATCTCCGGAATCGGGTTGCCGGCGACGACCAGGTTCCGCAGGTACCAGTACCCGCCGCCGAGCAGCGCCGGCACGAACCACCACCCCGCCGCCGCCCAGCGCCGCCCCTTCGGCGCCAGGACGAGCACCGCGACGCTCAGAGCCCCCGCCATCGCCAGCACCGTCACCCGAGTGCCGGCGGCGAGCCCCACCGCCAACCCGGCAGCCGCAACCCCCCACCCCGGTTCCAACCGTGGTTGAGCTTTGTCGCGCATAGCGCCACTAACCTCAACCACACTCTCCTCAACCACACTCTCGCCCCCTGCCCGATTTCGGGCGTTCCAGGCGGTTACTAAGACTGCTACAGCGGCCAGGAGCAGGGCGGCGGCGGCGAGGTCGTTCTTGGCGGCGCCGGGGTCCCGGACGACCAGCGTGTGGCACTCGAGCAGGATCGCGGCGGCGACCACAGCCAGGGACCCACGCCCGTAAGGCCTGCCGATGCACCAAGCCGCCAGGAACGCCACCGCCAGCCAGCCGAAGTTCAGGAACAGACTCAGCATGTCTCTGCCCGTCAGCAGAATCCCGACCGCGTGCAGGAGCTCCGAGTTCTGCGGATAGAACCAGTTCGTAAACACGGTCTCGACATGGACCATCCCCGTCACCGAGTGGCTCTGCGCCATATCCGCGGCGAACGGCATGTGGTACCAGAGCGAATCGAAGTTGAAGATCCCTCGGTCCAGGGCGTGCTTCGTCGTCACCGCCCAGTGGAACACGACCACCGCGATGACCGCAAACATCACGACCAGGGACCAGCCGCTCTCGCCGGCGGGTCCTGCCCCGCCGGTCACCCCCACGGTGCTCGGGGCTGGACGCCCCTGCGCGCCGCGGGGGACCCCCACCGGCGGGTCACCCCCCGGAGAAAGGGCAGCCAGCCCGGCGAGGAGAAGGGAGGCGGCAACCAGGAGGCCCGGGTAGAGCAGGCCGAAGACCCCGAGCAGCTCTGAGATCCAGATCAGGAAAGCTGCCGCCACGACGATCTCGACCAGGCGACCTGGGGCGCCCGTCCAACCTGGGAGCTTCCACCTCCGCACCCGATACGCGCTGAAACCGACTGAGAGCCCTACTGCGGCGAGCTCCGCGGCTCCCAGCAGGTAGGAGCCGAAACTAACCATGGCGTGACCCTGAGGGGCCTCTCAGCCGCCGAGGCCGCTGACGACCGCCGGGGTCTCCCCTTCGAGGACCATCCCCTGACTGCGGGCCTTGCGATCGATCACGATCGGGTCGTCCGCTGACTGGACCTGATCGTGGAGCCGCCGGTCTTCCTCGAGGAGGTCGTGCAGCTTCGCTTTCGCCGCGGTCGTCGCCGTGTACGTCTTGACGAAGTCGATCGCCGGGTTCAGGTACGAGTAGAGCACCGCGGCGAGGACGACGACGAGGGCGATCCGCCCGATCCGGTCCCACTTGATGCGGCTCGGGCCCGACCTGGCCGCCGGGCGGCGTTTGCGCGCCGCGGGACGCCTGCGGGGTGCTGGCTGTCGAGCCATACAGGCCTCTTTGCGGTGGAACTCGAATTTCCTCCCCGGCGGGGGCGCGCGTGACCGAGCAGATCAAG
>DASSLT010000032.1:0-12831 GCA_035689305.1 Solirubrobacterales bacterium | reverse complement strand
CCCTGCTCGCCCTGGGGACCCTGTTTTCCTTCTTTACCTTCGTCGCCCTTCAGGCCCTGCGGACCCTGGGGACCTTCTTTACCGGTGTCGCCCTTCTCGCCCTGCGGACCCTGAGGACCGACGTTGCCGGTGTCGCCTTTGTCACCCTTGTCGCCCTTCGGACCCTGCGGGCCGACTTCGCCCTGCTCGCCCTGGGGGCCAACTTTTCCTTCTTTACCTTCGTCGCCCTTCAGGCCCTGCGGGCCGATCTCGCCCTGGGGACCCTGTTTTCCTTCTTTACCTTCGTCGCCCTTCAGGCCCTGCGGACCCTGGGGACCTTCTTTACCGGTGTCGCCCTTCTCGCCCTGCGGGCCGATCTCGCCCTGCGGGCCCTGTTTGCCTTCGTCGCCCTTCAGGCCTTGCTCGCCCTGGGGGCCCTGTTTTCCTTCTTTACCTTCGTCGCCCTTGGGACCCTGGGGGCCGATCTCGCCCTGCGGACCCTGTTTGCCTTCGTCGCCCTTCGGGCCCTGCGGGCCTTCCGGACCGGTCAGACCGGTGTCACCCTTCGGACCCTGGGGCCCTTCGGGACCGATCGGACCCTGGATGCCCTGGTCACCCTTCGGACCCTGCTCGCCGATCAGCGAGGTGCCGTGATCCGGCCATTCGCCGTTGGCCTTGGGGCCGTAGATGACGCTGTTCTGGGTGTCGAGGAAGAAATCCCCGTTTTTCCCGATCACGTTCGAGGGCTGACCCTCGCCGTTGAGGATGGTCTTGCCGTCGACGCCGTCAGCGCCGGGGAAGCCCTGGTCGCCCTTGTCGCCCTGCGGGCCCTGGGGGCCTTCCGGACCGGTCAGACCGGTGTCACCCTTATCGCCCTGCGGGCCCTGGGGGCCAACAGCGCCGGTGTCACCCTTCTCGCCCTTGTCGCCCTGGAGGCCCTGGGGACCCTGAGCACCGTCTTTACCGTCTTTGCCGGGCTCGCCTTTCTCGCCCTGCGGGCCCTGAGCACCGGTGTCGCCCTTTAGGCCCTGGGGACCCTGGGCGCCGGTGTCACCCTTATCGCCCTTGTCTCCCTGGGGACCCTGGGGGCCGATCGGGCCGACGGGGCCCTGCGGGCCCTGGGCGCCGTCTTTACCGGGTTCGCCCTGTTTGCCCTCTTCGCCCTGGATGCCCTGGGTACCGGCAGCGCCGGTCGCGCCGGTCGCGCCGGTGTCGCCCTTCTGGCCACTGGTTTCAGTGACGCCGAGGACGCCCTGAGCGGACTTCGGCAGAACCTGGATCAGCTGCTCGCCCTTTTTGCACTTGGGGCCGGGCGCGAAACGAACGGCTCCCTTTTCGGGGCCGCTCTTGATAACGCAGAGATTGATGGTGGTCAGCGTCTTGGCGCTGGCCGGCTGCGCGAACGCGAAAAGCGCGGCCATGCCGGTGAAGGTCAGGAACGCCGCGATCGCAAATGCCAGCCACCGCGAAACAGACGGGGCACGGTGTTGTGCAGTCATCGGTGATTTCTCCTTGCTGGGTTTGTGAGGCATTTAGGAAGCGAAAGCCGCTTCCGTCGCGGCCTCCAGTGGCCGGCAAAGTAGGACATCCGATCGAGGCTCTCGATAGAACATGCGGCTAAATCAGTTGGCAGGTCTAAAGTTCTCGGCTACCTGAAAAGTAAGGTTCGAGGGCTGAGAATTGGCTTTCCAAAGCCGATCACGGGGACGCGGTTTACGGAATCAACACCTTTCCGACCGTGGCACCTCATACGTTCGTCCAATGCAGACGCTCAGGCGTGGGTGAATGGACCGGCCCGGCGATACCTGTCGGGTGGTACGCAAACTCGCCCTCTTCGCTTTTGTGGCCTGCACCGTCACGATCGCCTTCACCTCGACCGCCATCGCCGCCCGCGCCAGCATCGTCGCGCCCGCCTCGAGCTGCCCCCAGGTGAGGCTCGACGCGGCCGCTCAGGCGCAGGAGGAAGCGATGCTCTGCCTCACCAACTACGCCCGCGACAAGGTCGGCCTGGGCCCGCTGGAAGCGACTGCGCAGCTGGAGGAATCAGCCGCCGACAAGGGCGCCGACGTGATCGCCTGCGACAGCTTCAGCCACACCGCCTGCGGCCGCGAATTCACCTTCTGGATGCGGGAAACCGGCTACCTCTCGACCGAATGCTGGCGCGCTGGCGAGAACCTCGCCTGGGGCGCCGGCGAATACGGCACCGTCGCCTCGATCTTCCGTGCCTGGCTGCGCTCCCCCACCCACCGCGCCAACGTCCTCGGCGACTACGCCCAGATCGGGATCAACCTCCAGGTGGGGTCGCTCAACGGGCGCAAGAACGTCCATGTCTGGACGCAGCATTTCGGGCTGCACTGCTAGAGACTAATCCTCAGGTTGAGGGTTAGGTTTGGCGTGGAAGGGTGGGGTGACCCTCCGCCTGAAGCCGTTCCGCAGGTGTTTGCGCTCCCGAAGTGCCACCGCTTTGCCCGTGAGCTTCATTCGGAGGGTCACCCCACCCTTCCCAACGAATCTGACCCAAGCTCCCAGGCTCAGCAGCTTTCGAGGGCCGAGAAGCTCCCGAGGGACGGATGCGGCGCCGAGCCCTTGAAGCTTCAGCCGACGGTGGCTGGCGAATTTCCGAGAGCTTCCCGCTTCCCGGGCTCGACCAGCTGCGCGACGGCTTCAGGCGGAGGGACACCGGACCTTCCCCCAACCCCGATCCCTAATCAGAAGTACGCGGCGCGCCCTCGAACACAGTCGTCGGATCGACCCGCGGATCGATCGCCTGCATCGGCGCCCGCCCCTTGAGCAGGATCTCCTCGTACTCGTCCTCGGCGTCGGACTGCATCACGATCGCGCCGCCGACGCCGATCGTCGTCGTCTCGCCGTCCATGATCACGGTGCGGATGACGATGTTGAGGTCGCAGCCGCCGCTGAGACCGAGGTAGCCGATCGCGCCGGAGTAGACGCCGCGCGCTTCGCCCTCGAGGCCGTCGATGATCTCCATCGTCCGCTTCTTCGGCGCCCCGGTCATCGAGCCGCCGGGGAAGCAGGCGCGGATGCAGTCGGGCGGCTCCAGCTCCTCGCGCAGGAGGCCGCGGACCGTCGAGACCAGCTGGTGGACGGTCTCGTAGCTTTCGACGTGCATCAGGTTGGGGACGTGGACGGTGCCGATCTCGCAGACGATCCCCATGTCGTTGCGCAGGAGGTCGCAGATCATCAGGTTCTCGGCCCGGGTCTTCTCGTCGAGCCGCATCTCCTCGGCCAGGCGCACGTCTTCGGCCGGCTCCTTGCCCCGCCGGACGGTGCCCTTGATCGGCTTCGCCTCGACCCAGCGGTCGCGGCCGATCGAGAGGAAGCGCTCGGGCGAGGAGCTCGCCACCGCCGCCTCGCCGATCCGCAGGTAGGCGGAGAACGGAGCCGGGTTGACCCGGCGCAGCGTCCGGTAGAGCGCGAGCGGGTCGGGGCTGATCTCGGCGGTGATCTTGTTGGTCAGGCAGATCTCATAGCTCTCGCCGTCGATCAGCTGGCGGTGGCACTCGGCGATGTCGTCGAGGTACTGCTGGTGGGAGCGGGCGAGGGTGAAGCGAACCGGCTCGCCCTCGGTCGCGACCTCGCTCCACTCCGGCTCGGAGATCGGCGGCAGCGAGGCCAGCCGCAGGCTGGTCTCGGCGATCCAGCGGTCGGTCTCCTCGCTCTCGCCGCGCTCGCAGACGCCGAGCACGTAGGTGGCGCCCTCGAGGTGGTCGAAGGCGATCATCCGGTCGGCGAAGACGAAGAACGCGTCCGGCATCGTCGAGGAGTGGGCGTCGGAGCCTTCGACGTCGGCCTTCAGCTCGTACCCGAAGTAGCCGGCGAAGCCGCAGTTGAAGTCGAAGGGAAGGTCGTCGGAGAGGTAGCGCAGGCGCCGCATCTCGCGCGAGAGGTAGGCGAAGATCGACTCCTCGAGGAGCCGCGACTCTCCGCCGCCCTCGACCCTGAGCTGGCCGCTGTCGACGTCGTAGGTGATCGTCTGCCCCAGCGGCCCCGAGGCGTCGCCCATGAACGAGAAGCGGGCGCGGCCGTCGAGCAGGCTGCTGTCGAGCCAGAAGGCGTGCGAGCTGCCGCCGTAGAGATGGGCGAAGGCGCGTTCGGTGTCGTGGGCGGAGTCGAGCCGCTTGACCCGCAGCTCCAGCCCGGACCCGCCCGGGGACGGCGCCTTCGGCAGGCCGTTGTCGAAGCTGAAGCTGCCGTTGCCGCGACGGCCCGAATGCTCGACGGTGAGGTCGCGGAAGCGGGCGAGCAGCGCCCGGCCATGTTCGGTCGAGATCGACTCCGGGTGGAACTGCAGGCCCCACTGCGGCCGCTCCTTGTGGGCGACCGCCATCAGGATCCCGTCGCTGGTCCAGGCGACCCCTTCGAGCTCCTCGGGCAGCGGCTGCTCGACGCAGAGCGAGTGGTAGCGGACGACCTGGAACTCGCGCGGCAGGCCCGCGAACAGGCCCGAGTCCTCGTGGGTGATGGCGCTGATCCGGCCGTGCATCGCTTCCGGCGCGTGTACGACCTTGGCCCCGTAGGCGGAGCAGAGGCCCTGGTGGCCGAGGCAGACGCCGAGCAGCGGCACCTCGGCGCCGCGGATCGCGTCGGCGCAGACGCCGAAGTCGTCCTCGCGGTCGGGGTTGCCCGGCCCCGGCGAGATCACGATGTTGTCGAAGTCGCGGCTCGCCGCCAGCTCCTCCCACCCCATCTCGTCGTTGCGGACGACGATCGGCTCTTCGCCGTTGGCCTCCGACAGCAGCTGGAAGAGGTTGTAGGTGAAGGAGTCGTAGTTGTCGATCAGCAGCGTCTTCATCGACCCTTCCTCCGCCTAGACCAGGTACTTCCGCAGGACCTTCCCGAGCGGGCTCTTCGGGATCTCGTCCCGGGATTCGACGCTCTGGGGGACCTTGAAGTTGGCCAGGCGCTCGCGGCAGAAGGCGATCAGCTCGCGTTCGTCGCACTCGCCCTCGAGGACGACGACCGCCTTCACCTTCTGCTCGCCGGGGACGTCGGTGTCGACGCCGACGACGACCGACTCGGCGACGCCGGGGTGGTCGTTGATCACCGCCTCGACCTCGATCGGGTCGACCTTGAAGCCGCCGGTCTCGATCAGCAGCTTCTTGCGGCCCTCGATGAACAGCATCCCGTCGGCGTCGAGGCGGCCAAGGTCGCCGGTGAAGAAACGGCCGTCGCGGAAGGCGACCGCGTTCAGCTCCGGCAGGTCTCCGTACCCCGCGGTCGAGGAGGGGCTGGCGACGGTCACCTCGCCGACCTCGCCCTGGGGGACGGCGCTGCCGTCGTCGTCGACGATCTCCACCGTGACGCCCTTGACCGGCGTCCCGACCGACTCGAAGGTGGAGACGGGGTCGTCGCTCAGGTTGGCGGCGATCATCCCGGTCTCGGTCGAGCCGTAGAGCTGGCGGACGAGGACGCCGAAGCGCTCGCCGAAGGCCTCGAAGGTCTCGCGCGGCATCGCCATCCCGGCGGTGAAGCAAAGGCGCAGCGAGGAGAGGTCGGCAGCGGCCGGGGAGTCGGCCATCAACCGGTAGTTGAACGGCACCCCCGGGAAGACCGTGATCTTCTCGTTCTCGATCAGCTCCAGGGCCCGGTGGCGCTTGAGCAGGAACGGGTGCGGGTCCTCGAGGATGACCAGGGTGGCGCCGGAGACGGCGGCGCCGAAGATGCAGGAGCCCATCCCCCAGGTGTGGAAGAGCGGCACCGCGGCGAGGATCTTGTCCTCGGGGGTCAGCCCCAAGGCCAGGTAGCTCTCGGCCTCGGCGATGCACTGGCCGTGGGTGCGGTCGAGCCGCTTCGGACGGCCGGTCGAGCCGGAGGAGAACTGGCCGACGAGCGGCTCCTCGGGGGAGCGCGCCTCGAGACGCTGGGCGGAGCCCTCCTCGACCAGGCCGGCGAGGGTCACCGACTGGCCGTGGCCGGCGCCGGAGCCGATCACCTGCACCGGTGAATCGAAGCCGGCGACGATCCGCTCGCAGACGCCGGCGGTGCGCTCGTCGCTGATCACGGCGCGGACGCCGGTGCTGCGGAACCAGAAGTCGAGCTCGGCCTGCTTGAAGGCGGGGTTGGCGGGGACGACTTTCGCCCCCAGCGCCGCGATCGCGTGGAAGGCGGCGACGAACCAGGGGTCGTCGCGGAGGACGAGGCCGACCGCGTCGCCGGCGCCGATCCCCTGCTTGGCGAGACCGTCGGCGAGCCGCTCGATGCGCTCGACCAGCTCGGCCAGGGTCAGCCGTTCGTCGCGGTAGACGACCGCCGTGCGGTCGGGCGCGGCGTCGGCCTGGTCGTAGAGCAGTTGCAGCAGCATCGGAGCCTCAGCCTCCCTTGCGGGCGACGAAGGCGACGATGCCGTTGACGCTGCGGAAGTTGTCCGGCGTCAGATCCTCGTCGTCGACCTTGATCCCGAACTTGCTTTCGAGGAAGCCGACGAGCTCGGTGATCCCGAGCGAATCGATCAGGTCGGCGGCCAGCAGGTCTTCGTCGTGCGGCAGCGACCCGGCCTCCACCTCTCCGGTGATCTCGTTGACGATGAACTCTTCGATCGTTTTTGCGTTGTCGCTCATCTGCGGCTGATCCTACTCGTGTAGTTGGGTGGCTTTTCGGGGGAAGGAGAGAAGCTTGCGCGTGCTCAGATCCCCCATCGGCTGATAGCCGCGCGAACTGTAGAGCCAGCGCGCCTGGCGGTTGCCTGACTCGACATAACCCCAGATGCGCTGGAAGCCGGCGGCCGCGATCGCGCTCTCCAGCCGGTAGAGGAACTCGTTTGCGGTGCCCCCCTCGCGGTGCTCGGGGAGAATGTAGAAATCGGAGCCGTAGACGTCGGTCGGCTCGATCTGCAACGAGTCGCCCAGCCAGGCGAGGTCCGGGTGCGAGGCGGCCCGCTCCCCCTCGATCCACCAGTAGTAGCCGACCGTGGCCCCGTCGCGGAGGCCGACGAAGCCCTCGAGGCCGCGCTCGAGGTTGTCGCGGAAGCGGCGGTCGACGCCGCTGCGTCCGCGGCTGCGGTTGAGCTCGGAGAGGCCCGCCAGGTGTCCCTCCTCGAGCGCTACGACCTCGAGGCCGGAGGTCTTGCGCGGCTCGTTGATCGCGTCGAGGTCCTTGAGCAGGACCGTGATCCGCATCTCCGAGAAGACCTTGCGGCGCAGCTCGCCGGCGCTTTTCGCCAGGGCGGCGGCGAACCCGTGCTCGCGGGCGTATCGCCGGAAGCGGCTTATCATCGCCGACAAGATGTCACACCGGGCCCCTGCCACCCAGAGCCCGCGGCCAGACGTGCGCGACGGCGTCTTCGAGACGATCCTGATCTTCGAAGATCGCCCGATCGAGCTCGACGCCCACCTGGAGCGGATCGCCGCCAGCGCCCGCGCCGTCTACGGCGAGGAGCCGCCGGACACCCGCGAGCTGGTCCTCGCCAACGCCCGCGGCGGCTGGCTCGGCCGCATGCGGCTGACCGTGGAACCGCTGCCGCGCGGCGGCCTCGACGCCACCGTCCTGGTCGCCCCCTTCGACCCCAACAACGTCTTCCCGACCGGCGATTTCGCCAGTGAGCTGAAGACGTTGGTGGTCGACCGCGGCTACGGCGAGCACAAGTGGGCCGACCGGGCGATGCTGAGCCGGGCCGAAGCCGAGGCCGGGCCGGGGGCGGCGCCGCTGCTCGTCCGCGAGGACGGCACCGTGCTGGAGGGCTCACGCGCCAACATCTTCATCGTCCGCGGCCGCACGGTCTCGACCCCACCCCTCGACGGCGAGATCCTCCCCGGGGTCGCCCGCGCCGGCCTGCTCGAGGTCGCCGAGGAGTACGGGATCGAGGTCGTCGAAGAGCAGTTCGACCTCGAGGCCCTGCTCGCCGCCGACGAGGTCTTCCTCACCAACTCCCTGCGCGGGGTCGAGCCGGTGCGGGCCGTCGACGGTCAGCCGATCCCGAGCGAGGGCCCGATCACCACCGCCCTCGCCGAGGGGCTGCGACAGCGCTGGTTCGGTCCGTGGACTTGAATCGGGTTGGTCGTGGAGGGGTGGGGTGACCCTCCGCCTGAAGCCGTTCCGCAGGTGTTTGTGCCCCGGAGGCGCCACCGCTTGTCCGTGAGCTCCATTCGGAGGGTCACCCCACCCCTCCCAACGGAAGCTGATTCAAGCCTCACGGGGTGAAGGGCAAAGCTTCCGTCCCTTGGAAGCTCAAGAGAGATTGGGTCGGCAGGGACCCTCAGCCCGGCCCCGCGCTGCCGACCTCTCAATTCAGAATCAAGATTTCGGTTGGGAGACCCGGTGTCCCTCCGCATGAAGCTCACGGACAGACGGTTGCGCCTCCCGGGCTCGATCAGCTGCGCGACGGCTTCAGGCGGAGGGACACCGGGCCTCCCCCCAAACCCTGATCCCTAATCAGAAGTTTCAGCGCCGCTGCAGCTTCGCGAACCTTGCGCCGAGCCGATCCGCCCGCCGGCTGAAACGGAGCAGGCGGTCGTCCTCGTGGGCGTGGCCGTTGGCGGCCACGCCGTTGGCGCCGGCGCGGCTGGCGACTTCGCTTGCCCTGAGCGCGAGGTCGGCGGCCCGTCTGGCCTGTTCGGCGCTTTCGATCGCGGCGGCGCCGACCTCGACCACCGCCGCTTCGGAGGCGCGGGCGATCGTCAGCGCCTCGTCGACCCGGGCCTCGAGCTCGCCGATCGTCGGCGGCAGGGACCGTGCCGGCAGCTGCCAGTCGTCGGTGTTGTCGCGGGCGCCGCCCTCCATCGCCCGGGAAGCTTGACTAGGGTTCCGGACGGCCGCGCAGGGCGGTCCCCAGGCGAACAGAGACCAAGGGAGCAGCTTGAGAAACCCCAGAGACTTCTTCCAGCCACTGGCGATGGGCGCGCCCGAGCCGCTGCGTGAGATCCCCGTCCGCCCTTCGCGGATGATCCACTTCCTCGACTTCTCGAACGAGAAAATGGTCGCCAAGGCGGCGGCGATCGCGGAAAAGACCGACATCCTGCTCGGCAACCTCGAGGACGCGATCCCGGCCGACCGCAAGGAGGCCGCCCGCCAGGGCCTGATCAAAGCCGCCAAGGAGTCCGACTTCGGGAACACGGCGCTGTGGACCCGGGTCAACTCGCTGGAGAGCCCGTGGGTGCTCGACGACCTCACCACGCTGGTCGCCGAGATCGGCGACCAGCTCGATGTCGTCATGGTGCCGAAGGTCGAGGGGCCGTGGGACATCCACTACGTCGACCGCCTGCTCGCCCAGCTCGAGGCGAAGGCCGGGCTCGACCGCCCGATCCTGATCCACGCGATCCTCGAGACCGCGCTCGGCGTCGTCAACCTCGAGCAGATCGCCGCCGCCAGTCCCCGCATGCAGGGAATGAGCTTCGGCCCCGCCGACCTCGCCGCCTCGCGACGGATGAAGACGACCCGTGTCGGCGGCGGCCACCCCGGCTACCGGGTGATGGAGGATCCCGCCGACCCCGAGAACCCGGAGGCGAACCGGGTCTCGGCCCAGCAGGACCTCTGGCACTACTCGATCGGTCGCATGGTCGACGCCTGCACCTCGACCGGCATCCTGCCCTTCTACGGGCCGTTCGGCGACATCAAGGACACCGCCGGCTGCGAGACCCAGTTCCGCGCCGCCTTCCTGATGGGCTGCGTCGGCGCCTGGTCGCTGCACCCGGTCCAGATCGACATCGCCAAGAAGGTCTTCAGCCCGCCGCCGGAGGAGGTCAAGTTCGCGAAGAAGGTGCTGGAGGCGATCCCCGACGGCCGCGGCGTCCACATGATCGACGGCAAGATGCAGGACGACGCCACCTGGAAGCAGTGCAAAGTGATGGTCGAGCTGGCCGAAATGCTGGCCCAGAAGGACCCGGAGCTGGCCGAGGCCTACGGCCTCTAACCGGCGCTCGGCGCTAACCGATCCGCACGGTGAGGCGACGGCTGAGGTCGCCGCCGCCGGCGGCGACCTTGATCGTGAGACGGAAGGTGCCGGTGCGCTTCAGCGCCTTCGTCGTTTCGAGCACCACGTTGCCCTGTGAGTTGACGCGGCAGCGGGCACCCGTCGGCAACTTGCCCTTGCAGGTGACGAGCGCCGGGGCTGAGACGGTGACGCCGACCACCTTGCGCGAAACGCGGCCGACCAGCAGCTCCACCTTCGCCTTCGAGAGAGCGACCTGAAGCGGCGCTGCGGTCAACGGCGACTGCGTCGTCGGCGGGGTGACGACCGGCGGCTGGGGCTGGGGCTGGCCGCCCCCCTGCACCGGCGGTTCTTCTTCCGGCGGCTGTTCGGGGTTGACGACAGTGAGGATGAAGGCCTGGCTGGCGCTGCCGGCGGCGGAGTTCGCTTCGAGCGTCAGCGGGTAGCCCTGGCTGGTCCCCGGCGCGGCGGCGGCCGCGGTCGGGGTGCCGGCGATCGTCGCCGTGCCGTCGCCGTTGTCGGTGAAGCTGAGGCCGTCGGGCAGTTCGCCGCTCTTGCCCAGCGCCGCGACGGGATTGCCGACCGCGGAGACCGTGAACTCGTCCTCGACGCCGGTCGTGAACGCGACCGAGGCGGCGGAAGTGATCTGCGGTTTCACTCCTGGGTTGACGACGGTGAGGGTGAACGACTGCGTGACTTCACCGGCGGCGCTCTTCGCTTTCAGGGTCAGGGAGAAGCCCTGGCTCTGGCCGGGACTGGCGGCGGACTCGGCCGCGGTGCCGGCGATCGTCGCGCTGCCGTCGCCGTTGTCGCTGAAGCTGAGGCCGTCGGGCAGGGCACCGGCCTTGGTCAGGGCCGCGGTCGGGTCGCCGGTCGATTCGACTTTGAACGAGCCGGCGACGCCCGTCGTGAAGGAGGCCGTGCTGGCGGAGGTGATCGCCGGTTTGACGCCGGGGTTGACGACGGTGAGGGTGAACGACTGGCTGACGTTGCCGACCCCCGAGGTCGCTTTGATCGTGAAGCTGTAGTCGTGACTGCCGCCGGACGGCGCCGCCGCCGCGGTCGGGGTGCCGGCGATCGTCGCCTTGCCGTTCCCCTGGTCGCTGAATTCGACCCCCGGCGGCAATTCGCCGGAGACGCGACTCAGAGCGGGCGCCGGGTTACCGGTCGCGGTGACTTCGAAGCTGCCGGCGACGCCGGTCGTGAACGAGGTGGAGGCGGCCGAGGTGATCGAGGGGCCGGTTCCCGGGTTGACGACGGTCAGCGTGAACGCCTGCGTCACGTTGCCGGCGCCGTTGGTCGCTTTGATCGTGATCGGGTAGGGCTTGGACGAGCCCGCGGGGGCGGTGGAAGCGGCCGGGGTGCCGGCGATCATCGCCGTGCCGTCGCCTTTGTCGGTGAAGCTGACGCCGCTCGGCAGTTCGCCGGTCTGGGTCAGGGTCGCGGTCGGGTCGCCGCTCGATATGACTTTGAACGAGCCAGCGGTGCCGGTCGTGAACGAAGCCGAGCTGCCGGTCGTGATCGCCGGTTTGACGCCGGGGTTGGCGACGTTGAGGGTCAGGGTCTGAGTCGTGTTGCCGGCGCCCGAGCTGGCTTTGACTTTGATCGGGTAGGCCTGGGAGCCGGCGGCGGGCGCGGCGGCGGCTCCCGGCGTGCCGGCGATCGTCGCCGTGCCGTCGCCGTTGTCGGTGAGGCTGAGGCCGTCGGGAAGCTCACCTTCGATCCGGCTCAATGCCGGCGTCGGCGAGCCGGTCGCCGTGACTTTGAAGCTGCCGGCGGTGCCGGTCGTGAAGGAGGCGGCATTGGCCGAGGTGATCGCCGGCGCCACGCCGGGGTTGACCACGGTGAGGGTGAACGACTGGCTGACGTTGCCGGCGCCGTTCGTGGCTTTGATCGTGATCGGGTAGGGCTTGCTCCCGGCCGGCGGCGCCGCTGAGTTCGCCGGCGTGCCCGCCAGGGTCGCGGTGCCGTCGCCTTTGTCGACGAACGTGACGCCGCTCGGCAGTTCGCCAGTCCGGGTCAAGGCCGCCGTCGGGTCGCCGGTCGCGACGACTTTGAACGAGCCGGCGCTGCCGGTCGTGAACGAGGTGGCGCTGGCGGAGGTGATCGCCGGGGCCGTGCCCGGGTTGGTGACGGTCAGGGTGAAGGTCTGGGTCGCGTTGCCGGCGCTGTTCGAGGCTTTGATCGTGATCGGGTAGTTCCTCGAGGAGGCAGCCGGGGCGGTGGCCGCGGCCGGCGTGCCGGCGATCGTTGCGGTGCCGTCGCCGTTGTCGGTGAAGCTGACGCCCTGGGGCAGTTCGCCGGTGCGAGCGAGCGACGCAGCGGGGCTGGCGGTGGTCGTGACTTTGAAGCTGCCGGCGACACCGGTCGTGAACCCGGCGGAGTTGGCGGAGGTGATCGCCGGCGCGTTGCCGGGGTTGGTCACGGTCAGCGTGAAGCTCTGGGTGATTTCACCGGCGCCGCTTTTCGCCTTCAGCGTCACCACGTAGTTTTTCGACGAAGCGGCGGGCGCGGCCGAGGAGGGCGCGGTGCCGGCGATCGTTGCGGTGCCGTCGCCGTTGTCGATGAGGCCGACCCCTTCGGGCAGGCTGCCGGCGGACAGCGTCAGCGCGGCGGTCGGGGCGCCGGTGGTGGTGACTTTGAAGCTGCCGGCGACACCGGTCGTGAACCCGGCGGAGCTCGCCGAGGTGAAGACCGGCGGCGTGCCCGGGTTCGTCACTTTCAGGGTGAAGGGCTGGGAGGCGTTGCCCGAGAGCGCGCTCGCTTCCAGGGTCAGGGCGTAGTCCTGGCTGGCGGCGGGCGGGGCCGCGGCGGCGGTCGCGGTACCCGAGATTTTGGCGGTGCCGTCGCCGTTGTCGGTGAAGGAGAGGCCGGGCGGCAGGGCGCCGGTCCGGGCCAGGTCGGCGACCGGGTTGGAGGTGGTGGTGATCGTGAAGGTCTTGGCGGTGCCGACGGTGAAGGTGGTGGCG
>DASSLT010000031.1:0-29289 GCA_035689305.1 Solirubrobacterales bacterium | reverse complement strand
GAGCCCGGTGGGCTGGCCGGCGCCCGGGCGGAGTTCGCCGAGGACTGGGCGGTGACCCTCGTCCTCGCCTCCGCCGGCTACCCGGCGTCCTCTTCGAAGGGGGACGTGATCCGCGGCCTCGCCGAGGCGGCGGAGCTCGCCGAGGTGACCCACGCGGGGACGGCGGAGCGGGACGGCGAGATCGTCACCGCCGGCGGCCGCGTCCTCAACGTCACCGGGCTGGGGGCGACCCCCGCCTCCGCCCGTGAGAGCGCTTACAGTGCGGCGAGCCGGATCTCCTTCGACGGAATGCAGATCCGCACCGACATCGCCGCCCGCGCCGCCGAGCGCGTGCCCGGATAACCCAGAGAGGAAAAAGTGAGCGAGATCTCAGAGGACCCGATGGAGGGATCGATGCCCAGCGAAGGCCCCCCGTCTCAGGGAACGACAATGCCGGCCGTCGAGGAGGCATTCGACGAAATCGACGTCGACGAGCCGATCGTCGGAATCATCATGGGCTCGAAGAACGACAAGCCCAAGATGCAGCCCGCCGGGGCGGCGCTGCACGAGGCGGGCATCAGCTACGAGGTGCGGGTGATGAGCGCCCACCGCGATCCGGAGAAGGTGCGCGAGTACTGCCAGAACGCGCGCATGCGCGGGCTGAAGGTGATCATCGCCGGGGCCGGGATGTCGGCCGCCCTGCCCGGGGTGGCCGCGGCCCACACCGACCTGCCGGTGATCGGCGTGCCGATCCTCGGCAAGAGCCTCGGCGGCCTCGACGCCCTGCTCTCGGCGGTACAGATGCCGCCCGGAATCCCAGTCGCATGCGTGGCGATCGACGGGGCCAAAAACGCCGGCATCCTCGCCGCCAGGATCATCAACGCCTAGTGCAGGGGCACTGCCGGTGATCACGCGTTACACCCGCCCCGAGATCGGGGCCGAGTGGACGCCCCAGGCGAAGATGGAAGCCTGGCTCGAGGTCGAGCTGGCGGCGACCGAGGCTTGGGCGGAGGAGGGCGTCGTCCCCGGCGAGGTGGCGAAGGCGGCGCGAACGAATGCCAGCTTCACGGTCGAGGCGGTGGACGAGCGCGAGAAGGTGACCGACCACGACGTCGCCGCCTTCGTCGACGTCGTCGCCGCATCGGTCGGCGAGGGCGGGCGCTGGATCCACTACGGGCTGACCTCCTCCGACGTGCTCGACACGGCGCTGGCGCTGCAGTTGCGCCGTGCCGGCGAGATCGTCATCGCCGGCGCCCGCGGCTATCGCGAAGCGCTGATCGAGCGGGCGCTGGAGCACCGCGACACGCTCTGCGTCGGCCGCACCCACGGCGTCCACGCGGAGCCGACGACCTTCGGGCTGCGGCTCGCCGGCTTCGCCTTCGAGGCCGACCGCAACCTGAGGCGGCTCGAGGCGGCTTTCGCGGCGCTCGCCGTCGGCAAGCTCTCCGGCGCGGTAGGGACCTACGCTTCGGTCTCGCCCGCGGTCGAGGCGCGGGTGATGGAGAAGCTCGGGCTCGGCCGCGAGGACGTCGCCACCCAGATCGTGCCGCGCGACCGCCACGCGGCGCTGCTGAGCACGATCGCGATCGCCGGCGCCGGCCTCGAGCGCTTCGCGACCGAGGTCCGCAACCTGCAGAAAACCGAGGTGCGCGAGGTCGAAGAGCCGTTCGCCGCCGGCCAGAAGGGCTCCTCGGCGATGCCGCACAAGCGCAACCCGATCCGCACCGAGCGGATCACCGGGCTGGCGCGGGTGCTGCGCGGTTACGCCCAGGCCGGGATCGAGAACGTCGCCCTCTGGCACGAGCGCGACATCTCCCACTCCGGCGCTGAGCGGGTGATCCTGCCCGACGCGACGATCCTGCTCGACTACATGCAGGACCTGGCGACCAAGGTCGCGACCGGAATGGTCGTAAACACCGAGCGGATGCAGGAGAACCTCGGCCTCACCCACGGCGCCCTCTTCAGCCAGCGGGCGCTGACGGCGCTGGTCGAGGCGGGCCTGAGCCGGGACGATGCTTACCGTGTGGTTCAGGAGAACGCCCAGCGTGCCTGGGACACCAGAACCGAATTCCGCGAGCTGCTCGCCGCCGCCGACACCCCCGAGATCGATCTGGACGCAGTGTTTGATTATGGGGCGTATCTGACGCACCTGCCCGAGATCTTCGGGCGCCTCGAAGCGCTCCGCTAGGGCGCGGTTTTACCGCCGGCCGGAGCGGGAACATCACTACTGTCGAGTAGGGCTGTGAACGCATTCCAGTGCGATTGCGCGAGCGTTCTTATGCGAATGTTCGGACTCTGACGTTCGCTGATTCTGTACGCCGGGCCATGGTGAGAACGCGGGTTTTGTGCATCGTCACGCGGCGCTGTACACCGGTACAAACGGCAGCTATCCAGACTGTCCAGTGGGCGGTACGGATGCCCTCCCACCCTGCCTAGATTGCGGCGCCTCGTGGTCCGGTCTGGGCGGACCCGAAGCGCACAACTCCCCGTTGCAATCCCCCACCTGGAGGGCGTTCTTTGACCTCAGTAAGTCAGCCACGCAAGTTCCTGCCCCTGCTGCTCGGAGTCGCCGCCCTGCTGGCGCTCGTCTTCGCCAACGCGGCCGACGGCCTCACCTACGACCAGCTTCCGGACCCGCTGCAGCGAGGCAGCTACACGGTCAAGCGCACGGACCCGCTGAAGCTGGGCCTGACCACCTTCCAGGAACCGAACTCGAAAGGGGGAGCCGCGACCGGCTCGAACTCGACGATCACGGCGCAGATCCGCGGCGTCATGTTCCAGCCCGAAGGCTATGCGGGGAAATCGCCGTTGCTGCTCTTCGTCCACGGCAACCACGGCGAATGCGACAGCGGCAGCGCCCCCGCCTGCACGATCTACAAACGCAACGACGAGGGCTACGCCTACCTCGGTGAAAACCTCGCGAGCTGGGGCTACACGGTCGTCTCGCTCGACCAGGACGAACTGATGGCCCGCCAGGACAGCCTCGGCAAGGGCATGCACAACCGGCGCCTGCTGATCATGGCGATGCTCGACAAGCTGAAAGAAGCGAGCGAAGGGCCGGTTGCCGAAGACGCCAACTCGAACGTCGGCAGCCTGCTCGCCGGTCACCTCGACATGACCAGGATCGGGCTGATGGGCCACTCCCGCGGCGGCGATGCGGTCTCGAGCTTCGTCGAATACGACCACACCCGCCCGGTCGGGGAACGGTATCCGCTGCGCGCAGTGATCTCGCTGGCCCCGGTCGACTACGAACGGCACGTCCCCTACGGCGTCCCCTTCCTGGCCCTGGTCGGCACCTGCGACGGCGACGTCTCCAACCTGCAGGGCGCCCGTCTCTACGAACGGACCCAGTACGCCGGTGACCCCTACCCGAAGTACCAGATCCTCCACGTCGGCGGCAACCACAACGCCTACAACAGCGTCTGGCAGGTCGACGCCGACGACGCCAGCGCCACCGACACCGCCTGCGGCCCGGACGTCACCGGCCAATCGACCAACAAAGGCAAACTGAGCGCCAACGTCCACAGCATCCGCCTCTCCGGCGAAGCGGGTCCGCACTTCGCGGCGCTGGAAGGCGAAACGCGGCCCTACCACATCGAAAACGCCAACAAGCTCGATCCGACCCTGAACACCCGGATCTCCGGCAACCCCGCCCTGATGGGCGACCAGGAGAAGCTCGGGCTGGCGACGATGTCCGCCTTCTTCCGCCGCTACGTCGGCGGTGAGGGCGCGATGGAACCGTATTTGACCGGCGAACTCGCGGCCGAAGGGAAACCCTCGGTGCCGATGTCCGCCTGCCCGAGCAGCGAAGCCGGGCAGCGGATTCCCTGCATCGACCGCGTCGCCGACAGCTACACGGCGCCGCCGAGCGAACGGCTCGACGTGATTCGTCCCGACACCGAGGACCCGACCACGGTCAGCGCCCTGGGGACGAAGATCACGGCGACCGGGTTCGCCAACCCCTACGTGAAGAAAGGCGGCGGCGTGACGCCGAAGCCGGCGACGACCGCGAATGGGATCGACTGGTGCAACCCCGATCCCAACCAGGCGGAACCCGCCCAGCTGAAAGAACCGGAAGTCCCGACCTCGGCCAAGCCCTGCCCGGCCCCCGGTCTGGAAGCGCTCGGCGGCCAGCTTGCGGGCACCCGCGAAAAAGCGCCGGCCAACGGCTCCTACGGACGTCAGCTCGCCGTCGCCTGGGAAGAACCGGTGGAGACCAACGGCTCCCCGGCGAAACTGAGCACGACGATCCCCGGCGCCGACAAGGACGTCAGCGGCTACAAAGCTCTGTACCTGGCCGCCGCGGTCAACTTCTTCGACTCGCGCAATCCGGCGCGTGGCGAAGAAGGACAGTGGAACCCGGAGGCGGCACCGCAGAACTTCACGATCGCGGTGACCGACGCCGAGGGCAACGAAGCAACGGTCGAGGCGGGTGACCCCCGCTACGGCACCGCCCTGCAGCAGACCCTCGGGTCGACCTCGGCCCGCGTCCACGTGATCCTGCGGGACATCCGCGTGCCGCTGGCCGACCTCTCGGCCCAGGGGGTCGACCTGACCGAGGTGCGCGAGATCGAGCTTCGCTTCGGCGAACTCGGGATGCCGCAGAGCGGCTCGGTCCAGCTTGCCGACCTGCGCTTCCAGCAGGCGGTCGGCGGCTCGCAGCTGCTGCTCGACAGCACCGCACCGAACGCCGGACCGGGCGAAGGCCCACCGTCCAGCGGTCCCAACCCGGTGGCCGAAATGGCGTCCGGCGCCTACAAACGCGCCGACGCCGATTTCGAGATGCCGGACTGGTCGAAGACTCCCGGCGGCAGCGTCTGGACGGTCGACGACGACGGCGTCCAGTGCCCGAACTCTCAGTTCGAACACATCCAGGAAGCGGTCAACTACGCCAGCCCCTGGGACACGATCGTGGTCTGCCCGGGCGTCTACGCGGAGTCCTCGACCCCGGTCTCGAGCGAACTGAGCCCGGTCCAGGCCGAAGCCAAAAACGGCCTGACGATCAACAAACCGCTGAAGATCGTCGGCGCCGGCTCGAGCCTGGTGAAAATCAAACCGGCCTATACCTCCGGGGTCTCCCTGACGGGCACGGAACCGTACCTGCGCGACGGCGGCGGCAACGTCATCTCCGTCACCAGGCAGTCGCTCGGCTCGACCGAATACGACGAGGAGTACGTCGACATCTCGGGGGTGACGATCGAATCGCCGAACAATTACGTCGAGGCGGGCGTCGCCTTCTTCAACACCTCGGGGCGGATCGCCAACAGCGTCGTCGGGCCCCTGAAACGGGTGACGACGGCCGGCGAACTCGCGACCAAACCCCACGGCTGGGGCATCGTCGCCACCAACTCGATGGTCGGGGCCGGCTCCGGCGCCCCCGAACGGCAGGTCACCGTCGTCAACAGCAAAGTGTTCGGGTACCAGTCGGGCGGGATCCGCTTCGACGACGCCCGCGGCACCGATGCCGCGACGACGGGCACCGAATTCTCCGGGATGAAGGAGGTCGGGTTCGTCAAGAACACGCTGGTCGAAGGCTCCGGTGCGAGCACCGTGATCCCGCAGACCGGCATCCAGTACCACGCCGGCGCCACCGGTGCGGTGACCGGCAGCAAAATCACCAACAACCGGTACACCACCGAACCGCGTAAATCGGTCGGGGTGCTGCTGACCGGAGCGGGATCCGCGCTCTCGATCAGCGGCTCGACGATCATCGGCAACGGCTACGGCCTGTTCAACGCCGACAGCAAAAACGAACTGGTGCGGGAAGCCGCACCGGCCCTCGCCACCGACAACTACTGGGGGACCGATGGCACCCCGATCGTCGGTCCCACCGTCGTCGGCCCGCCCGACGAAGAGGGCATCTCCGGCAATGACGGTGCCGCCAACCCGTCGGTGACGTTCGGCCCGGTCCTCGGGGCAGCCCCGGCCGCGCCGGTGGTCGGCACCCCGTCCGACGCGTCTCCGGTCGGCTCGATCGTCAACCCCGGCGACGGCGAATCCGTCGAAGCCGGCGTCGCGATGGAACCGGTCGTCCTCGCCGAAGACGACTACGGCGTCAAGTCCGTCACCCTGACGGCCGACGGCGCCTCGATCGGCGCCCGGTCCGAAGCCCCGTACGGCTTCAACTGGAAACCGAGCGCCGACGACGTCGGCTCGACCGTCACCCTCGTGGCGACGGTCACCGACAGCGCCGACAAAAAAGTCACGACCGCCAGCATCACGGTCCACGTCGTCAAAGCGGTCGCCACCGAAGAAGAAGAGACGGCGGCCGAGGAAGCGCAGGAGGCCAAAGAAAAAGCCGAAGCCGCTGAAAAAGCGATGAAAGAAGCGATCGAGAAAGTGGCCGAGGCGGCAAAAGAAGCCGAAGACAAAGCGGCGGCGGCGACCAAAGCGGCCGAAGAAAAAGCGGCGAACGAAACCAAAGCCGCGGAAGAAAAAGCGAAAGCGGCCGCAGCAGAAGCAAAAGTGGCGAACGAAAAAGCCGAAGCCGCCAGCAAAGCAGCGAAAGAAGCCGAAGACAAAGCGGCGGCTGCTTCGAAACTAGCGGAAGAGAAAGCGGCGGCGGCGATCAAAGCCGCGGAAGAGAAGACCGCGGCAGCAGCGAAAGAAGCGAAGGAAGCCAAGGAACGGGCGGAAGCCGCTGCCAAGGAAGCGAAGGAAGCCAAGGAAAAGGCCGACACGATCGTGGCGCCGAAGCCGGGCAAGGTAGGCCTGCACAAGGCGAAGGGGACGGCATCGCTGTCGGTGACGGTCTCCGGTCCCGGCACGGTGACGATCAGCGGTGAAGGCCTGGCCAAGGCAACCGAAACGGCCGACGCGGCCGGCGTAGTCACCCTGCCGATCAAGCCGACCGGCAAGGCGCTGAAGACGCTGACCGAAACCGGCGAAGTGAAGATCAAAGTGAAGATCACCTTCACCGCGATCGACGGGACGAAGCTGTCGTCGACCAAGACGATCGTCCTGAGGAAGACCGGCAGCTCGAGGAAGCGCTAGGTCGAATAGGCTGGGGCCCGTGATCCTCTACACCTGTGGACAGAGGAAAACGGGCCCCGGCTTCGCCCATCCGTGTGCGAAAGCCGGCAAGGCACTCGACGCGGCGGGGTACGAGTACGAGCTGAAGACGGTCGGCGGTTACCGCCTGATGCCCTGGACCTGGGGCAGCCGCAAGGCCGACCGGGCCGAGGTGAAGAAACTCAGCGGCACCGACGAGGTGCCGATCCTCGTCCTCGACGACGGTGAGGTGATCTCCGGCTCCGGCACAATCGCGCGCTGGGCCAAGGAGCACCCGAGCTCGCCCGCGAAGAGCGCCGGTTAGCTCAACGCATTCACGACGATCGCGGCAGCGATCGAGGCGAAGAGCGCGGCGAGAGTGATGAACATCGCGTACTGAATGCGGTCGGACCGCGACTCGACACGATCGAAGCGAGCGCCTTGTTCGTTCAACCGACTATCGACTCCCGTCAGGCGGACGTCGACTTCGGCCAGGCCCTTGTCGACCTGTTTGATCTGCTGATCGACCTGTTCGATTCGCCGGTCCACCTGATCAAGGCGGCGGTCAACCTGATCGAAGCGCCGCGCCATGTCGTCGAAGCGTTCGTCCACCTGAGCGAAGCGTTCGTCCATCCGGGCGAAGCGTTCATCCATGCGCTGATCCATGTGCGCGAGGCGTTCGTCCATACGCTGGTCCATCTGGGCGAACCGTTCGTCCAGGCGCTGGTCCATGTTCCCGAGGCGTTCGTCCAGGCGCTCGCCGAGCACGTCGATCCGTCCGCTCAACGCGTCGAGCTTGTCCTCGTTCCTGTCCCCCTGCATCTGCATCAGCGCCTCCATGATGGCAGCAATGTAGACAGAAAGTTTCGACGCGTTACGCGCCGAATGTGAAATTTCCGCGACCGGAAAAGCGCGGAAGAGTGGAGAGTCGCTAGGCGGCGGCGAGCGCGGGCTCGCGGGCGGGGCGGCGGGCGGTGACGATGACCGGGGTGCCGTCCTTCGGCGAGAGGGTGATGTTGCGGCGGCCGGTCTTCTCCGGCGCCGGGTCGGCCTTGCGCAGGTCGCACCGGGTCAGGACCTCGGCGAGGACGATCCGCATCTCGAACTCGGCGAAGCTGGCACCTATGCAGCGGCGGATGCCGCCGCCGAAGGGGAGCCAGCCGTAGGTGTCGGGACCGTTGCCGTCGAGGAAGCGCTCCGGCTTGAAGGCGTAGGGCTCGGGATAGATGTCGGCGCGAGTGTGGGTGAGCCAGATCGCCGGCGTCACGTCGGTGCCCGCCGGCAGCGTCAGGCCGTCGGCGACCAGCTCGGTGCTGAGCCGCCGTCCCGCCAGCGGGATCACCGGCCGCAGCCGCAGCGACTCGGAGATCGTCGCCCGCAGGTACTCGTCCTCGCCGGCCGCGAGCTCCTCGCGCAGCCGCGCCAGCGCCCGCGGGTGACGGAGCAGCAGGTCGAAGGTCCAGGCCAGCCCGGTTGCCGTCGTCTCGTGCCCGGCCAGCAGCAGCGTCATCAGCTGGTCGCGCAGCTCGGTGTCGCTCATCCTGCCGCCGTCCTCGAACTCGGCGACCATCAGCATCGAGAGCACGTCCTCGCGCTCCTCGAGCCCCGGCTTCTCGCGGTGCTCGGCGATCTCGGCGTAGAGCAGCTCGTCGACTTCGCGCAGCGCCCCCTCGAATTTCGCCCACGGTCCCCTGCCGCCGAAGCGGCGCGTCGCCAGGCCGATGATCTGCGCCCGCGGCGAGGCGGTTTCCTGGAGGACGTTGGCGAGCATCCCGCGCAGGCGCTCCAGCCGCGGCCCTTCGGCGACACCGAAGACGACCCGCAGGATCACCTCCAGGGTGATCGCCTGCATCCGGGTGTGGATCGGGAACTCGCGGTCGAGCGGCCAGGAGTCGATCTCGGCGCCGACGATCTCGTCGACGACCGCTTCGTAGGAGCGCATCCGCTCACCGTGGAAGGGCGGCAGCATCAGCTTGCGGCGCGAGAGGTGTTCGGCCCCTTCCTGGATCAGCAGCGACTTCGAACCGAGGATCGGCTCGAGGACGATGTTGCGCCCCGGCGGCAGCCCGTGCGAGCGCTCCGTATAGAGAGCCTTGATCGCGACAGGGTCGGAGATCAGCACCATCGGCCGCTCGAAGCCAAGGAAGAGAAGGCTGAAGTTGTCGCCGATGTTGCGGCGGCAGTCGTCCATGAACTGCAGCGGCCGGAACGCCCACCGCAGCGTCTGCGAGAGTGATGAGCCCTTCGGTTCAGGCGGCAGGGTCACCGGACAAGGATCGCAGAGCAAGGGCGGCACGTGGGTCCGCTCCCGGGATGGTTAGCATCGGCTTAATGCCTACCGTTTCCGATCTCGAGCTTCTCTCCTCCGGCAAGGTCCGCGAGATCTACGCCTGGGAGGACGACCTGCTGATGGTCGCCTCCGACCGGATCTCGATCTACGACGTGGTGATGCCGACGCCGGTCACCGACAAGGGCAAGGTGCTGAACCGGATGTCGGTTTTCTGGTTCGGGCTGACCGAGGACATCGTCCCCAACCACTTCCTCAGCGAGGACGTGCCCGAGGAGGTCGCCGAGCGGGCGATGCGGGTGCGGAAGCTGGAGATGTACCCGGTCGAGTGCGTCGTCCGCGGCTATCTCTCGGGCTCGGGCTGGAAGGAATACCGGGAAGGCGGCGCGGTCTGCGGGATCGAGCTGCCCTCAGGGTTGCTCGAGTCCGACGAGCTGCCGGAGCCGATCTTCACGCCGGCGACCAAGGCCGAGATCGGCGACCACGATGAGAACGTCGACTTCGACCGCGCCGCCGAGATCGTCGGCGACCGGGCGCTGATGGAAGACCTGCGGCGGATCTCGATCGAGGTTTACCAGCGCGGCGCCGAGCATGCGGCCGAGCGCGGGATCATCCTCGCCGACACCAAGTTCGAGTTCGGCCGCCACGCCGGCGCCGAGATCGTCCTCGCCGACGAGGTCCTGACCCCGGACTCCTCGCGGTTCTGGCCCGCCGACCGCTACGAACCGGGCAAGACCCCGCCCTCGTTCGACAAGCAGTTCGTCCGCGACTGGGCCAGCGAACAGGGCTGGGACAAAACCCCGCCGGCGCCGGAGCTGCCGGCCGACGTGGTCGAGCAGACCCGCGGCAAATACGTCGAGGCCTTCGAGCGGATCACGGAGACCAGTTTCTAGTGCCGAAGGCCCGCGTCCTGATCCGGCCGAAGGAGGGGATCCTCGACCCCCAGGGCAAGGCGGTCGAGCGGGCGCTGCCGGCGCTCGGGTTCGAGGGGGTCGAGCATGTGCGGGTCGGCCGCCTGGTCGAGCTCGAGGCCGAGGACCCGGCGCAGCTCGGCGAGCTCTGCGAGAAGCTGCTCGCCAATCCCCTGATCGAGGACTACGAGATCCAGACCTTTTGAACGTTCCGGGTCGTGAACACGTCAGGCACCCCCGGACGCGAAGCGGAGGAGGTGCCGTTCGATGATCTGGGGTGTTCTTCAATTTCCTGGTAGCTGCGACGAGCGGGATGCCGTGCATGCCTGCACCCTGGCCGGCGGCGAGGCGCGGCTCGTCTGGCACGAAGAGCGCGACCTCTCCGGCCTCGACGCTGTCGTCGTCCCCGGCGGCTTCTCCTACGGCGACTACCTGCGGGCGGGGGCGATCGCCCGCTTCTCGCCGGCGATGGAGGGTGTCGCCGCCTTCGCCGCCAACGGCGGCCCGGTGCTGGGAATCTGCAACGGCTTCCAGGTCCTGTGCGAGGCGGGGCTGCTGCCGGGCGCGCTGCTGCTCAACGAGTCGATGCGGTTCAGCTGCCGCCAGCTCGAGCTGGTCGGCAACGACGGCGAGACGCTCTCGATCCCGGCCAAGCACGGCGAAGGCCGGTACTACGCCCCCGACGAGACCCTCGACGAGCTCGAGGCGAAAGGGCAGGTCGCCTACCGCTACGCGCCGGGCGAGAACCCGAACGGCTCCGCCCGCGACATCGCCGGCGTCCGCAACGAAGCCGGCAACGTCGTCGGCCTGATGCCCCATCCCGAGCACGCCGTCGACCCGCTGACCGGGTCGACCGACGGGCTCGAGGTCTTCCGCGCGCTGGAGAAGTTCGCGGCATGACCACCGCAACGCCGAAATACCGCGAGCTGGGGCTGACCGACCACGAGTACGAGTTGATCGTCGAGCAGCTAGGCCGCGAGCCGAACGACGTCGAGTTGGCGATGTTCAGCCTGCTCTGGTCCGAGCACTGCGCTTACAAGCACTCGCGCAAACTGCTGGGGCGGCTGCCGACCGAGGGCGAGCGGGTGGTGATGGGCCCGGGCGAGAACGCCGGCGCCGTCGACGTCGGCAGCGGCTACGCGGTCGCCTTCAAGGTCGAGTCCCACAACCACCCGAGCGCGGTCGAGCCGTTCCAGGGGGCGGCGACCGGGGTCGGCGGCATCCTCCGCGACGTCTTCGCGATCGGCGCCCGCCCGATCGCGATCCTCGACAGCCTCCGCTTCGGCGAGCTCGACTCGGTCCGCTCGCGGCACCTGCTCGACGGCGCCGTGCGCGGGATCGGCCACTACGGCAACTCGATCGGCGTGGCGACGGTCGGCGGCGAGATCTACTTCGAGGAGCCCTACGAGCACAACTGCCTGGTCAACGCGATGTGCATCGGCTTCGCCAAGACCGCGGACATGGTCCGCGCCGCCGCCGCCGGGGTCGGCAACTCGGTCGTCCTGATGGGCGCCTCGACCGGGCGCGACGGGATCGGCGGCGCCTCGGTCCTCGCCTCGGCCGAGCTCGGCGAGGGCGATGACGCGAAGCGGCCGACGGTCCAGATCGGCGACCCGTTCGAGGAGTCGAAGGTGCTGGAGTGCTGTCTGGAGCTGCTGGAGAAGGGGCTGCTGGTCTCGCTGCAGGACCTCGGCGCCGCCGGGCTGACTTCCTCGGCCGGCGAGATGGCCTCGGCCGGCGGAGTCGGGATCGACCTCGACGTCGCCCTGGTGCCGCTGCGCGAGCCCGACATGGAGCCGTTCGAGATCATGGTCTCCGAGTCCCAGGAGCGCATGCTTGGCGTGGTCGAGCCCGAGCGCGTCGCCGAGGTGCGGGCGATCTGCGAGAAATGGCAGACCGGCTCGGCTGAGATCGGCGTCGTCACCGACAGCGGCCTGATCCGGATCCTCGAGTCCGGCGCGGTGGTCGGCGAGATGCCGGTCGAGGCGCTGGTCGACGGCTGCCCGCTGTACGACCTCGAACCGGCCGATCCCGGCGAGTGGATCTACGGCAACCGGGTGACGCTGGCGCCGAGCGCCTCGGCCGAGGACGAGCTGCTGGCCCTGCTCGCGGCGCCGAGCATCGCCTCCAAGCGCTGGGCCTTCGAGCAGTACGACTCGGTCGTCGGCTCGCGCACCGTGCGGCGGCCGGAGTCGGCCGACGCCGCCGTCCTGCAGCTGCCCGAGTCCGGCAACGCGATCGCGGTCTCGATCGACGGCAACGGCCGCCGCGTCGCCTGCGACCCCTACGCAGGGACGGTCGAGGCGGTGCTCGAGTGCGCCCAGAACCTCGCCTGCGTCGGTGCCGAGCCGCTCGGCCTGACCAACTGCCTCAACTTCGGCAACCCGGAGAAGCCGGCCACGGCCTGGCAGCTCGATCGCGCCGTCAGCGGCCTCGCCGACGCCTGCACCACGCTCGGCGTCCCCGTCGTCGGCGGCAACGTCTCCCTCTACAACGAGGGTCCCGACGGCCCGATCTACCCGACCCCGGTGGTGGCGATGGTCGGCGAGCTGCCCGACCCGGCCCGGGTCGCGGGCAGCGCCTTCGTCAACGCCGGCGACGCGATCGCGCTGTTCGGCCCGTTCTCTCCCACCCTGGCCGGCTCGGAGCTGGCGAAGCAGCGGGGCGAGCTGGACACCGGGCTGCCGGCGCCGGACGTCGAGAAGGTGGCGAACGCCTGCGCCATCGTCCGCGACGCGGTCCGCGCCGGCAAGGTCGCGAGCGCCCACGACGTCAGCGACGGCGGCCTCGCCTGCGCCCTGGCCGAGTCGGCGATCGGCGGCTCGGTCGGCTGCCGCGTCGATCTGCAGCCGCTGCGCGAACGCGGCTGCTCGCCGGAAGAGGCGCTGTTCGGCGAGGGCGCCGGCGGCATCCTGCTCAGCGGCGAGCGCTCAGCTCTGGAGGACCTCGGCGCCGTCGTGATCGGCGAGGTCGGTGGGACCACGATCGAGATCGCCGCCGGCGACCGCAGCCTCGTCCTCGGCCTCGGCGGCGCCGAGAGCGCCTGGCGCTCCCTCGACGAGCGCCTGACGTAGCGGCCGCAGCGCCAGGGTCACCGCGCCCGCGGCGAGGGCGGCGAAGACGGAGAACAGGTAGGCGGAGTCGGAGATCTGGAGGGAGTCGGCGAAGGTCGCCGGTTCGCCGACGATCGCGACCAGGATCGCGGTGCCGAGGACGGCGCCGACTTGGCGGAAGGCGGCGTTGACGGCACTGGCGGTGGCGAAGCGGTCGTCGGGGACGTCGCGGACCGCGGCCGAGCCGAGGGTCGGGAAGGCGAGGCCGATGCCGATCCCGGTCAGGCAGGCCCCCGGCAGCCAGAGGCCGAGCCAGTCGGGCTCGGCGCCCGCCGAGCGCAGCACCATCACGCCGGCGGCGAAGACGATCGTGCCGGGGACGACGACGGCGCGGTGGCCGAAGCGGTCGGCCAGCCGGCCGGCGGGCCCGGCGAAGACGGTCGAGAGGGCTGGGCCCGGCAGGGTCGCGGCACCGGCCTGCAGCACCGTGTAGCCCCAGATCCCGGTGAGGAAGAGGACGTTGCCGAGGATCAGCGAGAAGAAGGCGGCGGCGAAGAACAGGGTGCCGAGATTGCCGATCGTGAACGAGCGGTGGGCGAACAGCGCCGGTTCGACGATCGGCCGCGGGTGGCTGCGACTGCGGAGGACGACGGCGACCATCAGCGCCGCGGCGACCGCGAACGACCCGAGCGTCCCGGCCGAGGTCCAGCCCCAGTCGTTGCCCTCGACGATCCCGAGCGTCACCGCGGCGAGGCTGAGGGCGAGCATCGCCGCGCCGGGCAGGTCCGGCAGCCGGTCGTCGAGCCGCCGCGGCCGCGGTAGACGGGTGCGGCCGGCGAGCAGGACGGCGGCGCCGAGCGGCAGGTTGACGAGGAAGACGAGCCGCCAGTCGGAGAGCTCGACGAGAGCGCCGCCGAGCGTCGGCCCGATCGCGGCGGCCGCGGCGGCGGCCGCACCCCAGAGACCGACGCCGGCCGAGCGGCGCTCGAGCGGGAAGCTGTCGAGCACGATCGCCAGCGAGGCCGGGGCGATCATCGCCGCCGCGACGCCCTGCACGACCCGGAAGGCGATCAGCAGCGGCAGCGACGGGGCGGCGGCGCAGAGCAGGCTGGCGGCGGTGAAGCCGGCCATCCCGAGCAGGAAGATGCGGCGGTGGCCGAAGCGGTCGGCGAGGCCGCCGGCGGGGACGAGCAGGGCGGCGATGACGACGAAGTAGCCGTCGAGGACCCAGGAGAGGGCGTCGCGCCCGGAGCCGGAGAAGGAGGCGGCGATGTCCGGGAAGGCGATGTTGACGATCGTCGTGTCGAGGAAGGCGACGAAGGCGCCCGCGCAGGCGATCGCGATTGCACTCTTTCTATGTCCACCGTCATACATCGGGCGGCAGACTAATCTATGTCTATGGTCATAGGCAAGTCGAAAGTTGAAATGAAGACCGGAGAAGGCGCACACAAATCGGCGAAAGCGCCAGCGGCGAAGTCCCGCGACGGGCGCGACCGGCTGCTCTATGGCGCCGGCCGGCTGCTCGCCGAGCGCGGCTACGCCGGGATGGAGCTGCGCGACGTCGCCGAGCGCGGCGAGGCCCCGCGCGGCTCGATCTACCACCACGTCCCCGGCGGCAAGGCCCAGCTCGCGGCCGAGGCGGCGGAGCTCGACGGGGTGCGGATCCGAATCGGGATCGAACGCTCGCTGGTCGAGCGCGGGCTGAAAGAGACGCTCGCCCGCTTCGGCGAAATCTTCCGCAAGCAAGCGTCCAACGACCCGAGCCGGATCGGCTGCCCGGTCGCGGCCGCAGCGCTGGCCCGGCCCGAGGACCCGGCCCTCGCCGCCGCCGCGACCGCCGCCTTCGAGAGCTGGGAAGGGGCGATCGCCGCCGCGCTCGAGCGCGAAGGGGTCGCCGCCGAGCGCGCCGCGACCTTCGCCGCGATGGTCGTCTCCACCGTCGAGGGCGCCCTCGTCCGCACCCGCGCCGCCGGCGACCTCGCCCCGCTCGACTCGGCGATCGCCGGCCTCGGGCAGTCGCTCGACTCGCTGCTGGCCGCGGCCAAGCAGTCCGCCGGCCGCCGGCCGGTTTAGAACCGCCGCAGGCGGGGACCACTAAAAGGCACCTTCGTTTTGCCCAGGGAGGGCTGCCGCGCAGGTGGGTCATGGGAGCCGTGAGGTGAACAAGCGCACTGCGACCAAGGCACTGGCTTGCCTGGCGTTCGCGGCGCTCGCGACCGTCGGGCTCGCCGCCTGCGGCGGCTCCGGCTCCGGCCCGCCCCAGCTGACCTTCTTCGTCGCGATCCAGCCCGGCGGCACGATCGAAGAAACCGCCGCCCGCTGCACCAAGGAAGCAAACGGCCGCTACACGATCAAGCCCGAACTGCTGCCCAACGACGCCAGCCAGGCGCGTGAACAGCTGGTGCGGCGGCTGGGGGCGAAGGACCCCTCGATCGACGTGATCGGCCTCGACGTGATCCTCACCGGCGAATTTGCCAACGCCGGCTGGATCGAGCCCTGGCAGGGCAAGCGCAAACAGGAAGCGACCGAAGAAGTCTTCCCCAGCGTGATCGAAACCGCCAGCTTCGAGCACAAGCTCTACGCGGCGCCGTTCAACACCAACACCCAGCTGCTCTGGTACCGGAAGGACCTGGTGCCAAAGCCGCCGGCGACCTGGAACCAGATGATCGAAAAAGCGGAAGGGCTGAAAGAAGCCGGCACGATCCAGGTCCAGGCCGAACGCTACGAGGGCTTCATGGTCTGGGCCAACGCTCTGATCGACAGCGCCGGGACCGAGATCCTCTCCGGTCCTGAAAGCGTCGATCTCGAACAGAAGCCGACCGAAGAAGCGCTGGCGGTGATGGGCAAGCTGGCGAACTCTTCGGCGGCGGCACCCAACCTCTCGACCTCGAACGAGGACAGCGCCCGGCTCGCCTTCGAGGCCGGCGAATCGGCGTTCATGACCAACTACACCTTCGCCTACGCGAGCGCCTCCGCCGAAGCGCCGGACATCGCCAAGAACATGGGCGCGGCACCGTTTCCGCGGGTCAACTCGAACCCGTCCAAACCGCCGCTCGGCGGCTTCAACCTCGCCGTCAGCTCCTACTCCGACCACAAGGACATGGCCTTCGAAGCCGCCGCCTGCCTGGCCGGCGAAAAGAGCCAGCTGACCGCGGTCGAACTCGACGGCCTGCCGCCCTCGCGCTCTGACCTCTACGAGGGCAAGGTCGTGAAAAAGGCCTACCCCGGGTTCGCCGGCCTGGTCAAGGAATCGATCGAGGCGGCAGGGCCGCGGCCGACGACCCCCGCCTACCAGGACGTCTCCTCGGCGCTGCAGCGGACGCTGCACCCGCCGGAAAAGATCGACCCCGAAGACACCGAAGGGATCTACGACGAACTGAAGTCGAACCTCGAAGCCGCGGTCAAGCGGGAAGGGCTGCTCTGATGGAGGCCAGCACCGCCCGCACCCACACCAGCTCCCGCACGCGCTCGGAACGCAAACTCGCCTGGATGCTGTGCGCGCCGGCGGTGATCGCGATGCTCGCCGTCACCGCCTACCCGATCGGCTACGCGATCGTCCTCTCGCTGCAGAAGCTCGACCTGCGCTTCCCCGAACAGACCGAATTCGTCGGCCTCTCCAACTACGGGACGGTCCTCAGCTCCGAACTGTGGTGGACCGACGTCTTCAACACGCTCTTCATCATGGTGATCTCGGTCGCGATCGAGCTCGTCCTGGGGATGGTGATCGCGCTGGTCATGCACCGGGCGATCTTCGGCCGCGCCGTGGTCCGCACCTCGGTCCTGATCCCCTACGGGATCATCACCGTCGTCGCCGCCTTCGCCTGGCAGTTCGCCTTCGCCTCCGACTCGGGCTTCGTCAACAACCTGATCGGCAGCGAAATGGACTGGTTCGGCGGCCGCTTCAGCTCCTTCGCCGTGATCATCATGGCCGAGGTCTGGAAAACGACGCCGTTCATGGCGCTGCTGCTGCTCGCCGGCCTGGTCACGATCGACGGTGGGCTTTACGAGGCGGCCAAGGTCGACGGCGCCAGCGCCTGGCAGCGCTTCACCCGGATCACGCTGCCGCTGATGAAGCCGGCGATCCTCGTCGCGCTGCTGTTCCGCACCCTCGACGCCTTCCGCGTCTTCGACTCGATCTTCATCATGACCCGGGGCGCGCTCGACACGGAATCGGTCTCGATCCTCGGCTTCAACCAGCTGATCAACCGGCTCAACCTCGGCCTCGGCTCGGCGGTCTCGGTGCTGATCTTCATCAGCGTCTTCTTGATCGCGTTCGTCTTCGTCAAGGGCTTCGGCGCGCGGGTCGAGGAAGGGCGACCGGGAGGCTGAGATGAGCCGAGGAAGCCGCGACTACGTGCTCTGGAGCATCGGCATCGTCCTGGTGCTGATCTTCGCGCTGGTCCCGATCCTCTGGCTGATCTCGATCTCGCTGAAGCCACCGAGCCAGATCACCGACCAGCGCTTCATCCCCGCCAGCGTCTCGTTCGACAACTACAAGAGCCTGTTCGAAGGCGGGATCGACAACAGTCCCTTCCTCAAACCGCTGATCAATTCGATCGTGATCGCACTGATCACGACGGTGGTCGCGATCACCCTCGCCTCGTTCACCGCCTACGCGATCGCCCGCCTCGAATTCCCCGGCAAGCGGCTGATCCTCGCCGGCGCCCTGGCGATCGCGATGTTCCCGCCGATCTCGACCGTCGGGCCGTTGTTCGACATGTGGCGGGCTCTCGGCATCTACGACACCTACCTGGGGCTGATCATCCCCTACCTCACCTTTTCCCTACCACTGGCGATCTATGTGCTGGTCGCCTTCTTCCGCGAGATCCCCTGGGACCTCGAGCAGGCGGCCCAGGTCGACGGCGCCACCCCGTTCCAGGCCTTCCGCAAGGTGATCCTGCCGCTGGCCGCACCGGGTGTATTCACCGCCGCGATCCTCGTCTTCATCTTCGCCTGGAACGACTTCGTCTTCGCGATCTCGCTGACCTCGTCCGACGCCTCGCGGACGGTGCCGGCCGCCCTCGCCTTCTTCACCGGGGAATCGACCTTCACCGCGCCGACCGGCTCGATCGCCGCTGCCGCGGTCGTGGTGACGATTCCGATCATCGTCTTCGTCCTCATCTTCCAGCGCCGAATCGTCGCCGGGCTCACCGCCGGCGCCGTCAAGGGATAGGAGCAACGCAATGGCAGAGATAGTCCTCGATGGAGTCACCAAGGTCTTCGATGACGGCTACGAAGCCGTCAAGGAGATGGACCTGGAGATCGCCGACGGCGAGTTCATGATCCTCGTCGGCCCTTCGGGCTGTGGCAAGTCGACGGCGCTGCGGATGATCGCCGGGCTCGAGGACATCTCCAGCGGCGAGCTGCGGATCGGCGGCGAAGAGGTCAATGACCGCTCGCCGAAGGACCGCGACATCGCGATGGTCTTCCAGAACTACGCGCTCTACCCGCACATGACCGTGCGCGAGAACATGGGCTTCGCGCTGAAGCTGGCCAAGGTCGAGAAGGAGGAGATCGACCGCAAGGTCGAGGAGGCGGCGCAGACCCTGGACCTGACCCAGCACCTCGACCGCCGCCCCGCCAACCTCTCCGGCGGCCAGCGCCAGCGGGTGGCGATGGGCCGGGCGATCGTCCGCGACCCGAAAGCCTTCCTGATGGACGAGCCGCTCTCCAACCTCGACGCGAAGCTGCGGGTGCAGATGCGGACCGAGGTGGCGCGGCTGCAATCGGACCTGGAGACGACGACGGTCTATGTCACCCACGACCAGACCGAGGCGATGACCCTCGGCGACCGGGTCGCGGTGATGCGGGCCGGCGTCCTCCAGCAGGTCGGCTCACCGGCCGAGCTCTACGAGACGCCGAGGAACCTCTTCGTCGCCGGCTTCATCGGCTCGCCGGCGATGAACTTCATGCCGGGTGAGATCAGCGGTGGCAAGCTGGCGATCCCGATCGGTGAGGTCGAGGCGCCGGAGGGAGCCGGCCGCGAGGGCAAAGTGGTCGTCGGGATCCGACCCGAGAACTTCGAGGACGCCGAGATCGTCGGCGACCTCGCACAGGAGCGCGGGATCACCTTCGAGGCCGAGATCGACCTGGTCGAGTCGCTCGGCTCCGACCTCTACGCCTACTTCCACGTCGAGTCCGAAGGGGTCCAGTCCGACCAGCTCGCCGACCTGGTCGGAGAGCGCCTCGACGAGACCGGCGCCGCCGGCATCCGCGAGGGCAAGGAGCAAATCGTCGCCCGCTTGGAGCCGACCAGCAAAGTCCGCCGCCGCGAAAAGGCCCAGCTCTGGGCCGACACCGCGAAACTGCACCTGTTCGACCCCGAGAGCGGCGAGCGACTGGGTGAGAAGACGGCGGCGGGCGCGGAGGCGGCCTAGGCAGCGGCAACCAGGCGCGTCATCAACTCGCCCGCAGCCACGTCGTCGAGGCCCTGGCCGCGGGCCAGCGAGCGCCAGGTCGAGAACTCGAGGGCATGGCCGAGCGCGGCGCGGGTCTGGGCCTTCGCCTTGCCGCGCAGGCCGCGGCCGGCGAGCAGGACCTCGACCGCGGCGGCCATGAACTGGTCGTAGGCGCCCATCAGCTGGTCGACCACGGCGACGGCGACGCGGTCGCGGAAAAGGTTGGCGAGCATCCCCTCGCTGTCGCGGTAGAAGCCGTAAAGCTCCCCCAGCGCCGTGGCCAGGCGCTCGTCGGGGTCGGAGATCCCGCTCCAGGCCTCGATGTCGGGGGGCGGGTTCTCCATCGCCCAGTGGGCGGAGCAGGCGCCGAACAGCGCCTCCTCGTCGGGGAAATGGCGGTAGACGGTCGAGCGACGGACCCCGGCGTGGTCGGCGACGGCGCTGACCGTGGTCCGGGCCGGGCCCAGCGTGCCGTGCAGGGCGACGGCGCTTTCGGTGATTCGCTGCCGGGTCTGCTCCTCTAGCTCGGCCCGGCGCTTCATCTTGTAAGGACGCTTTTGATCGGACATATCTGTCGCATCAATCTTGACAGATCCGGAAGACGCCGCTACCTTTTCGCGCGACACCAATGTCCAACGAAAGGAAAGGCAGATGGCACGCGTGATTGGTCCCGAGGACGGCAAGGCTGGGTCCCTCGGCAGCATCGGGGTCCGGTTCATGATCGACGGCGAGGAGGCCGGCGGCGACTTCTCCCTGGTCGAGCACCCAATGCCCCCGCGGGCGCTGGCGGCGCCGCTGCACCGCCACCACCGCGAGGACGAGTACAGCTTCGTGATCGAGGGCCGGATGGGAGCGCTGCTCGGCGACGAGGTGGTGGAAGCAGGGCCCGGCGATCTGGTCTTCAAGCCTCGCAACCAGTGGCACACCTTCTGGAACGCCGGCGAGGAGCCCTGCCGGATCCTCGAGATCATCGCCCCGGCCGGCTTCGAGCACTTCTTCGAGGAGCTGGTCGACCTCGGCGGCGCCCTCAATGCCGCACCGGAGGCACTGGCCGAGCTCTCCGCCCGCTACGAGCTGGAGATGAAACCGGAGAGCATCCCCGAGCTGCTCGAGCGCTTCGACCTGCGGATCGGCGAACCGGTCTGAGGGACCGGTTCGCTACCCTCCGCGGGTAGGCAGTCCGCCTGCGCTTCCATCTCTCCCGACCAGCGAGGAAAGCGCTGTCTTGACTACCGACCTGCGGCTCACCGACGACCGCGAGGGGCCGCGTGATGAATGCGGCGTGTTCGGCGTGTACGCGCCGGGTCACGACGTATCCAGGCTCGCCTACTTCGGGCTCTACGCGCTGCAGCATCGCGGCCAGGAGTCAGCCGGGATCGCCACCTGCGAGGGCGGCCACATCACCACCCTGCGCGACTCCGGCCTCGTCTCCCAGGTCTTCGACGAGGAGAAGCTGCGGGCGCTGGAGGGCGACATGGCGATCGGCCACGTCCGCTACTCGACCACCGGCGGCGGCTCCTGGGAGAACGCGCAGCCGGTCTGGCGCGACGACGGCCGCGAGGTTGCCCTTGCCCACAACGGCAACCTGACCAACGCGGTCGAGCTCTGGAGCGAGCTGAAGCAGCGCGGGATCGACTTCCGCGGCACCTCCGACTCGGAGATCATCGCCGCCCTGCTCTCCTCGCACGGCGGCAAGATGATCGAGGACGCGGTCGCCGACGTGATGCCGCGCCTGCAGGGCGCCTACTCAACCGTGGTGATGACCAAGCGCGCGATCGTCGCCTTCCGTGACCCGCACGGGATCCGGCCGCTCAGCCTCGGCCGGCTCGAGGACCGCTTCGTCGTCGCCTCCGAGAGCTGCGCCTTCGACATCATCGGCGCCGAGCTGATGCGCGAGGTCCACCCGGGGGAGCTCGTCTCCCTGACCGAGCGCGGGCTGGAGACGCGCACGGTGGTGAAGACCGAGCGGCGCGCGACCTGCGTCTTCGAGCACATCTACTTCTCCCGCCCCGACAGCCGCCTCGAGGGCAAAGTGCTGCAGCAGTCGCGCGGCAAGATGGGCGAGATCCTCTGGCGCGAGTCGCCGGTCGAGGCCGATCTGGTGATCGCCGTCCCGGACTCCGGCAACCCGGCCGCCGCCGGCTTCGCCCGCGCCTCGGGGCTGCCGCGCGACGACGGCCTGATCAAGAACCGCTACGTGGCACGGACCTTCATCCAGCCCGGCCAGGAGCTGCGCAAGCACGGCCTGCGGCTGAAGTTCAACCCGCTGCCGGAGATCGTCGCCGGCCAGCGGATCGTCGTCGTCGACGACTCGATCGTGCGCGGCAACACCACCCGCCAGATCGTCGGCATGCTGCGCGACGCCGGCGCCAGCGAGGTACACCTGCGGATCTCGGCGCCGCCGATCCGCAACCCCTGCCACTACGGCGTCGACATGTCGACCCGCGAGGAGATGATCGCCCACAACCGCACCGTGCAGGAGATCGCCGACGAGCTCGACGCCGACTCACTCGCCTACCTCTCGATGGCCGGCGTCTACGAGGCGATCGGCGGCAGCCCCGACGAACACTGCGACGCTTGCTTCAGCGGCAACTACCCGCTCGGCGACCCCGACGACGCCAACGGCAAGTTCGCGCTCGAGGACATCGCCGTGGCGCCGGCCTCGGACTAGATACCGGCGAAGCCTCGATCGAGGAGAAAGGGTGGGTGGGAGCCACTCGGCCCCCACCCGCAACGACGTACTAGGTACTAGTTGAACCACCAGGAAGCCGCTTCGCCGGTAAGGACGAACTTCGCCGAGAGGTTGTACATCGACCCGGGTGACGTCGGCGCATTCACCAGATTGAGCGAGATCGGCGATTTCGCCGCCGTCGGCTGCTGCACGAAAACGCCTTTTGAGGGCGGGCTACCGGTGGCGCCGGTGAATGCCCCATACGCGTCGATCGACAAACTCGTAATGGTCCAGTCAAAATTGAGTTTCGTACCCAGCCAAGCGGTTTCGGTCCCGTTGGCGGTTGAGCTTCCGGTCACCGACAACTCCTGCCCTTCGATCGTGCTCAACCATTTCTGTGGCTGGGAACAGTACGGAAAGCTCGCCGCGGTAGGTACTGCTTTGAAAGTGCCCCCACTGTTCTGGGTTACTTTGAAGGTAAGACTTGAGTTCATGCAAACGTTTAGAGTCGCTTCGCCGTAGCGATAGCCCCAAGCCTGTTCGGGAGTCGGCGCTCCTTTGCCGTCCCAAAAGGGCTGGGTCGCCGTGAACGTCGTTCCAACCGGCACCGCAGTAGTTATTCCGGATTTTTTGTACATAAGCTGGGCGGCAGAGGCGCTGCCCGCTCCGAGGAACGCTGCCGATACGGCGAGTGCCGCCACGGCCAGCATGATTTTCTTCAACATGAACTGGGTTTCCTTTCGGTGGGTAATGGTGTGTTGATTGGGAGGAAGCTGTGGACTTTGCTTATAGAAAATTTGAGCAATGAAGTGGCCCCCTGCTGGGGCAACCGGCTCATGACCCTTCGAGGTGTTGAGCGCTAACTTCGGGCTCGGCTGTGCTTCCTGCCGGTGCGTTGTGGCACCTGACAGACGCTGTCAGTCGTTCGATCTCTCCTGCCTTGGAACACCCGTGCCTCCCCTCCCGTGGATGCGAGTTCCGTTGGTTCGAAATAGAACACAAACGAGGCAGTCTGTCAAGGGCGGTACACAAATCGTCGACCGGCCATCAGCGGACCGGGCTCGGGTCGCCGCTGCGGCTGTTGCGACAAGATGCCGGGCAATGGCCGGGATCTTCAAGCTCGTCGTCCTCGCCTCGGGCAGCGGCACGAACCTGCAGGCGATCCTCGATTCCGTTCACGGCCGCGACGGGATCGAGGTCGTCGGCGTCTGCTCCGACAAGCCCGGAGCACGAGCGCTGGAGCGGGCGGTCGCGGCGGGGATCGACACGGCGGTCTTCCCCGCCAACGCCTACGAGGACCGGATCGGGCGCGACGCCGCGCTGGCGGATTGGGTCGCCGGCCGCCACCCGGACCTGGTCGTCCTCGCCGGCTACATGCAGCTGCTGAGCGAACCGTTCATCGCCCGCTTCCGCGACCGCGTCGTCAACATCCATCCGGCGCTGCTGCCGCAGTTCCCAGGCCTCGACGCGATCGGCCAGGCGCTGGCGGCGGGGGTCGAGGAGACCGGCGTCAGCGTCCACTTCGTCGACGAGGGGGTCGACACCGGGCCGGTGATCGTGCAGCGGCCGGTGCCGGTGCCGGCCGGGCGCGACCGGCAGGCGCTCGAGGTCTCGATCCACGCCGTCGAGCACGAGCTCTACCCGGAGGCGATCCGCATGATCGCGGCGGGCAAAGCTAGGATCGACCCGAGCGACCCACGCCGGGTCGCGATCGATGACTGAGGCAGCGGCCGACACCCCCAGCGAGATCACCGGCAACGGTCAGATCCGCGTGCGCCGCGCCCTGATCTCGGTCTCCGACAAGACCGGGGTCGCCGACTTCGCCAAGAGCCTGGCGGCGCTCGGGGTCGAGATCCTCAGCACCGGCGGCACTGCCAGCGCCCTGCGCGAGGCCGGGATCGAGGTCACCGACGTCTCCGAGTTCACCGGCCAGGAGGAGATCCTCGGCGGCCGGGTGAAGACGCTGCACCCGCGGCTGCACGCGGCGCTGCTGGCGCGGCGCGAGGACCCCGAGCACATGGCGACGCTGGCGCGCGAGGGGATCGAGCCGATCGACGTCGTCTGCGTCAACCTCTACCCGTTCGAGCAGACCGTCTCCGGCCACGAGGTGGCACCGGAGGTGGCGATCGAGAACATCGACATCGGCGGGCCGACGATGATCCGGGCGGCGGCCAAGAACCACGCCGGCGTCGCCGTCGTCGTCAAGCCCGAGGCCTATGACGCGGTCTGCGCCGAGCTGGAAGAGAGCGGCGGCGAGATCTCGGCCTCGACCCGGCACTGGCTCGCCAACGAGGCCTTCGCCCAGACCGCGCGCTACGACGCGGCGATCAGCCGCTGGTTCTCGGCCGAGTACGAGGACTTCCCCGAACACCTGGCGGTCGCCTACGAGAAGGTGCTCGACCTCTCCTACGGCGAGAACCCGCACCAACGGGCGGCGCTCTACTCGGAGGCGGGCACCCGCAGCCACATCCTCTCGCGGGTCTCGAAGCTGCACGGGCGGGCGCTCTCCTTCAACAACGTGCTCGACCTCGACTCCGCGCGCAGCCTGGTCGGCGACTTCGAGGCGCCCGCCTGCGTGATCGTCAAGCACAACAACCCCTGCGGAGTGGCGGTCGGCGCCGACCCGCTCGAGGCCTACGTGAAGGCGCTCGCCTGCGACCCGGTCTCCGCCTACGGCGGGATCATCGCCCTCAACCGGCCGATCGGGACCGAGCTGGCGGAGGAGCTGCACAAGAACTTCGTCGAGGTGCTGATCGCGCCCGGCTTCGAGGACGGGGCGCTGGAGGTGCTGCAGCAGAAGGAGGCGATCCGCATCCTCTGCGAGGAGGAGCGCCGCCAGCCCGACCCGAGCGAACGCGACGTCAAGCGCGTCCTCGGCGGTCTCCTGATCCAGGACCGCGACGGCGATCCGGAGCCGCGGGAGATCATGGAGGTGGTGACGAAGCGCGAGCCGAGTGACCAGGAATGGGACGACATGTGCTTCGCCTGGACCGTCAGCCGCCGGGTCCGCTCGAACGCGATCGTGATCGCCAAGGGCGGCGCGACGCTCGGGATCGGCGCCGGCCAGATGAGCCGCGTCGACTCCGTCCGACTCGCGGTCGAGAAGTGCCGCGCCGCCTACGGCGAGCAGGCCGACGAGCTGCTCGCCGGCTCCGCCGTCGCCTCCGACGCCTTCTTCCCCTTCGCCGACGGCCCCGAGCTGGCACTCGAGGCCGGCTCGACGGCGGTGATCCAGCCGGGCGGCTCTAAACGCGACGGCGAGGTGATCGCCGCCTGCGACGAGCAGGGCGTGGCGATGGTCTTCACCAAGCACCGCCACTTCCGTCACTAGGAAGCTAAAGCACCTGGATCAGCACGAAGGTGGTCACCACCGCCACCCCGGCCACCGCGAGAGTGAACCAGAGGCGGGCAGCGCCGAGCCGAGCGGTCTTCCAGTTGACGATCAGCGCCTCCCGTTCCTGGGCGACCAACAGCGCTCCCAAGTAGGCACGAACCGGCTTGTTCACTCCGCTGACCGCGCGCCGCTCGAAGATGTCTCCGGGCCGGTTCGGCGAGGTCCGGAAGAAGGTGAACGTAATCGCCTGCATCGCCCGCACCCCCGCCAGGATCGCGAACACACTAGCCACTGCCAGGGTCCCAGCGCTCAGCTCGCGCCAGGGAGAGTCGAGACCGTCGTTGCCGAGCAAGAGGCTCGCGTTGGTGAGGACGAGGGTGGTCGAGAGGCCGGCGGCACCGAGAAAAAAGTTGGCGCGCTGCTCGATCGCGGCGCCGCGCTCGCGCCAAAGGTCATATCCACTCTGTGCCTGGTCCCGCAGTTCAGTCAGCGCCGCTCCGCACGTGCCAGCCAATTCTTCGATGTAGAAATCACGTGACAACTCGCGTTCGCTGCGGGTCGGTTCGAAGCCGTCATGTATGAGTTCTTTGCGCTCGTAGTCGGCCAACGGGAAACGAGCCGCGCCGCCTGCCATTGGCGGAACTAGACGCCGCCCGAGCGCCGAGCGGCGCAGGCGGCTCAGCACAGACGGCGCCCAACGTATTCTCTCGGCGCCAAGGCCCGTGACGAGGAACTTGACCACATGCGCGCGAAGCGCCGCCGGGGACAGCTTCTCCCAGGCGCCGACGTCGTCGTAGAGAGGTGGCCGCCCGACCCGAACCCAGCACCCGTCAACCAGCATCTCGAACTTGCCGTCGGCCTTCGACCTCCGCACCAGGGCGCAGTTGTAATGCCAGCGGCGGCGAAACTCATACCGTGAGATGGCGGCGTCGACGAGGGCGTCGACTTCGGCCACCGGGGTACGGACGATGGCACTCATTCGTGTAAGCCTATGCGTAAGTCACACCATCTGCTTCTGCGCGGTGCTCGCACGCAGTACGTGGTCGCAGACTTCGCTCGGGGTGTCGACGGTGACCAGGAGCTCTTTGTCCTCGGAGCCGATCAGGCCGTCGTCCTCGAGGGTCTCGTCTATCCAGGTCAGGAGAGGCTGCCAGTGGGCGGTGTCGACGAGGATGGTCGGGAAGTGCTTGATCCGGTGGGTCTGGATCAGGGTCAGGCTCTCGAACATCTCGTCGAGGGTGCCGAAGCCGCCGGGCATGATCACGAAGGCGCGGGCGTAGCGGACGAACATCAGCTTGCGGGCGAAGAAGTAGTGGAAGGTGAGGCTGCGGTTGACGTAGGGGTTCTGGTGCTGCTCGTGGGGCAGCTCGATGTTGAGGCCGATCGAGCGGCCGCCGGCCTCGGCGGCGCCGCGGTTGGCGGCCTCCATCAGGCCGGGTCCGCCACCGGTGATGACGCTGAAGCCGTGGTCGACGAGACAGGCGGCGGTCTCGCGGGTGAGGTCGTACCAGCGGTGGCCCTCGGGCACCCGGGCGGAGCCGAAGATCGAGACGCCGTCGTCGACGTCGCGCAGGGCGTCGAAGCCGCGCTCGACCTCGTCGTGGATCCGCTGCAGGCGGACGTCGTCCTCACCCTCGACGTCGCAGGGAACGCGCAGCAGATGCTCGTCGCGGTGGCCGCCGTTGACCTCGCTCACAGCGTCAGCTTCCCATCCCCGAGCAGACGGGAGACCGCGTCCGCCGCTTCCTCGGGCCGCTCGGCGTCGACCTCGATCACGTTGCGCTCGAACTCGCCGAGCGCGGCGAACTCGTCCCAGAGCTGCTCGATCACGGCGGGCTCGGCGAGTGGTCCGCCTTCGCGCTCGTCGATCCTCGCGATGCAGGTCGGGAGTGACGGCCGCAGAACCGCGTAGGCAACCGCGAGGCCGGCGGCCGTGAACACATCCCGCAGCGCGCCGAGATACCAGCGTGGGATCACGATCCCGTCGACGATCGTGAAATAGCCGGCGGCTGCGTAGGCGGCGGCCGCCTCGCCCACGATCTCCATCACCACCCCGTTCTGCTCATGCGACTCGGGCCGCCAGGGCTCGACGAAGCCGGAGCGGATGAAGTTGAAGAAGAGGTCGGCTTCGAGGTGGACGGCGGAGTCCGAGCGTGCAGCGAGGATCCCCGCCGTCGTCGTCTTGCCGGCGCCGGGGGGGCCGGTGATGATCAGGACCGGAGGATTGGCTACGGGCGGCACACGCCGACGCTACCGCGCTCGGCTGAGCACAGCGCTCGGGTCATCGACGCAGCAGCGCTTCCGAGATAGGCTCGGAACGCCGACTCGAACCCGGAGGGAACCGATGAACGCGAACAAGGATCTGTGGGAAAAGGGCGACTTCACTCGCATCGCGGAGACCATGCGGGAAAGCGGCGAAACGCTCATAGGGGAATTGGGCGTCAGCGAGGGGATGAAGGTGCTGGACGTCGGCTGCGGCGACGGAACCACCGCCGTGCCTGAGGCCCAGCTCGGCGCCGACGTGCTCGGGGTCGACATCTCCGCCAACCTGGTGGCGGCCGGCAACAGCCGCGCCCAGGCGCTCGGCCTGACGAACTGCAGGTTCCAGGAGGGCGACGCATCGGACCTGAACGAGCTGGGCGACGAGAGCTTCGACCTCGTGGTCAGCATCTTCGGCGCGATGTTCGCCCCGAGGCCATTCGACGTGGCCAAAGAGCTGGTCCGCGTGACCAAGCCGGGCGGCCGGATCGTGATGGGCAACTGGATCCCCAACGACCCGACCCTGGTCGCGCAGATCCTCGCGATCAGCGCCTCCTACTCGCCGCCGCCGCCGGAGGGCTTCGTCAGCCCGATGACCTGGGGAGTCGAGGACGAGGTCACGGAGCGCTTCAATGCTGCCGGGATTCCGGGGGATCAGATCGCCTTCGAGCGAAGCACCTACACCTTCGACTACCCCGGTTCCCCGGCCGAGCTGGTGGCCGAGTTCAAGAGCTACTACGGGCCGACCATGAACGCCTTCGCCGCGGCGTCGGCGGATGGCCGTGAGGCCGACCTCCAAGCGGAGCTGGAGCAGCTGTTCAAAGAGCAGAACACCAGCGAGGACGCCACCTCGATCCCAGCGACGTTCTTGCGGGTCACCGTCCAGCGCTGACGGGGGCGCAGATCCAGTGCCCCGGCGGGATCTCGGCATCGAGGGCCGCTCGAAGAGGGGACCCCCGCCGATCTTCTCCTGGATATAGGCGTTGACGTCGTCGGAGCGGCCTTCGCTGGTCTCCCGACGGCAAGCACTTGGCCTACAGCGCGCACCAGAACTTTCCCTGGAAGCGACTGAGACAACGACCTGAGGTCGTCGCACCGCATCCATACGTGATTCAAACCAATTTCCTACGAAATATCTGACTATGGAAAAGAAATCATGAGAGGATCTGGGTGCTGGCAGGGGTGTCGGCTGCCCGACCGGGAGGAGGGTCTTGAAAAAGGTGCGCCCAGCCGCAGCCGCGGCAGGGATAGCAGTGATCGTGGCCTTCGCGTTCGCCGGCTGCGGGTCAGCGGGCTCGAGCGGCGATCGGACGACGCTGCGGGCGACGTATGCCGCCTTCCCGGACTACCTCGATCCGGCGCTCTCCTACACGCTCGAAGGCTGGACCGCGATGTGGAACACCTACA
>DASSLT010000030.1:0-14738 GCA_035689305.1 Solirubrobacterales bacterium | reverse complement strand
CGCCCGCGCCCGGCGGCGGCGGACACTGCGCGGTGCGGCGTCCTCAGTCGGCCGAATAGCGCCGCTATTCGGCCTCCCTGCGTCCTTGCCCCGCTTGGTCCGGCGCTCGCCGGATCGCAGACCTGGGTTTCGCCAATCCCTACTAGCTGGCGGAAAACCGCACCCAGACAGGCGGTCGTCCCCCATGGAGGCGCGGCCTCGTCGTTGACAGCCTCGCCGCGTGAAGAACTTCGGCTTCAAGCACATCGCGGGGAAGGCGATCCTGCCCGCGCCCGTCCTGGCGGCGCCGGCGACCGCGAGCGCCCTGACTATCCTCGCCCGGCTCGACGTTGGCGAGGACACGATCCTGCTCGGCGCCAACGGCTCCTCCTACAGCGGGCCGTTCATCTACCAGCCTGGTCCCTCCGGCGGCCCGCTCGACATCGTCGGCGTCGGCCCGACCCGGCCGCTGTTGACCAGCCCCACCATCGGCACCGTTCTCAGCCTCGAAGAAGGCCAGGTCTCCGGCGTCGACGTCCTCGTCGGCCCCGGCGACTGTGAGTGCCGCTGCGCCCTTCGCTCTGGCCGCATCGGTGATCGACGACGACGCCGGCCCGGTGTCGGTCCGCTGGTTGTTTGGCGACGGCACCAAGGCCGAAGGCGCTCCGTCTCGCACGCGTTCCCGAGCCAGGGTGCTCATCTCGCCACGGCGCCGGCGGCGGGTGGCGCGCCTACCGCCGCACCCGCTCCACCGCAGCAAGCCGACCGCATCGCGCGCACCGGCGCCACAAGAAGCGCCACCACCACCCGCATCGCAAGCACCAGCGCTCCACCAACCAGAAGGGGAAATGAGATGAGCACCGCAACCGTCACCGCCCCGAGGCCACGGCTTCGCGACCTCCCCCCGGAGAGCTGGGCCGAGGCCCTCGAAGCGCACTTCGCCAGCGGCCTGCCCGGATTCCTCGGCTACGAGCTGGTCGCGATCGAACCGGGCCGGATCGAGGCGACGATGGAGTTGCGCGACGACCTGATGATGGCCGCCGGCGACTTCATCCACGCCGGCACCGTCGTCGCCTTCGCCGACTCCCTGACCGGCTGGGGCTGTCTCGCTTCCCTCCCCGCGGGCCGCGAGGGGTTCACCACCCAGGAGCTGAAGGCCAACCTGGTAGCTCCCGCGCGCGTCCCGGGCACCCTCACCTGCGTCGCCACCCTCCTCCACGGCGGCCGCACCACCCAGGTCTGGGACGCGACCGTTCGCCGCGCCGATGGCCGCCCGATCGGCCACTTCCGCTGCACCCAGTACCTGTTGGAGGCGGAGCGCTAGTCCGCGATCCGCCCGATGCCGACCGAGCCTCGGGCCGAGCATTTCGGCCCGAGGCTGAGGCCACTGCGATGTCAGGTTCGTGCTGTGACTATGTCAGCACAATCGCTTCGCCATCTTCAAGCGGTGTGCCCATGCCAAGTGTCGCTGATCCTTCGAGGCCTGCTTTAACGCCTCCGAATTTCAGCGTGTTCTGGGTTGTGACCCCAGAGTGGGTCGTGCTCAGTGTTGCCCCCGTTACCGTGACGACCACGCTCCCCGTGACCGGGAAGTTGTTGTTCAGTGCTTCGATGCTGCATTTTTCGATCGGGATGACGGCGAAATTGGTTTCGCCGGCCGGGGTGATTTTCAGGTTGCCAGCCGCTTGCCCAACGGTGGTAGCAGCAAGGCTTTCGGTGGTGATCGCACCGCCTTTGACGACGCATCCTTTGCCGGCGGGTTTGGTGACCGTGCAGCCCGAGTATTCGAGCGTGGCCGTGCCGCTGACCGATTCGGCCGCGTTGGTCAACGCTCCTCCGCCTGTGAGGCCGGTGCATTGAACTTCGGTTTCGACCCCAGATAGGGCACCCTTCAGCTTGGACACCGCGGCGGCGGTTGTGCTGCTGGCCGTCTTCGCGTTGGATATGTGGGTTGCTGTGTTCGCCGTCGTGATCAGCAGATGGCCGTACGTTTGCGGCGGAGTGCCCTGGGTCTCGCAGTGCGCGTCTTTGAACTGCTTGGCGAGGTCAGTGACATTTTTGGTGCATGTGTACGCGCGCTGTGCCGCAGAGGCACTCGTGACCCCCAGGACGCTGAGTGCAAGTGCGCACAGCACGGAGACGCCAATGATGGATTTCCGTCCGATCATTTCAAGCCCCCTTAAATAGGTGGATGTCACCGAGCGTCGGTCAGACAGCATCAACAGCGGACGCTCGAGGACGTGGTTCAGATCCGCTGCCGGAACCTGCGCACGGAAAGTCTCCCAGGGGGCTAAATTACAGTCAATAACTTTCGAGTATTGTCTTTTATCTGTTCGAGGGTGCCCTTACGCGAAGCGCTTGACGAACTCGAGCGAGGTGTCGCAGACCTCGCGCCAGCCGCTGTCGATGGTCAGCGAGTGGCCGCGGTTGGGGATCGACTTGATCTCGGTCACGCCCTCGTTATGGCGCTGCTTCTTGTAGCTGGCGGAGGCGATTGCCCACGGCACCGTGTGGTCCTTTTCGCCGTCGATGATCAACAGCGGCCCGCGTGCGGGGTTCTTGGTGTCGACCTTGGCCTCGGTGAAGGGGTTGAGGTTGGCGTTTGCCATCTGCATCAGCGCCATCCCGGGCGCCGCCACGTGGTAGGTGTCGTAGAGCTGTTTCGCCTCCTCGTCGGTCAGCGCGTTGGCCCAGCCGTACTTGAACTGGTCGAGGGTAAGCGTCACCGCCCGGTTCTTGTTGAGGGGGTTGGAGAGCACCGGCGCCGCCGATTTCAGCGCCGAGAGCGGCAGCGGCAGGACGCCGCGGAACGGCCCCGGGTCGATCGCCACCGTTGCCGCCGAGAGCCCGCGCCCGGCGATGATCTGCGCCAGCAGGCCGCCGGTCGAGTGCCCGAGCACGGCGGGCTTCTTGTCGAGCTTGCCGATCACCTCCGCGGTGTGGTCGGCAATCTGCGCCAGCGACTTCTTGGCAAAGACGTCGGGATTGGCCCGCGCCTCCTCGACGGTCAGCGGATCGTCCGGCCAGACCGGCGTCACCCCCGCGTAGCCGCCCTCCTCGAAGACCCCGGCCCAGTTGTCCCAGCTGCTCGGCAGCAGCCAAAGGCCGTGGATGAAGACTGCCGGCACTTTCCCACTCGCATTCGCCTTCTCGATCTGCTCGTTCTCGAAATCCGTGATCGCCATCAGTCGCCTTCCTGGCTCGTGCGGTCACCCTTGCCGAACCGCTATGTCATGGGTCGCGTCATGATGCCAGCGTTTGGGCGCAAACGAGCTATCCGGCGTGTGGCCGGCAACTCGTAGGATGAGGCGGTGCCGCCACGAGAGAAGAGGCCGGTCAACTGGCGAGCTTGGATCATCGGCATCCTGGTCGGCCTCGGCCTGATCGTCGCCCTGCAGAACTCACAGCAGGTGAGCGTCGAGGTGCTCTTCGTCAGCTTCGACGCGCCGCTGATCGTGATGCTCCTCGTCTTCGCCGCGCTCGGCGCCCTGATTGGTTGGGCTGCCCCCGTGCTGATTCGCCACCGCCGCGCCGGACGGGCGCCATCCGCCGCGCTCGACGTCAAGGGGATCGAGCAGAAGAAATAGGAGGTCGGGATTTTTGGCTTGATTTTTTTGATTGGTTGATATAAGACTGTTCGCCAGTGGCGTCACGCAGATACCAATAGGGGGATCCGCGGCCGCTTAGGGGGATCCCCGGCCGCCTCGACGGGAAGGACCATTGGCTGTGATACCCGAGCCGCTGTTCGCAAAGCTCAAACCAGGCCCGGGCAAGTCGTCAAAAGCAGTTTTCGCCAATCAGCGCACGCGCCTTTCCGGCGCAATGGTCGAGTTCGTGTCCGAGCGTGGGTACGAGGACGTCACGGTACGAGGATTGGCGCGCCTGGCCGGGATCTCGACCGGCACCTTCTACCGGCATTTCCCGAATTCGCAGCACTGCTTCTTTCATACTTACGAGTTCCTGATGAGATCGACCCTGCGGCGGGCACAGGCGGCTCAGAGTCGGCACCGGGACTGGGAGGGGGGCGTTCGGGCGGGTCTTCGGTCCGTCCTCGAAGACCTCTCCCTGCACCCCAAGGCCGCCCATGTCGTGCTCGTCGAGGCCTATGCGGTCGGACCGGTCATGCATCCGCGGATACGCAAGGAGGTGGCTGCCTTCGAGTGCCTCCTGGCTTCCGGTCCGCCGCGGCGGACCGGCCCGCTCGCCGACACGGTCCGTCGCGGAATCGCGGAGGGAGTGATGCGGGTGGCCAGGACAAGGCTGCTGTTGGGTCAGCTCACGCGCCTCCCGGCCGACGCGGGAGCACTCGGTGACTGGATCGCCTCGATCTCCCGTGCGCCCTCGATCGGCCCCGAGGACCGCCACCCCTTCCCGTCCCTCAACGGCGGCAGCGAGAGCCGGCGTCAGCCAGAGGAAGGATTGCGCCGCGCGATCGGCGGTGCGCCCGGCAGCGAGCTCGGCAGAATCCTCGCCGCGGTCGTGAAACTGAGCGCCGTCGATGGCTTCGCCCGCCTGACGATCCCGCGCATCCGTGCCGAGGCGGGCGTGCCTCGTCGCTACCTGGACGACCGGTTCGCCGGCGAGGAGGCATGCTTTCTCGCCGCAATCGAAGCGATCGCGAGAGAGGCCGCCGTCCGCGCTGCGGACGAGGCCGGGACGACGACCGATTGGGCGAACTCCGTCGAGGCGGCGATCCGTGGCCTCTGCGGCGAGGTCGCGGGCAACCCGGCGTTGGCTCGCCTGCTCTTCGTCGAGATCCTGGCTCCCGGTCGCCGTGGCCTGCTCTGCCGGGAAGATCTGATCTCCCTTGCCGCCTCCCGCCTCCGCGCCGCGCCGCCCGAGCACCGCCCCAGCCAGCTCGTCGCCGAAGCCTCGAGCGCGGCGGCGTGGGGAATCGTGCAGACCGACGTCGCGACACAGCGGGCTGGAGCGACTCCTCGGCTGGCGCCGCTGCTCGCCCACGTGAGCCTGGCACCCATCCGCGGCGACCGCCATGCCGAAGTTGAAAGACATTTGGTCCCAAATCTTGATTCCCGGTGGTGTGACGGTGCAGGCTTCAGTTAGCGGTGGTCACTCGACCCTCGCGCCAAGAACGTGACCGGCAGGGCCTCTGGTGTGTAGGTCCTGCCGGCCAAACTCCCTCCGGCGGCTGCGGCCTTAGCCCGTCACCAAGGCCGCGGAGCCGAACAGCTCGGCGGACGGAATCCCGATCACGCTTCCCTTGAAGCGCTTGCGGTTGCCGTAGACGACCCAGGTGGTGTCGATTTCGCCAATCTCCAGCTCGAGCCGCAGCTCGTCCGGATGCTTCTCGAGGTGCTCCAGGTGGGTCAGCCCCGCGTCGTAGCGGCCGGCCAGCAGCTCTTCGGCGACGATCGGCTTCGACTGGACCGGAACGATCTCGTCCCAGTCTCCTTCGTCGATGTAACCGGAAGTGGCGGGTACGAGGCCGAGCGTCCTGGGCCGCTCGACCTCGCGGCGGGCTAGCACCGCCAATGCCTTGGTCGGATAGATGAACGTGTCGACGACGAACACCTCGCGCCAGTAGCGCTCCGTGATCTTGTGAACCAACGGATGGGCGCTGCACTGCACGAGGAACGCGTTCTCTCTCCCGCGGATCTCCTCCAGTCCGTCGAGGAAGTCTCCGATGAAACCGATCTCGAAGGCCTCGACGCCCTGGAAGCCCATGTAGGCGATTACCGCGCGCTCGTGACAGGTCCCCGTCGGACCAAGCGTCACCAGCTTCACCTTCGCCGGATTGCTCTCTTCCCAAGCCATTCCCGATGCGCAAGACTAATCGATTAAATTAGGTTGTCAATTCCAACGGACCGGATCGCTGGAGAGGAACAGGGCCCCGAGCAATGGATTCTGTTCGATCCGAAAAATTAGATCAATGGCAGGGGAGAGCCTTGTGAGCGGCTCGATACCGCCGGAGGGGGGTCGAGATCGACCCCCCGCTCGTCGTACGCGCCGCCGCCCCGCTCGTAAGCTGAAGCCGGGGCCGGGGCTGACTGCCGACGTCGTGTCGGCCGACCAGCAGCGCCGCCTCCGCGACGCGATGATCAGCCTGGTGGCCGACCGCGGGTACGGGGGGGTCACGGTGCGCGCGCTGACGAAGGAAGCCGGTGTATCCACCCGCGCCTTCTACGGGCATTTCACCAACACGGAGGAGTGTCTGGCTTTCGCCTGCGAGTCGACCATGCTCTGTGCGCTGCGGCGGGTGGACGAGGCGGGATCGGCGGCCCGGCATTGGGAGGACGGCCTCCGCGCGGCCGTGGCCTCGCTGATGTGGGAGGTGGCCGGGCGCCCCGCCGCGGCGCGCGTCGTCCTGATCGAGGCTTTCGACGGCGGACCACTCGTCCTGGAGCGAATAGAGAGCGTGACCGGGACATTCGAAAGCTCCCTTGCCAACCTCCTCAGCACCGCGCCCGGCAACGGCGGTTTCCCTCGCCGGCTGATCACCGGCATGGTCGCCGGCGCGATCCGGATAGCCCGGACGACAACCCTTTCCGGGCGGGCGAACGAGCTTCCCGACCTCGCCCCGGAGCTCAGCGAATGGATGCTGTCGATGGTGCGCGAAGGAGCGACGCCGCCACCGGCCCCGGCTCGAGCCAGCTCGGGCCCGCGGCGCGAGGCCGATCCCTTCCCCGACGGCGGTTGGACCAGTGAGGTGGCATCGATCGGGGACGACCGGGAACGCATAATCCGAGCCACGCTGAGGCTCGCCGCGGCCGACGGCTTCGGCGGTCTGACGATTCCTCGGATTCGCGTCGCCGCGGGCGTTTCCAGGCGCAGCTTCGACTCCTACTTCCCCGACGTGACGGATTGCTTCCTGGATTCCCTCGAGTGGATGTTGCGGTCGGCGGCGGCGCGGGCTCGAGCTTGGGCGGCGAGAGAGGCAGACGTGGATCGGCGCGTTCAGCGGCTGATCCTCGCGCTCTGCGCCCAGGCGGCCAGGAACGCCGTGATGACTTCCCTTGCCTTTCTAGCGATCCTCGAGCCTGGCCGGGAGGGCCTGATCCGTCGCGAGCGTCTGCTCACTCTTGCCGCCGCGTCGATCCGCGGCGAGCTCTCGCCCCCAGGTCGGGTTCCCGACCTCTCGCTCGAAGCATCCGTCGCGGCCGCCTGGGAGATCGCCCAGGCCGAAATCAGGGCCAACAGAACCGCATCCCTCCCCAGCCTCTCTTCGCTCCTGACCTACGCGGTCACGGCTCCCGCTCGGTCGCTGGAGCCACCTCGCGAGCCGATCCGCGGTGGAGATAGACAACATTGACATAAAAACTTGATTGTTCAGGTACCGCTGTGTCAAGCTGCGCCGAGCCGGTTCGGGACACGCGAATCGGCTCCACTGCGCGGGGACCACAGGGTCAGGTTCTGACCCGCGACCTCGGCAGGCAGTTACCACACACCAAAAGGAGAGAGTCCATGATCGGACGTAAATCCGTCATTGGCATCGCTGTGCTGTGCGCGCTCGCCCCGAGCGCCTTCGCCGCCGCGAGTGCCTCTGCAGAACAGCGCGCCGTCACATGTGCGCCCGAAGGGTCGGGCTTCAGTGACGCGCACTGCACCACCGCCGGTTCGCCGGGGACGTTCAGCCATGTGAACATCCCGAACGGGGAAGCTACGGCGATCACCGGGGGCAACGAAAAAACCGCGAGCAACACAACCGCTGCGTCGGTTGCGAAGCTCAAAGGCGCGCTCTCAGGCGTTGAAACCGAAGTCCAGTGCACCACCGTTGGCGGTTCGGGCGAACTGACCAACACCGCGACCTCGGTCAGCGGCTCGGGCACGATCGAATACACCGGCTGCACGGTCACGAAACCGGCCGGCAAAGGATGCGTCGTCAAAGGCGGCGCCGTCACCACCGAAAAACTCGCCGCGACCACCGTTGGCCAGGCGGCCAACAATGTCAAATTCACGCCTGCTGGAGAAACCAACTTCGCGGTCATCCCGATCGAAGGTTGCTCCATCGCCGCGCTGAACAACAACTTCCCGGTCACGGGGAGCCTGGTCGCCACGGCGACCGGGGCGACACTGAGCACGACCCACGCGGGCGTGACAACTCAGAACACGCTGAAATTCGGCGGTGTCAAAGCGGGCCTCGAAGGCGCGATCACAATCAGCAAGGCAGGCGGCAACCCGATCACCCTTACATAGGGCAGATCCTGGTCGGCAACGACCTCGAGGGTTGCTGTGAGATCGGGCCGGGCTCTATGCCCGGCCCGATTCTCTCCGGAATTCGGTGCCGGGGCCGGGCGGCCGCCTCGCGCCGGATTTTCTGGACGCCTTGACAAACAGCCCTGTCCCGTGCTCTCATGTCAACAGCTTGGTACGGAGGCGTCCGCGCGCGGAACGCCACCGTGCAGGCGACAGGGAAAACGCAATGTGGGAATGTCGCTGCGCCACGAGGCCGGCAAGTTGATCGCATCAGGGAGACGGCAGTTTGTGAGCAAGGGGGGGCTTGTATTGAGGCAGCTCGATCGCGGTCTCACCGCTGCGGCGACGCTCAAACCCGGGACGCATCGGCAAAGCCGTTCGCTCGGCAGGGACTAAAGGAGAGAGATAGATGTTGCACAGAATCCATGAGAAGCTCGGCACGGCCGGCTTCGTCATCTCGATCGTCGCCCTGGTGGCGGCTCTGGGTGGCGGTGCGTACGCCGCCTCCGGTGGTCTGACCGGCAAACAGAAAAACGAAGTCAAGAGCATCGCGAAGACGGAAGCGAAGAAGTTCGCCAACTCGAACCCCGGCGCCCCCGGTGCCAATGGGGCCCCCGGGGCGAACGGGACCAATGGCAGCGCCGGACTGCAGGGGGCCAAAGGTGACCCCGGGGCTTCCGTGACCGGCACCCCAATCGCCGCCAACGGAGTATGTGGCAAAAAGACCGGCGTGAAATACACGCTTTCGGCCACTTCGACCAACGTCTGCAGCGGAGAAGACGGCGTGACCGGCTTCACCAAAACCCTGCCGTCTGGTGAAACCGAGACCGGCACCCTCGCCTACACGGCCCAGCTGACGCCGGGTAGGACGCTCTATGTGCCGATCTCGTTTTCGATCCCGCTCGCGAGTCCCTTGGGCAGTTCACCCGCAAAAGAACCGAGCAAAGGCAAAGTCCACCTTCTGAACGCCGACGGCACCAAAGAGATCGTCCTCAATGAAGACACCCTTTCAGGCGAAGAAGTCACCCCGACCGTCGGTTGTGGCATCGCGCTGACGCCGGCTGGAACTGCTGAAAAACCAGCGGCCTCGAAAGGCAACCTCTGCATTTACGTCACCGTGTCCGAACCCGGCATGAAAGACTTTGCCGGCTCCAATCTCATCATCGACCCGAGCAAAGAATGCGACGGTTTCGGATGCCTGACGGAACTCGGTGGTCCGGGCTCCGGCGCTGGAGTCACCGGTGCGCGACTCCTGATCACGAATTCACCCGAATTCGGCTACGGCACCTGGGCAGTAACTGCCCCGTAAGTTGATGGACCCCAGCTCCGGCCGCGCCGCCACGGCCGGAGCTGGGTTGATGTTTCAAGAGGGAACAGGGACAGGAACACCTTTGAGGGCTGAGTGGTCAAAACTTCATACGCAGACGGCTTCGAGGTGGTCGCGCATCTCCGCCGGGCTGTTGAGCGTGGTGGTCGCTCTACTCTTTCTTCTCAGCGGCAGCGGGGCATCGGCGGCAAGCTGGGAAGCGGTGAAGAACTTCGCGCCGCTGGTCCCGACCTCACCCAATCCACCGAGCTGGCCGGAAGACGTTCAGCTGGGGGGGATAAGCGGGATGGCGATCAACCAGACCGGAGCGGGCGGCGTGGCTGCCGGCACCGTATACACCGTCGGCTTCAGCGCCGGCGAATGGCATGCCGCTCGCTACTCCCCGGACGGCGTGTTCGAACTCGCGTGGACGAAAGTGAACCGCTGCGGGCCGAAAACGGCGCCGCCGACCACGTGCCCGGCGTATGCGACCGGCTCGAGCGGCGGCGTCGACATAGCGGTCGACCAGACCACGGGCAACGTCTACGTCTTCTACCTCTTCGAAACGCCGAAAGCGATCCGGATCTACAAAGCGGACGGGACGGGTCCGATCTCGCAGTTCGGTGAACTGGACGCGAACGGCACCGTCACCAGCAGCCCGGGAAAACTGCACGGATCTCCGGCGAACGAAAACATCGCTGTGGATGACGCGGGGACTGTCTACGTCACCGACGAAGATGTCGCCACCGATCAGTTCCACCGGCTGATGGTGTTCCGCCCGGAAACGCCCGGCGACTACGAACACTACGTCTACGCCGGGCAGGCCAAAGACATCGGCTCTGGTTTCCTGCCCACCCATCCGCCGTATCGGCCCGTCGTCGATGACGCCGGGGACGTGTACGTCGCCGGCGAAACGTACATCGAGAAGTACGACCCCGCCCAGCCCGCGATCCCGATCTGCACCTTCTCGCTGACCACCGGCGGCATCACCTCGATGACCGTCAACCCGGCGACCGGGGCGCCGTACTACTACTCCTTCAAAGTCGCCGATCGCAAAATCCACCAGCTCAGCCCGTGCAACGGCGAAGGGAAATTCGTCGAGAAAGACTCGGGCGGCAACTACGTCATGGGTCCCCCTTTCAGCCCCGTCCCCCAGAGGGCCAACATCGAAGGAATGGCGTTCAACCCGACCAAGGAATTCTCGCCCGGCCGTCCGCTCGGCGTTCTCTACGCCGGGACGCCGGAACCGTGCCCGCCCGTCGGCAGCTGCCCGCCGGCGGCGGAAGGGCAGAGCTCCCTCGGCTATATGTTCGCCACGCAGATCAGCCTGAAACCGGTGGTCGTCTCGCAGTCCGCCAGCAAAGTGGGTACGACGAGCGCGATTCTCAACGCCCAGGTGAATCCCAAAGGTTCGCAGACGACCTACATCTTCCAGTACCTCACCGAAGCCGCATACCAGGAAAACGAACCGGCCGATCGATTCGCTGGAGCCACCGAAGTCCCGATTGGCGAAGCCGTCCTTGGAAATGGCCAGCAGCCGCTGCTGGCGTCGGTCACGATCGCCGGGCTGGCGGTCGGCACGACGTATCGGTATCGGGTGGTCGCGACCAACGCCGAAGGGAGCGTCGAAGGCAGCGACGAAGCGTTTACGACCTTCCCGGCGGAAGTCCAAGGTCTCCCGGACGGACGGGCCTACGAGCTGGTCTCGCCGGCCCAGAAGAACGGCGGCGAGGTGCTGCCTGCCGCCCCGAACACCGCGAGCTGCGGGAACGAATGCAAGCCTGGTCTGGCCGCGAAGCGGTTCCCCGCCCAGGTTGCTCCGAGCGGCAACGCGATCGGGTACCAGGGATCACCCTTCCTCCTCAACCAGGGCGCCTCTGAATATGACGAGTACGTCTCGACGCGGACCGAGTCCGGCTGGCAGACGAGCAGCCTGAGCCCGCCCCTCGCCGGGGACTCCGGCGGCGCCGGGTTCGAAGCCTTCGGGTTCGACACGAATCTCGGCAGGAGCGTCGTCTCCGCCGACAACCCCGCTCTCGTCCCCAGCGCGCCGCTCGAATACGAGAATCTCTTCAGTCAGTCGACGGCGAACCGGTTGGATCTCGATCCGCTGCTGGAAACGACTCCGCCCAATCGTCCCGCGTCCGGATCCGATTCGTTCAAGCTCGAATACGTGGGAGCGTCGGCGGATCACTCGCGGATCTTCTTCGAAGCGAACGATGCCCTGACCGAAGCAACGGGCAGCGCTCCCGCCGCAGTCGACGGGGGACCGACGAAACTCAACCTCTACGAATGGAGCGGCGGTCAGCTCCACCTCGTCAACGTCCAGCCCCTGAACGCCGAAACGATCCCCGGGGCGGCATTCGGCTCGGGATTCCAGCTCGCCACCCTGCCGCCCACCGCCGCCGACTTCTCCCACGCGATCTCCGCCGACGGCTCCCGGGTCTTCTGGAGCTCGGAAGGCGGGCAGGTGTACGTCAGGGAAGACGGCGAAGAGACGCGCGAAATTCCGGATCACACCGGCAAATTCCTCAGCGCCTCGACGGATGGATCGAAGGTTCTGCTGAGCGATGGCGTCCTCTACGACCTCGAAACGAATACCCCGGCCGACCTCACGGGCGGTAGCGGAGGTTTCCAGGGTATGGTCGGGCAGAGCGACGACCTGAGCTCGGTCTACTTCGTAGCCACCAGCGTCCTCACCGCGACCCCCAACGACCAGGGCGACGTCGCCGAACCGGGGGCGAACAACCTCTACGCCTGGCACGAAGGCTCGATCGCTTTCGTCGGGGCTCTGCTCACCTCCGACAACGTCATCGGCCTCGGAATATGGAGGGCCGCGCCGGTGAGGCGCGCCGCCGAGGCGAGCCCGAACGGTCGCTGGCTGGCCTTCAACTCGAAAGCCGCGCTCACGGGCGCCAACACGATCGGCGCCTGCGAATTCGATCCCAGCGTCGGGAAATACGTCGGGTCGGTGCCGTGCGAGGAGGCTTATCTCTACGACTCCGAGACCGGTTCGCTGATCTGCGCGTCGTGCAATCCGACTGGCGCGCCCCCCCTCGGAGGCACCTTCCTGAGGCTGATGACGCTCGCTCCGGGATTCCTCTCCCAGCCCCACTTCCTGACCGACGAGGGCCGCCTCTTCTTCGACAGTCGCGACGCGCTCTCGAGCCTCGACACGAACAACGGCGTCGAAGACGTCTACCAGTACGAGCCGACCGGGGTCGGCAGTTGCACGAAAGCGGGCGGTTGCGTCTCGTTGATCTCGAGTGGGCGGGGTTCCTATGACTCGAACCTGCTCACGGCCGACCCGTCCGGGGCCAACGTCTTCTTCACGACCCGCCAGCGGCTCGTTCCCCGCGACCAGGATGCGCTGATCGACCTCTATGACGCGCGAGTGGGAGGTGGCATCGCCGCGGAACGCGAGGTGCCCCCCTCCGAATGCGTCGGCGAAGGATGCCAACCGCCGGGACCGGTGCCGAGTCAGCCACTCCCGTCTTCGTCGAGCTTCGAAGGATCCGGCAACGCGACCCCCAAGAAACCGGCCAAGAAGAAGAAAAAGCACAAGAAGAAGCACACGAAAAACGGTGGCAAGCACAAGCAGAAGGCGGCCAAGCATCGCGGGGGGTCGAGGTGAGCAGGCGAAGCGCGCTGGCGGTCCTGGCGATGATCGCCGTCTTGGTGCTGCCGGCGACTGCTCGGGCGGACTTCGGATTCGTGCCCGACAGCACGAAAGTAACCGCGCTTGACAGCGAAGGCCGTCCGGCCACCCAAGCCGGCTCCCATCCCGACTCGTTCACGGTCGAATTCGAACTCAACCAGGAAGGAAACGGCCACACCGAAGGCGGCGAAATGCGAGACGTGATCGTCGACCTGCCACCCGGCTTCATCGGTAATCCCGAGGCGATGCAGACCTGCTCGAGACAGCAGTTCGAGGGCAATACCCCGCGTTGTCCCGGGGCCTCCCAGGTCGGCGTCGCGCGCGCCGTCGTCTTCGGCCTCGGCGAAGCGATCAACCCGATCTACAACGTCGAACCGCCTCCGGGGGTACCGGCTCAGCTCGGTTTCAGCGTCTTCAACTGGACGCCAGTGCAGAACGCATCCGTTCGCACGGATGACGGCTACGGAATATCGGTTGCGACCCCGAACCTGCCGGTCGAGATCAGCGCCGTTGACGTCACGGTGTGGGGGACGCCGGCGGACGAAGCCCACGATCCCGAACGCGTCTGTGCCGACGGGGCCGGCGCGTCGGTGTTCGGTTGCCCCGCGGATGTGCCGGAAGAAGCGTTCCTCACCATGCCGACCTCCTGTGGTCCCTTCGAAATGACCGTCAAAGCGGACTCGAAACAGAATCCGGACGTCTACGTTCCCGAAACCGTGCCCCTCACGGGCACCAGTGGCACTCCGGAACCGATCGTGGGCTGCGAGAGCGTGCCGTTCGAACCAACGGTCTTCACGACGCCGACCGTCTCTTCGGCGGACAGCCCGAGCGGCCTCGGCTTTGAACTGACTCTCCCGAACGACGGCCTCGTGGACCCCGAAATCGAACATTCGGAAACCGAGCCCGAGAAAACCGAAGTGACTCTCCCTCCGGGGATCACCGTCAATCCCTCGGCCGCCAACGGCCTCGGCGTTTGCACTCGCGCCCAGTACGGCCAAGCCGCCTGTCCGGAAGTCTCGAAGGTCGGAACGCTGTTTGCCAAGACGCCGCTTCTAAAAGACCCGATCGAAGGCTCCCTCTACCTGGCCGCCCCCCACGAAAACCCCTTCGGCTCCCTCATAGCCCTCTACCTCGTCGCCCGGATCCCCGAGCGGGGCATCCTCGTCAAACAGGCCGGCGTTGTTCGGGCGGACCCGGTCACCGGGCAGCTGACGACGACGTTCGATCATCTGCCGCCGATCCCCTACTCCTCCTTCGAAGTCCGCCTGCGCGAAGGCCCCCGCGCCCCCCTGATCACCCCGCAGCTCTGCGGCACCTACACCACCCAGGTCAAGCTCTACCCGTTCTCCAACCCGGCGGTGGCGACCGAAAGGACCGCCCCGTTCAAGATCACCGGCGGCGCAGGCGGAGGAGGCTGCGCCTTCAGCGAAGCCCTGCTGCCGAACAAGCCGGTCCTCGAAGCCGGCACGATCGCCCCCCTGGCCGGCGCCTACTCCCCCTTCGTCTTCAACCTCTCCCGCGAGGACGGCTCCCAGCGCTTCGCCGCCCTCGAGACCACCCTCCCCAAGGGCCTGACCGCGAAGCTCGCCGGCGTCCCCTACTGCCCCGAGCCCCAGATCGCGGCCGCAACCGCCCGCAACC
>DASSLT010000029.1:0-23676 GCA_035689305.1 Solirubrobacterales bacterium | reverse complement strand
CTGCGATCCGGCGAGCGCCGGACCAAGCGGGGCAAGGACGCAGGGAGGCCGAATAGCGGCGCTATTCGGCCGACTGAGGACGCCGCACCGCGCAGTGTCCGCCGCCGCCGGGCGCGGGCGGGGGTTTCGCCAATCCCTCCTAGTAGGCGGTGTTCCGAGAGCGGGGACGCGGCAGCGCCTTGTAGCGCCGCCCGTGGCCGCGGTTCCAGAGAGCGGAGTCGACTTCAGCGGCGGTGAGGGGCGGCGCGCCGGAGGCAGCGCGGGCGGCGGCGAGGAGCTCGACGGCGTGGACGGCGCAGGCGCGGAGCTCGACCTCCTCGGGAGAGCCGTGGACAAGGAGGTCGCCGGCTTCGATTCGGGCGGTCAGGCCCGGGTCGAGAGTGAGGACGCCGTCGACGCGAAGGACGTGGGGGACCAGGTTGTCCGCAAAGGCGGTGAGCTGATCCAGCTCCCGGAGCTCGGCGACTCCGGCGCGGGCGAGGTCGGCGGCGGCCAGTTGGGCGCGCTTGAAGAACGGCACCTGGCGCTCTCCATATTCGGAGATGTCGGCGAAGGCCTCCCAGGCGGCTAGAAGGCCAGCGAGCGCGGGCGCCGAACCACGCGCCGAGTCGACTGCCGCCGTGAAGCTGCCGCCGTACTCGGCTTCGAGGTGCTCGCCGACGTCGCGGAGCGCAGCGGCGAACTGCGCCATCAGCGGGTGCCCGGAGTCCTGACCGAGGACCGCTGCCAGCTCGGCGGCCCCGAGTCCGGTCAGCTCGGCGGCCGGCCAGGGCCCGTGCTCGCAGAAGCGCTCGCTGAGGCCGGCGGCGACGGTGAAGAAGCCGCTGTGGCCGGGGCGCTTGCGGATCGTCGGCCACCAGCCGGAGCCGAAGTTGATCGCGTTGAGGCAGACGGCGAAGGCGGCGCGGCTCTCGCGGTTGGCGTGGGGACCGGGACCGAGTGCCTGCGGCTGCTCATCTCCATCGGTTTCACCGGATGACTCGATCTCCCTGGCGTAATTCTCGATCGCCGCTTCCTCGATCCGCACCGCCTGCGCCTGCGCCGCGACCCAGGCGCAGGCGTCACGAACTTCGTCGGGCAGGGAGACTGGGGACATGGACAAAGCAGAGATACAGGTCCGACGCGCCGGAGTGGCGGACGCCGCCGACATCGCCCGCCTCCTGCACGACTTCAACACCGAGTACGACGAACCGACGCCGAGCGTCGAGCGGCTGACCGAGACGATCGCGAAGCTGCTCGGCGGCAGCGAGATCACCGTCCTGCTGGCGGGCGCCGGGCCTGACGGGCTCGCGCTCCTGCGCTTCCGCCCTGCACTCTGGGCCGAGGGAATGGAAGCGTATTTGCAGGAGCTCTACGTCGTGCCGGGCCTGCGCGGCCGGGGAATCGGCCGCGTCCTGCTCGAGGCGGCCATGGACCTCGCTCGCGAAACCGGTGCCGCCGGGATCGACCTCAACACCGGCGAGACCGATACCGCGGCGCGGGCGCTGTACGAGAGCGCTGGCTTCACCAACCGCGAAGGCTCGCCCGACGGTCCCTCGATGCTCTTCTACGAGCGCGAGCTCTAGCTCGAATGCGACGCCGCTAGCCGAAAGGGATCAGGCGCGGGCGGAGGACGACGAAGCAGAGGTCGTCCCGGATCGGCTCGTCCGCCCAGCCCAGCACCGCGCCCTGTGCCTCCCGGACCAGGACCCGGGCTGGGAGTTTGGTCAGTGGCCCGAGCAGGTCGGTGAGGCCGTCGCGGCCGAGGAAGCCGTTTTCGCGGCGGACGTCGGTGGCGCCGTCGGTGTAGACGAGCAGCCCGTCCGAACGCTCGAGCCGGAGCTCGGCAGTGGCGAATGGTGCCTCACGTTCGACTCCGAGCAGCGAGGTGGGACCGTGCGGCGCCAGCTCCTCGAGGGTCGGCAAGCGAAGCGGCGGCGGGTGGCCGGCAACCGCGCAGGAGATCGTCGCGTCGGCGGGCCGGAAGCGGACGCAGATGGCGCTGGCGAGTTCCTGCTCGTTGTCGTCGCGCTCGATCAGGGCGTCGTTGGCGAGAGCGAGGATCTCGATCGGGTCGGCGGTGTTGGCGGCGAAGGCGGCGAAGCGGGCACGGATGAAGGTCGCCAGTTGGGCCGCCTTCGGCCCGTGGCCGACGACGTCGCCGACGACCGCGATCGTCGTTTCGTCGGGCCCGTTGGTGAGCAGGTAGAAGTCGCCGGAGACGCCGTGTTCGGAGGGGACGAAAGCGGCGCCGGCATCGACGCCCTGCAGCTCCGGCAGCGCCGTCGGGGTGAGAGCGGCGCGGATCGCCTTCAGCTCCTCGGCCTCGCCCTCGAGCATCTGCAGACGCTCGCGGGCGGCGGAGACGAGGACGATGGTGAGGATGAAGGCGATCCCGCGCAGGGCGACGGCGTAGCCGACGTTGCTGATCGGGTCGATCAGGCCGCCGATGATGTAGACGACGGCACAGGCGAGGGCGGCGATGACGCCGGCCCGGCGGCCGAACCACCAGGTCGCCATCCCGATCGGGATCACGTAGAAGAAGGCGATGCCCGGGCCGGCCGTGTTGAGCGCCAGCCAGAGGCCGAAGACGACCGCGATCGCGATCGCGATCCAGGCGACGCGGGCGCTCGAGGAATCGGCCGCCTTCATCCCCGCCCAGCCTATCCGGGCAACGCGACCCAAATCCGGACCTGGCCGTGGAACTTACGTCCGGGTGTGTTTAGAAACAAAAGAGTTTGAGCAATTATCTCCAAGGGAAATCGGGGCAGGGGCAATCCAAGTCGAAGGAGAGGGATATGAACGCAGTGATCGTCAACCGATCGAGGCGCCAGGCGCGGGGGCTGGCGTTGGTCCTGCTCGCGGCAATGATGCTGCTCGCGGGCGTCCTCGCCGCACAGGCGCGGGCGGCCAACTACGTCGGCCTCGGGGACTCCTATGCGGCCGGCCCGCTGATTCCGAATCAATCGCTTGAACCGCTCGGCTGCCTGCGGTCGGACCACAACTACGCGCACCTGGCGGCGCCGAGTCTTGGCCTGCCCTTGAAAGACCCGAGCTGCAGCGGGGCGAAGACGAACAACATGACCGAATCGCAGAGCGTCGAATTCGGCACCAACCCGCCGCAGTTCAACTCGCTCAGCGCCGAAACGTCGGTGGTCTCGATCACGATCGGCGGCAACGACATCGGCTTCTCGGAAGTCGCCCAGAGCTGCATCACGATCAACCCGTTCAGTACGCCGTGCCGGGACAAATACACGGCCGGCGGCAAAGACCAGCTGGCAGAACGGATCGCCGCCACCGCACCGAAAGTCGCGGCGGTGCTGCAGGGGATTCACACCCGCGCGCCCGCGGCGAAAATCTACGTCCTCAACTACCCGGCGATCTTCCCCGAGACCGGGATCGGTTGCTGGCCGCAGATGCCGATCGGGTTCGGTGACGTTTCCTACCTGCGCTCGACCGAGCAGGGGCTGAACAAAATGCTCGCGACCCAGGCGGCTGCCAACGGCGCGACGCTGGTCGACTGGTACAAAGCCAGCATCGGCCACGACGCCTGCAAGTCAAGCTCGAACCGGTGGGTCGAACCGCTGGTGCCGGGCGAACTGGCGGCGCCGATCCATCCCAACAAAGCCGGGATGCAGGGCGGTGCGAACGCCCTGATCGCCGCGGCCAAATAGGCCAGCCTGATTCAAGTTCGAGTCCATCCGGTGCCGAAAAAGGCACCGGATGGACTTTCTTTTCCTTGCTCGCCGCTCACCCATCCCTGCCCGCTGGGCCGCCCTGGCTGCTGTGACGCTGGCGCTGGGTACCCCGACTGCCGTGGCGGCGGCGCCGAAGGCCTCGGTCGACCACGTCACCGCCAAGCGGCTGACGGCGGCGATCGAGCGTGAGCTCCCGACCTGCTGAAGGCGGCGCATGTTCGGCACCGGCAGACCGCTGCTGACCCCGGCCTCCCAGCGCCTGCGCGAGCAGTGGGTCGCCTTCCCGCCGAACTCGCCGAGCCAGCGTTACGGGATCGGGGTCTTCGACTTCAACGGCTGGATCGGCCACAACGGTGCAATCCCCGGCTACACCGCGATCGCCTGGTATCTGCCCGCTCGCCAGCTCTCGCTGGTCGTCTCGGTCAACAGCGACATCCATCTCGGCCCCAAGTTGCCGAACTACGCCTACGAGCCAGCCTCTGAGGTAGCCCACTTCCTGACCCGGACCCTCAGCCCCGACCATGTCGCGCCGGCGGCGGTGAAGGTGCGCGGCTGGCGGGTCTCGAGCGCCAGCGACGAGGTCTGGGAGCCGGGCGACCTGACGGTCACCGGCAGTCCCAACAGCTGAGCGGGGTGCTCAGACCTCGATCGTCGAGCCGAGGCTGACGGTGCGGTCGCGGGGGAGGTGAAAGTACTCGACGGGGCTGGCGGCATTGCGGGCGAGGGCGGCGAAGAGGCGCTTGCGCCAGGCGCGCATGCCGGGCGCATCGGTAGGGCTGACGGTGACGTGGGAGAGGAAGTAGACGGCCTCGTCGACATCGACGTCCTTCTCGAGGCCGGCCTCGGCGGCGAGCGCCAGCAGGCGCGGGACGTCCTGGACGTCCTGGAAGCCGTAGCGGGCGGTGAGGTGGCTGATCCCGTCGTCCTCGTAGCCGAGCTCGTCGACGACGAGGCGTTCGGACTCGGGCACGTAGGGCGATTTCGTCGTCTCGATCAGGATGATCACGACCGTCTCGTGCAGGGCGTGGGTGTGCTCCACCCCAGCCCGCAGCGCCAGCGGCGTCGTCTCGCGGCGGGCGTTGAGGTAGACGGCGGTGCCCGGCACCCGGACCGGCGGCGGCTGCATCGCATGCAGCTCATCGACGAAGGACTGCAGTGAGCCCTCCTCCTCGATGCGGGCACCGTGGACCTTTTCAGCGCCGCGCTTCCAGGTGCTGAAGACGGTGAAGACGAGAACCGCGATCAGCAGCGGGAACCAGCCGCCGTGCTCGGCTTTGGTCAGGTTTGCGCCGAGGAAGGCGAAGTCGGCGGTGAAGAAGACGACGGCGCCGAGCGCCACCAGCCAGCTCGGCTTGCGCCAGAGGACGCGGACGACGACGAGGAAGAGCAGGGTGTCGGCGGTGATCGTGCCGGTGACGGCGATCCCATAGGCAGAGGCGAGCTTGGCCGAGGAGCCGAAGCCGACGACAAGCGCGATCACCGCCGCCAGCAGGAACCAGTTGACGGCGGGGACGTAGATCTGGCCGATCTCCCGGGTCGAGGTGTGGCGGATCGAGAGCCGCGGCAGGAAGCCGAGCTGGACCGCTTGGCGGGTCACCGAGAAAGCACCGGAGATGACCGCCTGCGAGGCGATCACCGTCGCCACCGTCGCCAGCAGCACCATCGGGATTCGGCCCCAGTGCGGGAGCAAGAGGAAGAACGGGTTTTCGATCGCGCTCGGGGTTTCGACGATCAGCGAGCCCTGGCCCATGTAGTTGAGGGTGAGGGCCGGGAAGACGACGAAGAACCAGGCGCGGTTGATCGGCTTGCGCCCGAAGTGGCCCATGTCGGCGTAGAGCGCCTCGGCGCCGGTGATCGTGAGGACGATCGAGCCGAGGGCGATGAAGGCGATGCCGAAGTGGTTGCCGAAGAACTCGACCCCGTAGTGGGGGGAGAGCGCCTTGATGATGTCCGGGTGGTCGACGACCCGGGCGAGGCCGGCGAGGGCGATGACGAGGAACCAGACGACCATCACCGGCCCGAAGACGCGGCCGATCCGGTGGGTGCCAAAGCGCTGGATCGCGAAGAGGACGAGGAGGATCGCGATCGTCAGCGGCAGGACCATGTCCTCGAGGCTCGGCTCGACGACCTTGACGCCTTCGACCGCGGAGAGGACCGAGATCGCCGGAGTGATGATCCCGTCGCCGTAGAAGAGGGCGACGCCGAGCATCCCAATCGCGATCAGCAGGTACTTGAGGCGAGCCCGTTTCAGCGGCGCTCCCATCACCAGCGCGATCAGGGCCATGATCCCGCCCTCGCCGTCGTTGTCGGCGCGCATGATGAAGACGACGAACTCGATCGAGACGATCAGCGTGATCGTCCAGAAGACGAGCGAGATGACGCCGTAGACGTCGGCTTCGGTCGCCTTCACCGCGTGGTCGTCGGCCCGAAAAACCGTCTGCAGCGCATACAGCGGGCTGGTCCCGATGTCGCCGAAGACGACCCCGAGCGCGCCCAGTGCCAGCGCCGCCATCCCGAGCTGGCGGCGGGTCGCGGGAGAGGACGGCGACGGATCCATGCTGGGAGGACGATTCGCCTCCCGAGGCTCGCGCCCTGCACTGGGGCGCATGACCGCTCCCAAGGCAGCTGCACCCCGATTCAGGCGCTCCCAGCGCTAAATACCCAAGGATTTCTGACTATCTGGCAAGAGGCGAGCGTATAAGGAGCTCAGCCAGGGGTGGCGGGGAGCGACCACAAGGAGAGTGGAAGATGATCCCCAGGATCAAGGTCTCGGCCCTCGCGCTGCTCGCCATTGCGGCAACCGGCGCGGTCTCGGCCGGCGCCGCCCAGGCCGGCGAATTCACAGCCGAAAAATATCCGGCGACAGGCACAGGCACGCAGCTGAGTGCTCACGCGTTCAACTTCGAAGGAACGACGATCACCTGCCAGACGGCGACGTTCCACGGCGAACTGCCGGAAGCGGCGAGCGAACTGACAGTCGACGCCGAATACGGCGAATGCAAAGCCAACAACGGCAAAGCCGCCGTGGTGGAAATGACAAGCTGCGACTACACGCTCCACGCCACCGAAACACTGGCGATGGACAAAGTAGACGGCTTTGCCGAGATCGAATGCGGGAGCGAAGACCACATCGACTTCGTCATCCCCTCGTCGGGGTGCAAGTTCGAAGCCGACCCCCAGACCCTGGGCAACTGGGTCTACACAGACAACACAGCGGCCAAAGACTTCGACATCGATATCGCCTCGAACGGGATGCTGTTCAGGCGGAACTCGAAATGCCCCGGGGGCGAAGGTATGGGCTTCGCCAAATACACCGGCAAAATGACAATCAAGGCCGATTTCGAAGGGGCGGAAATCGGCACGACCGTCGACTGATCGCGACGCTCCCCCGCCCGGCTGCTCAGCCGGGCGGGAAGGGTGCGTAGCCGAAGCGCTCGGAGGCGGCAGCTACCGCACGATGGCCGCCGACGTGCCGGGCTGCGCGACCATTCGCCGATGACACCGCAGCGAGAGCCGGGAGGGTCGAACACGTGCTCGCCCGCCCGCGCCCGCTTCGGCGGCGATCGCGGTGCGCCTCCACCTCTCGCCCTGGACCGTGCAGGACCGCCTGAAGGCGATCTTCGACAAGACCGGCGTCCGCTCACGCCGCGCCTTCGTCGCCCGCTGGGGCCCTGCAGGCCGCCGGCGTCGAGTAGGCGCAGCGTCAGCCGAGATGGCGAAGGGTGTCTTCGAGCACCCCGCGAACGTAGTCGGGCTGGTGGAAGACCTGCGGGTGAGTGAAGCGGAGGGTGCGGAGGCCGGCGCGGACGTGGGCCTGGTCTCGCCGGACGTCGACCGCCTGCTCGGCGGCGGTGCGGTGGTAGGTGAGGCTGTCGGTCTCGACGACGAGCCCGAGTTCGGGCCAGTGGAAATCGACGCGGTGGCTGTTGAGGTAGGGCTGGGTGCGTGGCTGCGGCAGGCCGGCGGTGCGGGCAATCGCGAGGAAGCGGCGCTCGAGCTTGTTCTGCGCCTTGCTGAAGGTCTGGGCGTCGAGGATGCGACGCAGGCGTCCGACTCCAGGGCGGCGGGGCTCGGCGTCGAGGGCCGAGCGGAGGCGGGGAGTGGGCAACAGCTTCAGGCGGTCGGCCTCGTTGACGGCGTCTTCGACTTCTTCGGTGGAGAGGCAGGTGGCGAGGTCGATGAGGATCGCTAAAGGGGGGTCGACCGGGATGCCGTCAACTCGCCGCGGGGGGTCGAGTCGGGCGCGGCGGTGCTGCCGGATACCGGAACGGCGGTGGCTGAACTGGCTGGGTAGGGCAACGTGGATCGAGCCGCCGCGCTGGGGTCGGATCCGCCAGAGGTCAGCGCCACTCTGGTGGCTAAGACGCGCCTCCGAACCGCAGGCGAGAACTGCCGCCATCATCCGCCCATGGGAGCTGACCTCGGGCCGACCGACGGCGTAGACGCCGCGGTGCAATTCGTGCAGGCGGCCGGTCCCGATTCGGTGCCGGATGGCCTTCGGCGACATCCCAAGCTCCAACAACTGCCCGCGAGCAACAACGCCATGCTGCGCGCGAGCCAGCCTCCACGCACTTCGCGCCCATGGCTGATGCATCCGCGCCTCCACAGGGGCCTCAATGCTTCAGCCAGGGGAGTTCGCCCCCGGGGGCGCGCGTGGGAGACTTTGCGGGGATGGGCACTGCGCAGATACCGGATCCGACCGAGTCGGGGGTTCGCCACCAGCTGCGGCCGCTGTTCGACCAGATCGTGATCAAGGAGCTCGACCAGGACCGGGTGCGACGGTCGGGGCTCGTCGTCCCCCCGGGGACGCATGACCCGCCGCCGGAACAGGGGATCGTCCTCGCCGTCGGGCCGGGGCTCGACTGGTGGGCTCAGGCCGGCGTCGAAATGCCGGTCGCGCCGGGCGACCATGTCGTCTTCCCCGCCTCGGCCGGGGTCTGGGTCGAGATCGACGAGGAGCGGCTCTTGGTGTGTCGAGTCACCCAGTTGCTCGGGGTGCTCGAGTCGGCCTCGATCGCGCCCTAGCCGTACTGGCGCTGGCGGCCGAGCTCGAAGGGGCTGCCGTTGCGCTTGAGGCGGAGCATGCGGTCGTCGGCGGTGCGGATCAGGGTCTCGAAGTCCTCGCCGTCTTCGGGGAAGACGGCCCAGCCGATCGAGACGCTCGGGCTGGGGCCGTCGGAGTCGGGCCCCCGCAGGCTGACCGCGTTGCGAATCGACTCCGCCATCCGCCGCGCGCCTTCGCCGTGGGCCCCGGGGGCGATCACCGCGAACTCGTCGCCGCCGATCCGCGCGAGGGTGTCGGTCGAGCGCAGGATCGAGTGGGCGCGCTGGGCGGCTTCGATCAGGACCGCGTCACCGACCTGGTGGCCGTGGCGGTCGTTGACCCCCTTGAAGTCGTCGAGGTCGAAGATCAGCAGCGCCAGCGGGCTGGAGTCCCCTTCGCGGCGGCCGCGGCGCGGCTGCGCGCGGGCGGCGAGCTCGCGCTGGAAGGTGGCGTCGAAAGCGCGGCGGTTGCCGACCCCGGTCAGCGGGTCGCGGTTGGCGAAGTCCCGTTGGCGCTCCTCGGCGTCGACGAGGCGGCGTTTGAGGCCGACCATCACCCAGGTTGCCGCCAGGTAGCCGGCGACCAGCGCCAGGTAGCGCGGTAGGTAGGCGTTCTCGATCGCGTTGCCGTCATAGAGGAAGGGGGTGCCGGCGGCGATCACGAGCTCGATCGAGAGCGGCCAGGCCCAGCGAGCGGGGAAGAAAAAGGCGGCGTAGAGCAGCGAGCAGGCGAGCAGCGGCTCGATGTAGCTGAGCGAGCCGCCGGTCAGATAGAGAGCAAGGGCGGCGACCGGGATCGTCATCACCATGCCTACCGCCAGCGCGTTGATCGATGCCCGTTCCCAGGGGATCGTGCCGGTCACCGAGCAGATCCCGTAGACGAGGACGACGCCGCTCAGCGCCAGGCCCCAGGGCAGCGAGACGACCTCGGCGCCGGGGAGGAAGGCGCCGACCGCCCCGACCAGTGCCGCGACGATCCAGAGCCAGCCGCTGATCCGGCCCATCCGGGCGCGCTCTCCCGAGGCGTCGCCATAGGAGAGATTGCCTTTGAAGATCGGGGTCGCGTGCGGCGACATTCCCCTTTGATCGACCGCCGATCGCGATCTATTAGCTGCGGGCCAAAGTGGCCAGTTTCAGCTGGACTCCGAGAGCGCGGGCTCCGACGCGGACGGCTCGGATTCGACTTGCGGCGCGGGCGCAGGCATCGGCACCGGGCGCAGGACGAAGACGGCGATCGCCACCGCAATCGCCGCCAGGCCGGCGCCGATCAGGTAGGCGAGGTGGTAGCCCGAGGTCAGCGCCGAAGCGTTGGAGACGCCTTCGTCGAGCAGGCTCTGAGTGCGCTCCGTGGAGAGCGTCGCCAGCACCGCCAATCCGATCGCGCCACCGACCTGCATGCTGGTGTTGACGAAGCCTGAGGCCAGGCCGGCGTCCTGCGGGGTCGCACCCGACATCGCCAGCGTCATGATCGCCGGGAAGGCGGTGCCGACGCCGACGGCGATCAGCAGGAAGGGCGGCAGCAGGTCGGTCAGGTAGTCGCCGTCGACCGGGGTGCGGGCGAACAGCAGCAGGGCGACGACGACCATGCAGACGCCGGGGATCAGCGTCGTCCGCGGGCCGAAGCGCATGATCAGTTTTTCCGAGAAGCCGAGCGAGAGCGCGCCCATCACCACCGTCGTCGGCAGGAAGGCCAGCCCGACCTCGAGGGGGTCGTACTTCAGCACCCGCTGCAGGTAGAGGGCACCGAGGAAGAACATCCCGAACATGCCGGCGACGAGCAGCGCCTGCAGGGCGTTGGAGCCGGCGACGTTGCGGTTGCGGAAGAGGCGGAGCGGCATTAGCGGGTTGGCGATCGTCGCCTGGCGGTGGATGAAGATCGCCAGCAGCGCCGCCGAGACGGCGCTGAGACCAAGGGTGCGGGCGTCGATCCAGCCCCACTCGGTGATCTGCAGGATCGTGAAGACGCCGAGCATCAGCGAGACCGTGATCAGCGCCGCGCTCGGGAAGTCGGCGCCCTGGCTGAGGCCGACCCCCTCGCGCCTCTCGACCAAACGGTGGGCCATGTAGGCGACCCCGACCCCGATCGGGGCGTTGATGATGAAGATCCAGTGCCAGCTGATCGCGTCGGTGAGGACGCCGCCGAGCAGCAGCCCGATCGAGCCGCCGGCGGAGGCGACGAAGCCGTAGACGCCGATCGCTTTCGCCTGCTTCGCCGGCTCCGGGAACATCGTCACGATCATTCCCAGGATCACGGCCGAGGAGAAGGCGCCGCCGATCCCCTGGATGAAGCGGAAGCCGACCAGCATCGCCTGGGTCTGGGAGGCGGCACAGGCGAGCGAGGCGAGGGTGAAGACCGCGAGGCCGGCGAGGAAGACGCGGCGCTGACCGACGAGGTCACCGATCCGGCCGGCCAGGAGCAGCAGCCCGCCGAACGGGATCATGTAGGCGTTGACGACCCAGGCGAGGTTGCTCTGGGAGAAGCCGAGGTCGTCCTGGATCGTCGGCAGGGCGACGTTGACGATCGTCGCGTCGAGGACGATCATCAGCATCCCCGCGCAGAGGACGTAGAGGGCAAGCCAGCGGGTGCGATCGGTGGTGGCGGTGGTGTTCATGCTCGTTGAGACTCCCTGGCGGGCACGAACTCATCGCTACCCGCATTCATCCAGTTCAGTCGATGTGGTCCGGCAGTCCGAAGCGCCGGACGACGGACTCGACGCGCCGTGGGTCGGCCGCGCGGTCAGGCCAGCGAGCATAGCCGTCCGGAGTGTCGATCACGCGGACGACGAAGGCGGTCACTTCCTTGATCCGGTCGCCGTCGAGGGTGATGACGTCGAGCGAGAACGGAAGGTGCGTGCGGTCCGCCTCGATCCAGGTGTAGGTGCCGACCGCGAGCTGGCCGCTGGCGGTGCCGGGAGCGTGGCGCCAGCGCCACTCGCCGTTGAGCGGGCCGTTGCGGAGGAAGACCTCGACCTCGTCGATGCCCCCGTACCAGCTCGCCAGCGGCGGCATCGACCAGGCGACGTCGGCGGTCAGCATCGAGACGACGCGATTGACGTCGCCGGTCCGCATCGCATCCATGTATTCGTCGACGATCTCGCGCAGGCGGGCCTCGCCGAGCGCGCGCAGCGTCAGCTGCTGGCTGCGTAGCGGCATCTTTTCGTCGACCGCCTTGCGGGCCCGCTGCAGGGCGCTGTTGACCGAGGGGACCGAGGTGTCGAGCGTCTCGCCGACCTCCTGGGCGGAGAAGCCGAGCACCTCGCGCAGGATCAGGACCGCGCGCTGGCGCGGCGGCAGGTGCTGCATCGCGGCGACGAAGGCGAGCTCGACCGCCTCTCGTTGCTCGTAGCTGGCCTCGGGCGAGGCGTAGCCGTCCTCGATCTCGAGCGTCTCGTCCGGATAGGGCTCGAGCCAGACGTTCTCGGTCACGGGCTCGCCGGGCGGCTGGTCGGGGTCGGCGCGGTCGGTGTATTCGGCCGGCAGCAGCCGGCGCTTGCGGCGGGCGATCAGGTCGAGGCTGGTGTTGGTCGCGATCCGGTAGAGCCAGGGCCGCAGCGCCTCGCTGTCGGCGAGCTTTTCGCGGCCGCGCCAGGCCCGCAGCATCGCCTCCTGCATCGCGTCCTCGGCGTCCTGGACCGAGCCCAGCATCCGGTAGCAGTGGGCGTGGAGCTCGCGGCGGTGGGAGTCGACGGCGCGTTCGAAGGCCGGCTTGTCCAACACCGCCATCTCAGCCCTCGCCGTCGAAGTACTCGACGTTGCTCTCGCGGCGAACCATCACGTCGGTGGCGGGGTCGCCGGTCCAGATCCCGACCTTGTCGCTGTCGGGGTAGACAGTGGCGGTGGGGACGACGACGGTCGAGAACATCAGGACCCGGACAACCTCCTCCGTCTGGTTGCGGATCCCGTGAGCGCCCTCCGGGCCGCGCGGGAAGCAGACCACGTCCCAGGGCTCGAGCCGGTCGGAGCCGTCCGGGTGGCGCAGGGTCGGGTTGCCGGCGAGGACCAGCAGCCACTCCTCCTCGCCGCACTCGTACTGGTAGGGACAGACCGCCTGGCCGGGTGGCAGCTCGTAGACGCTGACACCCGTCTCGTCCGCGCCGAGAACCTTGCCGAGCCGGGCGAGGCCGGAGCGGAAGCCGTCCGGATCCTCGCCGTCGTACTCGAACTCGGGAGCACCGATGTTGAGCTTCTTCATCGCTCCGACGCTAGCAGCGACGGATTGGCCGTTCCGAGCGCCGCTCTAGGCGAGGTTCATCCAGAGCCGGGCGCGGGTGCCGGCCTGGCCGGAGCGGATTTGGACGAGGTCGCAGACCTGGTTGGCGACCCAGAGGCCGCGGCCGTTCTCCTGGGTCGGCGTCGGCCGTACGCGGCCGGCTAGCGGCTGCAGGATCCGGCCCTCGTCGCGGACCTCGACGACCAGCGCCTGCGGCTCGCGCCAGATCGTCGCGGTGCCCTGACCGCCGCCGTGGACGACGCTGTTGGCGGCGAGCTCGGCGGCGGCGAGGACGACGTCTCCGGCCCGCTGCTCGGAGAGGCCGGCCTCGGCGGCTTCGAGCCCGATCGCAGCGCGCAGCATGTGCAGGGTGTCGCGGTCGAAGCCGAGCTCGAAAGCGCCGAGCGGCGGTGGCGCCAGCCCGCCGGCGAACGGTTCCGGCCGGTGGTCGTCCCACTCCGGGTTGGCGGCGGCGGTCCCACCGTTGCGCTCCTGCGGGTGGCTGAGGAGGGCGGCGTCGAGGACGTCATCATCGAGCGCGCGGCTGTCGTAACAGCAGAGAATCGCTGTTGCGGGGACGTCGTGAAAAGCCAAGTTGAGCAGCGACTCGTGACGCTCGCACTCGTCGACGGCGGCGGGACTGCGAGCCGGCCAGATCGGTTCGCCGATGCCACGGATGCCACCCCCCGGCACGCGGGTGTCGAGGAAGTCCTGCCAGGCCGGGATCAATCGCGCCGGATTGCGGCCGGCGTCTTCGACGTCGACGAACTCGATCGCCTCGGCGTCGGCGCCGAGCTCCCCCCGCAAGAGCTCGATCTTCGCCGGCGTCAGGGCGGCGCGAAGCGGCTCTCCCAACTCCAGGCCCTCACGCAGGTACGGCACCGTCGACCCCAGGAAGGTATCGGCGTCCTCGTAGAACGCCAGCTGGTGACTGAAGGTCGGGTCTGGAACGGTCACGAGCAAGACATTGAACCGAGTTTCCTGTCCAAAGGTGCGGAAACCGCTCGATGTACGGAACAAACCGTAAAACGGATCATCCGAGCTCTGCTGCCTCGACTTTCTCCGCCTCCAGCTCAAGGTCGACGCCGACCGCGCCGGCGGGGAGGCGGAAGTCACGCGCGTCGCGCAGGGCGCTTATGTCGACCGCTATACGGGGGAGCCTGCGCACGGGAAGCGAACGCTAGTGAGCGCCTATGATCGGCCGCGATGGCCGCTGCCGAGACCGAGCTGATGCGCGCCGTGATCCTGCGCGAGTTCGGCGGTCCCGAGGTGCTGGCGGTCGAGCGGGTGCCGCGGCCGCGGCCGATCCTGACCGAGGTTCAGGTCCGCGTCCACGCCGCCGGGGTCAACCCGGTCGACTTCAAGACGCGGATCGGCCGGGGCATGGCTCCGGTCCTCGGCGAGCCGCCGATCTGCGTCGGCTGGGACGTGGCCGGGGTGGTGACCGCGATCGCCCCCGGCGTCACCCGCTTCGCGGTCGGCGACGAGGTGCTGGGAATGCCCTGGTTCCCGCGTCAGGCCGGCGCCTATGCCGAGTACGTGACGGCGCCCTCGCGGCATTTCGTGACCAAGCCCGGCGCGCTCACGACCGAGGAGGCCGGGGCGCTGCCGCTGGCGGCGCTGACCGCCTGGCAGGTGGTCGTCGACACCGCCCGGGTGCGGGAGGGCGACGACGTCCTCGTCCACGGCGGCGCCGGTGGGGTCGGCCACTTCGCGGTGCAGATCGCCAAGGCCCGTGGCGCCAACGTGGTCGCGACCGCGCGGCGCGAGCAGGCGGAATGGCTGGGATCGCTCGGCGCCGAGCGGGTGATCGACTACCGCGAGGAGCGCTTCGAGGACGAGGTCGACGAACTGGATGCGGTGATCGACTGCCAGGGTTCCTCGGGTGAGCGCTCGCTGCCGGTCCTGCGCCCGGGCGGGATCCTGGTCTCGGTCCCGAGCCGGGTGCCGCCGGAGCTGCTGGCGCAGGCGCGGGAGATGAACCGCCGCGCGACCGGCTTCCTGGTCGAGCCCGACCCGGTCGGCCTCGCCGGCCTGACGGCGCTGATCGAGTCCGGCCATCTCCAGGTCGAGGTCGGCCACGTCTTCGATCTCGAGCAGGCCGCCGACGCCCACCGGCTCGCCGAAGAAAGCCACGGCGCCGGCAAGATCGTCTTGCGCGTCGCCTGAGCGACGCGAGAGTGGGGACGACGCCGCCCGACCCATAGGGAGTGGTCAGGCGGCGTCGCGGCAGTTCCCCTCTCTAGCTGCTCACCGTCGAGACGCCGCGGCCGGAGATCAGCAGGTTGCCGTCGGTGTCGGGATTGACGGCGTTGATGTGGAAGTAGTCCCACGGTTTGCTCGGGTCGGTCGGGACCGGGATGTAGCTGTCGCTGAGCGGGATGTGATCGAGGCTGTCCCACTGCCAGACGACTTTGCCGGTGGCGACGTCGATCTCCTGGGCGACGCCGTCGAAGACCTGGCCGTTTGCGGAACCGCCGTAGGGGGTCAGGTCGTAGGGCACCGCGTGGTAGACGGTGATCAGCGCCGTACCCTGCGGGGTCAGCCGGAACTCGTGCTGATCGGCCTGCTCGAGGCCCTTGCCGGAGGAGACGGTTGCGATCTGGCGGTAGTGGCTGTCGAGGATCACGCTCTCGCCGGTGCTGTGGCCGGGACAGTGCTCGAGACCCGTTCAGTGGGTCAGCGGCCGCGGCGGCCGAAGCTGTGGCCGGCGGGAGCGACGGCGCGGAGCTCGGCGACGACGAGCTCGCGGCGATCGGGCGCGGCGGGGTCCGGTTCGCGGCGATCGGGCCGGGTGGGGGCGGGCGGCGACTCCAGCTCGCCCGGCTCCAGCGCCCAGAGCTCGGCGACGAGGACGTTGACCACGCCCTCGCGGCGCTCGAGCCGGCCGCGGGCGGCGAGCAGCGGCGCGGCGCGGACCAGGGCGCGGTGGCGGTCGTAGACCGGCGGCGGCACGACCAGGTTGACGACGCCGCGCTCGTCCTCGAACAGCATGAAGACGATCCCCTTCGCCGTCTCCGGCCGCTGGCGGGCGACGACCATGCCGGCGACCGCGACCGTGGTGCCGTCGGCGATCCGCTGCAGGTCGGTGCTGCGGAGGATCGAGCGGTCGAGGCCGGGCCGCAGCAGCTCCAGCGGGTGCTTGCCGAGGGCGATTCCGGTCGAGCGGTAGTCGGCGATCAGCCGCTCCCACTCACTCAGCGGCTCCAGCGGCGGCGGCTCCGGTGGCTCCAGCGGCAGCGCCAACTGGGTGCCGCCGCGGGCGGCGCGGCCGCGGCCGCTGACCCCGACCCGCCAGAGCGCCTGCCGGCGCTCGTCGCCCGACCCGGCCGGGATCGCGTCGAGCGCGCCAGCCCAGGCCAGCCGTTCGAGGCTCGCCAGGCCGGCGCCCGAGCGCGAGCCGAGCTCGGCGACGCCGCGGTAGGGCCCGCTGCGTTCGCGCTCGGCGACCAGCGCCTCCATCTCCTCCTCCCGCACCCCCTTCACGTAACCGAGGCCGATCCGCACCTTGAGCCCACCCCGCAGCCCCGCGTCCAGCCGCGGCGATTCGACGTGGCAGAGGACACGGCTGCGGTTGGCGTCGGGCGGCAGGACCTCGATCCCGCGCCGCTGCGCCTCGTGGACCAGTGAGTCGGGTGGATAGAAGCCCATCGGCTGCTCGTTGAGCAGCGCGCAGAGGAACTCGGGGCCGCGGTGAACCCGCAGCCAGGCCGAGTGGTAGGCGAGCAGGCCGAAGGCGGCCGAGTGCGCCTTCGGGAAGCCGAAGCCGGAGAAGCCCTGGATCTTCTGCCAGATCCGCTCCGCCAGCTCCGGCGGCGCACCGTGTGTCTCCCAGGCGCCGAGCAGGAAGAGGTCGTGGTGTTCGGAGATCGCCTGGCGCGAGCGCTTGCGGCTCATCGCCCGCCGCAGGCGCTCGGCCCGCGAGGAGGAGAAGCCGGCGAATGTGATCGCCACCTCGAGCACCTGCTCCTGGTAGACGATCGTCCCCAGCGTCTCTTCGAGCACCGGGCGCAGGGAGGGGTGCTCGTAGGGGACCTCGAACTCGGGATCTTCGCGCCGGCGCTTGCGCCGCTCTATATATGGATGCACGGCGCCGCCTTGGATCGGGCCGGGACGGACCAGTGCCACCTGCACGGTGAGGTCGTCGATCGTTTCCGGGTGGGTGCGCGGCAGCATCTGCATCTGCGCCCGACTCTCGATCTGGAAGACGCCGGTGGTGTCAGCCGCCTGGATCGCTTCGAAGGTCGCGGGGTCGTCGAGCGGGACCCGCGAGAGGTCGAGCCACTCGCCGCGCGTCTGCGCCAGTTCGGAGACGCAGCGCTCGACCGCCGAGAGCATCCCCAGCCCGAGCAGGTCGATCTTCAGCAGCCCGGCGTCGGCGCAGGAGTCCTTGTCCCACTGGATGATCTGCCGGCCGCTCATCGCCGCCGGCACGACCGGGCAGACGTCGATCAGCGGCATCGTCGAGATCACCATTCCGCCGGAGTGCTGGGAAGCGTGGCGTGGCAGGCCCATCGCGTCGGCGCCGAGCCAGAGCAGCGCCTTCCAGCGCGGCGAGGCGGCGCGTTCGGCGCCGATCGCGCCGACGACGTCACGCTCGATCTGGTCCGCCGACTCGTGGAAGCCGACGACCTTCGCCACCTGGTCGATCTCCGCCGGCGGCAGCCCCAGCGCCTTGCCGAGGTCGCGGACGATGCCGCGCGGGCGGTAGGTGGGGAAAGCGGCGACCAGGGCCGAGCGGTCGACGCCGTAGACCTGGTGAATGCGGGGGATCAGCACCTCGCGGATGTCGCGCGGGAAGTCGAGGTCGATGTCGGGGATCGCGGTCGCTTCGTCGGTGAGGAAGCGACCGGAGAAGAGGTTGGCCGCGACCGGGTCGATGTGCGAGAGCCCGGTCAGGTAGCAGACGATCGAGCTGACGCTGGAGCCGCGCCCGCGCCCCGGCGGCAGCACCGAGCGCGCCGAGTCCCGGCCGCGGACCTCGACCGCGACGTCGCGGGCGAGCTCGAGCAGGTCGTGGTGGAGGAGGAAGAATCCGGAGAGGCCGAGGTGGCGGATCGTCGCCAGCTCGCGGGAGAGGCGAGCGTCCGCCTCAGCCCAGTCGGAGCGGCCGGCATAGCGCTCGATCAGCCGGTGGCGGCAGATCTCGGCCAGGGTGTGGTCGGCGTCGTCTTCCTCGGGGTAGCGGTAGCCGAGCTCCCTGGTGAGATCGAACCGGAGCCGCTCGGCGAGCCGCACGGTCTCCGCTACCGCCTCGGGGTGCTCGGCGAAGCGCGCCGCCATCCGCTCCGGCGCGGCCAGCGCCGAGCTGCGGTTGCCGCGCCGGGCGGGCTCGGACGCGTCCAGCGTCTCACCGCGGGCGACGGCGACGAAGGCGTCCTGCAGGCGCGCCCGGCGGCGGCTGTGACAGTGGACGTTGCCGGTGGCGACGGTGGCGACGCCGAGGCGGCCGGCGAGCAGTGAGAGCCAGCGGTTGCGGGCGCGGTCGTGTCGCCAGTAGGGCCGCTGCAGCTCGACCCGGAAGCGCTCGCGGCCGAAGGCGCCGAGCAGGCGGCGGGCGAGGCGCTCGCCGCCTGCCGTGTCGCGCCGCTCCCAGGCTCCGGCGGCGGCGCCGTCGCGGGCGCAGCCGGAAAGGCAGACCAGCCCCTCGGCGTGCTCCTCCACCTGCTCCAGCGTCGCCCACGGCTGGTTCGCCGTCCGCGCCGTGTTGTCTCGAGTGTGCGCGTGCGCCAGCGTCAGCAGACGACAGAGATTGCGGTACCCGCTCGCGTTCTCGGCGAGGAGAGTGATGTGTACGTAGCTGCCCGGGGGTCCTGCCCGCACCGTCAGCTCAGCTCCGGTAATGGCTCGCACCGCAAGTCCGCAACAAGCTTGGGCGAACTCGCGCGAGCCCCAGACGCCGTCGTGGTCGGTGAGGGCAAAGGCGGAGTAGCCGAGCGAGCTGGCGGCGGCGGCCAGCTCCATCGGGGTCGAGGCGCCGTCGAGGAAGGAGAAGGCAGAGTGCGCGTGCAGCTCCACATAAGGAGGAGTCCCCATCGCGCGCTCTCAAGCTCGTTGCCGGTACCAGCGCTCGGTGTCGCCGCGGTGGAAGACGGTGAGCGAGCGGCCGTTGGCGAGGACCAGCTCGAAGTAGTGGCGGCGCAGCGGCCGCGGCGTCCACCAGCGGTCTTCGACCACCCACTCCTCGCGGATCGCCTCGACGACGACGCCGTCGACGGTGGCCGGGCGGCCTTCGGCATCGACTTTGACGTTGACTGGGCGGGGGGTGTAGAGACGGCGGAGCCCGGGGCTCACGGTTCCGGGAAGGGCGTCAGCATCGCCCAGCGCTCCGGCACCCGTGAGTCGGCATCGACGGGCAACACTTTCAGCAGCGCCTCCGAGCCCTGGGCGGCGCGCACCTCGCGCACGGCCCGGCGCAGCCGGCGGCGACGGGCCGAGACCCCGCCGAGCGCGAACTCCAGCTGGTCGGCGGCGGGCGGGCCGAACCCGAGCGCCCGCAGCCGCAGCGTCGCTGGCGGGCCCGGCAGCGACTCCAGCCGCGGCGCCAGCACGCCGCGCAGGACCCCGGCGGCGGCGCTCGGCCGGCCCAGCCCCTGCTCGACGCTCCAGCTGCCGCCGCCCGCCAACCGCGCTCCGAGCCGGAGCCCGAGCAGGGTCCGGCCGCGGCGCTGAGGCGCCGCCAGCAGGCGGTCGACGAGCAGCTCGAGGGCGCGATCGAGCTGGCGCCCGGCGGTCCCCTCCGGCAGCTCGATCTGCTCGACCAGCTCCTCGTGGGGAGTGCGCGGGCGTAGCGGCTCGTCATCGCCGCTGGCGAGCCGCAACGCCTCCAGGCCGAGCTTGCCGAAGCGGTCGGCGACCTGGTCGGCCCCGAGCCGCGCCAGCGAGCCCAGCGTTCTGATCCCGAGCCGTTCGAGGGCGACGACGAGCTCCTCGGCCTCAGCCGCCGGTGCCGGCAGCCGGTCGCGCAGGATCGAGACCCGCAGCGGCGCCAGGAAGGCATGCAGGCCGGCGGCGTCGACGTGGCCGTCATCGCTGCGGCGGGCAACCGCATAGGCGGCGAAGCGGGTCGGGGCGACGCCGACCCGGGGCCGCATCCCGACCACTTCGCGGACCGCCGACAGCACCCCCTCGCTGTCGCCGCCGTAGATCCCGCGCAGGCCGTCGACGGCGAAGAAAGCCTCGCCCGGCCGCTCGGACTCGACCCCGGCGCCGATCGACTCCAGCGCCCGCACCATCACCTCGGTCCGCTCCGCCGCCTCGACCGGATCGGGAAGAGATTCGCGCCCGGGCCGGGACCCCCCGGAGCGGCCCGGGCGCGGAGGAGCCGCCAAACGACTGCCGATGACGCAGGCGATCTCCATACGAACGTATGTTCGTACATGTCGCCGCCAATTTCAAGTTTTTCGACATCCGACTCTTCCAAGCTCTAGAGCCAAATAATTTAGATAAGAAAACTTGATCGTCAACCAATTTCGTGGGACTCTGCGGTTCGGGCAGGGGATCAACCACTGCAAGGAGCGATCTCATGATCGGACGTAAAGCGATGGTCGGCCTGGCGCTGCTGTGCGCGCTCGTCTTCGGCGCCGTATCGGCTCAGAGTGCCTTTGCCGTCGGCACAACAGTCGCGACATGCAAACTGAACACGGGCAAAGGGGCATTCAAAGACGCGCACTGCTCAACGAAAGAAGCGGGCGGCAACTACGAAGCTCCAGAGGTCACCGAAAACGCCGAAACATTTTTCGAAGGCAGCAACTCCCTGACCAAAGCAGAAACAACGGCATCGACGCCGGCGGTGCTCACCTCCACCGTCGAAGGCGTGGCAACGGAAGTCGAATGCAGCACCTCCGCGTCGACAGGGGGCTTCAAAAACAAAGAAACCGAAGAAAGCAAAATCATGTACGCCGAAAGCCAGGGGGCGATCAAACTCACGACCATCACCTACACCGGTTGCGTCGTGCAGAAACCGAAAGCGGCGGGTGAAGAATGCACCGTCAACAGCAAAGGCAAAGCAGCCGGGACGATCGTGACCAACCAGCTATCCGGCATCACCGGGACTGAAAAAATCGGGGGCGTCGAAGAAATGTACGTGGTGGTCTTGGGGCCGGGGGAAGTTTTCGCCGAACTCACGTTCACGGCGGTCGGCGGGAAAACCTGCCCGGCGGCGCTGACCAAAAAAGCGCTGGCGCTGACCGGCGAAGCGAAACTGGAGGCCATTGGAGCGACAATGGTCTCCCCCCACCCGAATCCGAAAATCGCGTCGACCCTCAAACTCGGAGGGTTCGCCGCCACCTTGACCTCCAGCGAAACAATGCGGATGGACAAAGAAGGGGGACCGACTCAGAGCCCCCTCTTCCTGAAGACAACCTGATCCTGAAACGGCGGCGCCGGCCCCGCCAGGGGCCGGCGCCCTCAGCCCTCGCGGGCGATCTTGGCGGCCTCGGCGCTGCCGAGGTAAGGCGTCAGCGTGAACTCGACGAGGTCGGGGAGCAGGCCCTCGAGCTCAGCGGTCTTGCCGGCGATGATGCGGCGGGAGATCAACGAGACCATGCCGCCGACCAGGGCCTCCTCGGTGCTCGACGAGAGGCGGTCGAGGACCTCGGGTGAGCGGCCCTCGCGGCCGGCCTTGAAATAGGGGACGAGACTCTGGATCGCGGCGTCGTAGCGCTCGACCACGACCGGGCCGGCGACCAGCGCCTCGACCATGCAGAGGCGGGCCAGGTTGGGCTCGGAGGCGAGGAAGGCGAGCATCGCGCCGATTCCGGCGCGGACCCCGTGGGGCCAGTCGTCGACTTCGGCGAAGGCGGCGCCGACGCGCTCGCTGAGCTCCGCCATCACTGTGTCGTAAGCGGCGACGAAGCACTCGTCCTTGCTCGTGAAGTGCTCGTAGAAGGTGCGCCGCGAGACCGCCGCGTGGCGGGTGATGTCGCCGATCGTGGTACCGGCGAAGCCTTTCTCGGCGATCGCCTCGGCGAGGCCGGCGATCAGCCGCTCACGCTGGTTGTGGACGACGAACTCGCGCGGGAGACCGTGCCTACCGGGAGGTAGGCGCGCCAGCTCCGGCGGATAGTTGCGAGCTGACTCGACAGAGGTGTCAATGGGATCCGCAGCCATTGGAAGCGACGATACCGGTCCGATTTTTTAGAGCAGCGGCCCCAGGGTCGACGACGCTAAACCGTCGCCTTCCTGGCAGCCTCGGCGCCGATGTATGGGGTCAAGGCGAACTCGACGAGCTCGGGGAGGAGCCGCTCGATCTCCTCGGTCTCGCCGAGGATGATCCGCTGGTAGATGATCCAGAAGATGCCGCCGATGATCGTTTCCTCGAGCGTGTCCGGCAGCTCATCGCCGTGCGGCGAGACCTTGCGACCGATCCGGAAGAGAGGGATGAAGGCCTGGACCGACTCCTCGTAGCGGGCCAGCGCGGCGGGGCCGGCAGAGAGAGCGTCGACGATGCAGGTGCGGGCCAGGGCCGGCTCGGAGGCGACGTAGTGGAGGAAGGCCGCGAGGCCGGCGTCGACCCGCGCCTGCCAGCTGTCGACCGTGGTCGCCGCCTCGACCACCCGGCGCAGCGCCTCTTCGACGGCGAAGTCCTGGGTGGCGAGGAAGCAGTCCTCCTTCGAGGAGAAGTTGTCGTAGAAGGTGTTGCGGGCGATGCCGGCGCGGCGGACGACGTCGGCGACGGTGACCGCCCGGTAGCTCTGAGCAGCCGTCTCCTCGGCGAGGGCGGCGATGATTCGCGCCCGCTGGTGCTGGGTGATGAACTCGCGGGAGAGGCGATGCTGGCCGGGGACGGGCCTGGTGGAGGTGCGTTGCGTCACGAACGCCAGAGTACCTGAGCCGTAACCCCTTTAAACCGGGGGATTTGGGGGAATCGAACAGACCGGTTCGTCAAATACCAATAAGGTACCCGAAGCTAGACAGTCCGTTCTCTCGAAGGAGACTCCGGCGGGGGCCGGAGCGGGCAGGGGCGCGGGGACCAGTGGACAGGGACGCAGGGACCAGTGGACAGGAGATCTAAGCGTCAGAGGATCCTCGACGGCATGCTCGAGGCAGTCGGCGAGATCGGCTACGAGGGGACCGCGGTCCGAACCGTGCTCGACCGCACCGAGCTCTACCGCCAAGCCTTCTACGACAACTTCTCCTCGAAGGAGGACTGCTACCTGCAGGCCTACGACGCGGCCCTGAAGCGGGTCGAAGCCGGGATCCGCGCGGCGGCGGCGGGCGAGGACTCCTGGTGCGGCCAGCTGCGCGCCGGGCTCGGCGCACTGCTCGACTTCCTCGACACCGAACCGAACGTCGGCCGGGCGCTGATCGTCGAGGTCCACCCCGCCGGGCCGCCGGCGCTGGCCAAGCGCGAGGCGGCGCTGGCGCGCGCTCGCGGCTTCCTCGACCAGGGCCGGGCCGCGGCGGCGACCGGAACGAACGGCAGGGAGCCGCCGCGGCTGGCACCGGAGGGGATCGCCTCTGGCATCCACATGGTCGTCTACTCGCGGCTCGCCGCCGGCGAGGAGGGCGGCCTCCGGGCGCTGCTGCCGGAGCTGATGTACGTCGCCGTGCTGCCGTACCTCGGGCCGCAGGCGGCGAGGCAGGAGCTGGCCCTGGTCTAGGAGGGATTGGCGAAACCCAGGTCTGCGATCCGGCGAGCGCCGGACCAAGCGGGGCAAGGACGCAGGGAGGCCGAATAGCGGCGCTATTCGGCCGACTGAGGACGCCGCACCGCGCAGTGTCCGCCGCCGCCGGGCGCGGGCG
>DASSLT010000028.1:0-15401 GCA_035689305.1 Solirubrobacterales bacterium | reverse complement strand
TCGAAGTCGCTGAGGAAGACGTCGCGCAGGACGCGGACCGAGAGGTCTGCCTCCTGGAAGATCAGATCGGGTGCCTCCACCTTCTCGGCACGCCGCTGAAGCACGTCGTTGAGCTTGTGCAGGTAGCCGATCTCGCGCACGAAGTCGGCTTTCTTGGCGCCGTGGGCGGCGGTGCGGACGATCAGCCCGCCCGGGCCCTTGTAGGTGCGGTCGACCATCTTGCGCAGGCGGTCGCGCTCGGATTCGGTCAGCCGCCTGCTGACGCCGACGCCGCTCCCCTGCGGCGCGTAGACCAGGTAGCGGCCGGCGATCGAGACGTTCATTGAGAGCCGCGCGCCCTTCGACTTCAGCGGGTCCTTGACCACCTGCACGATGATCTCCTGGCCCGACTTGATCAGCTCGTCGATGCGTTTGCCGCTGCCGCGGCCGCGCTTCGGCGCCTGCGTCCCGTCGGGAAGGACGATCTCGTCGACGTGGAGGAAGCCGTTGCGCTCGAGGCCGATGTCGACGAAGGCGGCCTCCATTCCGGGCAGGACGTTGTCGACCTTGCCCTTGTAGATGTTGCCGACGATCGAGCGTCGGCCGCGGCGCTCCATGTAGAGCTCGGCTACGTCCGCCTTGCCGCCTTTCGTCTTCGACTCGAGGACGGCAACGCGGGTCTCGCCGCGCTCGGCGGAGACCAAAATCGTTTTTTTCATTTAGTTCAACTCAGTTTCGATGGATAGGTACGCAGCGCCGGATGCCGAACACGGGCATCACCAGGCGAACCTCCCCTTCTGACTGAGATGCGCTTGGACGTTGATGCTCTGAAGGACGCCTACCGCGAGGAAGGTAGCGAGCACGGAGGACCCTCCGTAACTCATCAGCGGTAAGGGGATGCCGGTGATCGGCATGATCCCGAGGTTCATCCCCACGTTGACGAAGACCTGGAACAGGAGCGTGACGGCGATGCCGCCCGCCACGAGGGTTCCGTAGGAGTTCTTCGAGAGCGTCACGATCCGCAGCGCCCGCCAGAAGAGCAGGGCGTAAAGGGATAGGACGAACGCGGCGCCCATGAACCCGTAGCGCTCACCGATCACCGCGAAGATGAAGTCGGTGTGCCGCTCGGGAACGAAGTCGAGCCGCGTCTGGGTGGCGTGATCGCCACGGCCGGTTTTTCCACCGGAGCCGATGGCGGTAACTGATTGAGCCTGCTGGTAACCCGCACCCTGTTCGTGTTCGTGCGGGTTTAGGAAAGAAGTCAGACGTTCCTCCTGATAGCCCTTCAAGACGGGGACCCCGACTGCGGGGGCCACGACGAGGACCAGGGAGACGAGCGCGACGAGCGCCGCGCCGATGATCGCAAAGTGCGTCCAGGGGACACCCCCAAAGTACATCACGGCGAGCGTCGCGGCGACGAACACCATCGAGGTGCCGAGGTCGGGCTGGAGGAAGACGAGTGCCGCCGGAGCCAGTCCCAGAGCCAGATATCGCAGGGTGCGCTGGGTCGCTGAACCGCGCCTGGCGCCGTCGATGACGAAGCCGGCGAGAGCGAGGACGAGCAGGAGCTTGCCCAGCTCCGAGGGCTGGAAGCTGAAGAACGGGAGTTCGAACGAGCGGCGTGAGCCGCGGGCGGCGAAGCCGAAGACGAAGACGAGGGCGATGCTGGTGCAGAGGAAGGTGTAGATCCCGACCCGCAGCTCGCGGAAGCGCGAGTAGTCGATCCGGGTCAGGATCAGCATCCCGAGCACGCCGAGCAGCCCGTAGATCAGCTGGCGGTTGACGTAGTAGTCGGGCTGGCCGGGGACGTCGTTGATCGTCGCCTGGCTCAGGGTGAAGACGCTGAAGCCGACCAGGGCGAGGGCGGAGAAGGTCAGCGGCCAGTCCATGTGGGCGAGGCCGAGCCGCTCGCCGATGCCGGTGCGGACGGCAAAGGGCTGGGGCCTCATCTGTCTGGCGCGGATCGTGTTCATCTATTCGGCTCCGCCGCTGCTGGTCACTTCGGTCGCTTGCTTGTTGAAGTAGGCCTCGAGCATGGAGAGGGCGGCGGGGGCCGCCGATTCAGCGCCGAAGCCGCCTTCCTCGATGGTCACGATGGTGACGATACGCGGGTCAGGGTACGGAGCGAGCGCCGCGAACCAGGACTGGTCGGCGTGTCCCGGCCGTTCGGCGGTGCCGGTCTTGCCCGCGATCGGGACTGGGAAGCCGCCGAAGACGCCGGCGGCGGTGCCCGGCGGCACCTGCGCCGCCTCGTGCAGGCCTTCGAGAATCGCCTGCCGGTAGCCGGGGTCGATTTTGACGTGGCGGCGCGTCTTGAACTTGAATTCCTTGATCACGCGGCCGGCGGCGTCCTCGACTTCCTTGGCCACATGCGGGGTCGGCACCGTGCCGCCGGTCCCGAGCGTCGCGTAGGCGATCGCCAGCTGCAGCGGGTTGGTCTGCAGGTCGCCCTGCCCGGTCGCCAGCTGGACGTTGTCGCCGGCCGACCAGGGGCGATCGGTTTCGCCGTTGGCGAAGAGTTCGTCGCGCCATTTCTTCGACGGCACCAGGCCTTCCGATTCGTTGCCGAGGTCGAACCCGGTCGGGCGCGCGATCCCCAGTTCGTGCGACCAGTGCTGGAGGTAGTTCTTGTCCCACATCTTCAGGCCGAGTTCGTAGAAGAAGACGTCGGAGGAGACCTGCAGCGCCGGGACCAGGGTCAGCGGCCCGTAGGAGACGCCGCCGGCGTTCTGGAATTTCAGGCCGGCGAGTTCGATGAAGCCGTTGTCGTTGATCGTGCTCGAGGGCGTGATCTCGCCGGCTTCGAGCGCCGCCAGGGCGGTGATGATCTTGTAGGTCGACCCGGTCGGGTAGGAGCTTTCGGTGGCGCGGTTGAGGATCGGCGCCGCGATCGGGTCGTTGACCAGCGCGTCGTACTGTTTCTGCGTCATCGGGTGGGTGAAGATCGCGGGGTCGTAGGTCGGGTATGAGCCCATGCCGAGGATTTCGCCGTTGTCGATGTTCATCGAGACGAAGGCGCCGGGCAGGCCGCGTTCGGCCAAGGCCGCTTCGCCGGCTTCCTGGACCGCCGGATCGAGCGTCAGCACGAGGTTGTCGCCCGGGGTCGGCGGTTCGGAGACGAGCTGCCCGCCCGGGGTCGGCTGGCCGAGCGCGTTGACCTGGATCCGGGTCACCCCCGGCGTCCCCCGCAGGTACTTGTCGTAGACGTACTCGGCGCCGCTCTGGCCGACCTCGTCGCCGGGCTCGATGTTCTTGTAGCGCGGTTCCTTCAGCTCGTCTTCGGAGATCTCGCCGACGCTGCCGACGACGTGGGCGGCGCGGCTGCCGTCGGGGTAGCGACGGACGAAGACGCGCTCGACCGAGACGCCGGGGAAGCGGCGCTGGTTCTCTTCGATGTAGTAAACGAGGTCGTAGCCGACGTCGCGGCGCAGCGTGATCGGCGCCCCGGCGGCGACTTCTTCCTGTTCGCGGATCGTCCGCCGCACCTTCTTCAGCGACATGTGCGCGAGCTGCCCGAGTTCGGTCAGCTCCTGCTTTTCCTCTGCCGGGTCGTCGGGCAGTTTGTCGGTGCTGAGCAGCAGCGCCAGGCTGGTCCGGTTCTCGACCAGGACTTCGCCGTTGCGGGCGAGGATGTCGCCGCGCGGAGCCAGCACCCGGTATTCGCGGGTGCGGTTGTTCTGCGCCTCGGCCAGGTACTTGCCGCCGTCGAGCACCTGCAGATTCCAGAGCCGGAAGAAGAGGACGGCGAAGAGGGCGACGGCGACGCCGCCGAGAACCGCGATCCGCAGCGAGAGCCGGCTGCGACGGGGGATGTCGTCAGGGCGGGGGAACACTCTGCCTAGGCTCCCAAGACCGTCGGCCGGCGCGGACGGCGCGGTGGCCGCACCGGCTCCTCGACCAGCGCCGGCCGCAGGGCCCGCTTGACGCCGTAGTAGATCGGCCAGCCGAGGACGAAGGCGAAGGCGCTCTGGATCAGCATCTGGCGGATCACCAGCGGGCTGACGGTGCCGTCGAGGCCGAGCATCAGCTCGACCGCGCCGAAGCCGAGCTCGGCGAAGAGGGTGAGGACCATGCAGAGCAGCGGCGGCACCAGGCTGGTGTGGATCTCGAAGCGCTCGCGGAAGAGGCCGGCGAGGTAGCCGACGGTGAGCAGGACCAGCGAGCCGCCGCCGAGCGTCTCGATCAGCAGGCAGTCGAGCAGGAAGCCAATCGCGAAGCCGCTGACGGCGCCGGTCAGCGAGCCGCCGAGCAGGCCGAGGCAGACGACCAGCGCCGGCAGCACGTCGGGGCTGGTGTGGAAGACGGCGACCTGGGAGAAGAAGGTGAGCTGGAGCAGGACGCCGAGGATCCCGATCAGGACCAGGCGGACGATGATCTTCGGAGTCAGGATCAACGCGAGCCCCCGGTCAAGACCTGGACCAGGTCGAGGTTGGCGAGGTCGGCGTAGGGCCGCAGGTGGACCTGCTGCTGGGCCTCCTGTTCGACGATCCCGGCTTCGGTGATTTCGCCGATCGGGATGTTGGGCGGGAAGTTCGAAGCCACTTCCTGCGCCTTCCAGCCGGCGGTGACGACCGCGAGCCCGGCGTGGACCTTCTTGGTCGAGTCGATGAAGTCGAGGATCATGTCGTTGGGGTCACCGACCGAGGGCCGGACCACGCCCTGGACGCCCTTCGGCACGACCCTGGCCGTGACGGCGCTGGCGTGGTCGGCAATCAGCGTCACCTCGCAGCTGTTCGGGGTGACGGCGTTGACGGTGCCGACCAGGCCGTCGCCGTTGACGACGGGATCGTTGACGCGCACGCCGTCGCCGCTGCCGAGGTCGAGCGTGATGTCGGAGAACCAGACCGTGGGCGAGCGCGCGATCACCCTTCCCGTAACCGGGTCATAGCCCGAAGGGATCGCTCCGCTTTCGTCGAGTTCGAGCAGCTTTCGCATCTGCCTGTTTTCCGCCAGCGCCGCCTGAGCGCCGACCGCCTCTTTGCGGGCGGCTTCCAGTTCGGTGTGGAGCTTCGAGTTTTCGCCCTTGGCGTCGAAGGTCTCGTCGAACCAGTTGACGAGGTCCCGGGCCGGCTTCAGCGCCCGGTCGGCGGCCGACTGGACCGGGCTGAAGATCGTGCTGACGCCGCGCTGGATCCCGTTCGAGCCGCGGCTGTAGGTGATCGTCAGCAGCGCGAAGGAGCCGATTATCAGCAGGGCGAGCACCGCGCGGCGGCGGCGTACTTGCTTTCGATACACGTGAAAACGACCTAGCTCTGGTTCTTCCTACGGGCCCGGTGGATCGCCTCGAACTCCTCGAGCGATTTGCCCGAGCCGATGGCCACGCACGTCAACGGCGACTCTGCCAGTCGACAGGGCATCTGGCACTCGTCGCGCAGGCGCTGCTCGAAGCCTTGCAGCAGCGCTCCACCACCGGCGAGGGTGATGCCACGTTCCATGATGTCACCCGCGAGCTCCGGAGGCGTTCTGTCGAGCGTCTCCTTGACCGCGTCGACGATGTGGCCGACCGGTTCCTCGAGCGCCTCGCGGATCTCCTCGGAGCCGAGCGTGACCGTCTTCGGCAGCCCGGCGACCAGGTCGCGGCCGCGGATCTCGGTCTCCATCTCCTGCGCCAGGCGCGAGGCGGAGCCGATTTCGAGCTTGACTTTCTCCGCCGTCTGGGTGCCGATCGCCAGTTTGTAGGCGCGTTTGCAGTGGCTGACGATCGCGTCGTCGAGCTCGTCGCCGCCGACCCGGATCGATTGCGAGACGACGATCCCGCCGAGCGAGACCACCGCGACCTCGGTCGTGCCGCCGCCGACGTCGACGATCATCGACCCAGTCGGCTCGGCGACCGGCAGACCGGCGCCGATCGCCGCCGCCATCGGCTCCTCGATCAGGTAGGCCTTGCTCGCCCCGGCCGAGAGGCAGGCCTCCTCGACCGCCCGCTTCTCGACCCCGGTGACGCCGGAGGGAACGCAGACGACGACCCGCGGATGGGCGAAACGGAACGAGTGGACCGACTTGATGAAGTAGCGCAGCATCTGCTCGGTGACGTCGAAGTCGGCGATCACCCCGTCCTTGAGCGGCCGGATCGCGCGGATCGAGCCCGGGGTGCGGCCGAGCATGCGCTTCGCCTCGGTCCCGACCGCCTGGACCGCACCGTCGCTGGAGTCGATCGCGACGACCGAAGGCTCGGAGAGGACGATTCCCCGCCCGCGCACGTAGACGAGCGTGTTGGCAGTGCCGAGGTCGACCGCCATGTCGCGGCCCCCAAGCCGCGCCAGCCGGCTGAAGAAGCCCATTTGCAGATGAAATCAGACGGACTTAAACGCTCCGTGGGCCCGTCGGGAATCGTCAGGCAGCGGACGAAACCGGCTCCTCCGCACAGGCCGCACGCCTTCTAGGCGGAAATCAGCTCGGGCGGCTCCCAACCGACATCTTCGGCGGCGCTCACAAGTGATTCAAAGGCCGTTTTGCGATCGGGCCCATCGCCCTTGGCATCTCCGCTGTCTTCGGTTTCGATGGAAACGTGGCACTCACCAGTCTCGGGATCTTCGTGGAAGTCGATCCAACCGCCGACCACTTGGGCGATTTCCTCGGCGACAATTTCCGGATCTTTGGCCATTCGACCTCAAGGTAGCAAGGGAGATTTCTAGGTACCTAAAACATTAGCCTTCCGTGCCATGACCGAACCCGTCCTTTGGTCTCTCGATGATCACACGCGCGCGAAGCATCGCGTCCTCAGTGCCTACCTCAAAGCATGGCTTCCAGTTATGGGCCAGCAGACCCTCAAGCTTCGAAGCAGGGACGAGCCGCCGCGATTGCTGCTTGTAGACGGCTTCTGCGGACCCGGCCGCTACGAGACTGGCGAGGACGGCTCACCACTGATCATGTTGAAGACGCTGCTCGAGCACGACGCGTTCGAGCGAATGGGAGAAGTCGAATTCCTGTTCCTTTTCATCGAGCACGACAGACGGCGCGTCGAGCATCTTGAGGGTGAGCTCACCGCCATCGAGGTTCCCGACAACGTAAAAGTCATGGTCGAGCATGGGGAGTTCGAGACGACTTTCGGTGAGATGGTCGAGGACGTTCACAGCAAACAAGGTCGAACGCTCGTTCCAACTTTCGCCTTCATCGATCCGTTCGGCTACACCAGGGCGCCAATGTCGCTAGCAGGCCGCTTTCTCACTTTCGAGCGCTGTGAGGCACTCATTTTCCTGCCCTTCAGTTTCATCGTTCGCTTTGTCGGCCGCGAGGGTCAGGATCAGGCCATGAACTCCCTCTTCGGAAGTGAACGCTGGCGCGAGGCGATCCAGATGGAGGGCGACGAGCGCGGTGCCTTCCTTCTCGGTCTTTTTGAGGAGCAGTTGGGCAGCCAGGGCAAGGTCGAGCACGTGCGCTCCTTCGCCCTGAGGACTGCTGACGGCAACGACTACCGTCTCGTCTTCGCCTCCCAGCACGACAAGGGACTCGAGTTGATCAAGGACGCGATGTGGTCCGTCGACCCCGTCGAGGGCACCCGCTACATCGCGACTCGCACCGACGATGGCCAGGAGGTCCTATTCACGCCCGAAACCGATGCGCTTGATACGGCTCCGCTGCTTGCTCACCTGCGAGGGAAGTTCGGAACCGACTGGTTCACGATCGAGCAGGCGCAGAGGGCAGCCTTGCTAGAGACGCCATTTCGGGTCTCTAGTCACCTGAAAGCAAGAACTCTGGCCCCGGCTGAGAAAGCGGCTGTGATCGAAGTCGACCGCAGCAATGGACAGCGCCGCTTTGCTGCCGGGGTTCGGATGCGCTTCTGCGACTGCTAGGCGAGAGCTAGTGGACGAGCCGGTGGCATCTCGTTGTATTCGGCGCCATCCAAGAGCCGCCCACCTGCCTTCGGCGTCCGCCCTCCCCACTGCTTGAAGAAGAACGCGACCTCCTGGGACCGACAGTGGTCTCGAAGCCCTCGGATCCACTCCGGCTTTGCTGGTCGCGCACGAGGCCCTGACTCACCGCCGGCAATCAGCCACTGAATATCGGAAAGATCGAGGCCATCCAGCGGGCCAAGAAGAGGCTCCGCAGAGATAAATCGCACCGTAGCTGGAACCTGGCGCAGCAAATCAGCGCGAGCAACAAACCGCCGATTCTCAATGCTGACCCCCATCCAGACGTTTGGCGGCCAGGGCAAAGTATCGGCAAGCTCGAGCAGGCGCTCAGGGCGCTTGGTCAGGATCTGGAAGGTATGCCAGCCCGCTCCTTCCATCGACGCGAAGACTTCCTCAATGAACCCATCCGGAATTCGCTCGTGGAAGAGATCGCTCATCGAGTTCACGAAGATCATTCGAGGCCGCTTCCATTTCAACGGCTGGTCCAGCCGTTGTGGCCAAATCCGCAGATCGAAGCCCTGCTCATATGGATGACCCGGGATGCCCCGCCACCGCTCGGCGAACGTCTTCGCGTAGCAATGAGCGCACCCAGGGGAGACCTGATCGCAGCCAGTAACTGGATTCCACGTCGCCTCCGTCCACTCAATTGCACTTCGATCTGCCATGTCGCCCAACCCTAGCTCTTAACTAGCTGCGAACCTATGTTCGTATTTCATTGAAAGCCGCTGACGAGGACTTCCACGTCTGCGTCTTCGCCCCTGTCGCCGCGGGGCTTAATCGAACAGTTCCGGAGCGAGCTCGGCGAGCAGGCCGACTGGGAGGCCGACGACGTTGGAGACGCTGCCCTCGAGGCGCTCGACCAGGGTCGAACCGAGGGTCTGGATCGCGTAGCCGCCGGAGCGCCCCCGCCACTCGCCGAAGCGCACGTAACGCTCCTTTTCGACCTCGGAGAGCTGCTTGAAGACGACCGTGGTCCGCTCCAGCCCAGAGCGCTCCTCGCCGTCGACGCTGACGACGAGCCCGCTCAACACCTCGTGGGGCCGGCCCGACATGCGGTCGAGGTAGGCGCGGGACTCGGCCCCGTCGGCGGGCTTACCCAGCACCTCGCCGTCGAGGACGACGTCGGTGTCGCAGGCGATCACCAGCGTCTCGGACCCAGCGTCGATTGCCCGCGCCTTGCGGCGCGCGTTCTCGACGACCAGGTGCTCGGGGTCTCCCCCGTCGAGCTCCTCGATCCCGGGGACGATGACCTCGAACTCGATGCCGAGCTTTTCGAGGATCTCCCGCCGCTGGGGCGAGCCCGAGGCTAGGACAACTCGGGGAACCAGATCGCGATCTCGCGCTCGGCCGACTCGTCGGAGTCCGAGCCGTGGACCATGTTGTAGGTCACCTCGAGCGCGAAGTCGCCGCGAATCGATCCGGTCGCGGCCTCGATCGGGTTGGTGGAACCGATCAGCTGGCGCGCGGCCGGGACGGCTTCGACGCCCTCGAAGACGATTGCCGCCAGCGGGCCACCGGTGATGAACTCGACCAGCTCACCGAAGAACGGCTTCTCGGTGTGCTCGGCGTAGTGGCTGTGGGCGATCGACTCGTCGGCGACGAGGGTCTTGAGGGCGACGATGCGAAGGCCCTTGCGCTCGAAGCGGGCGATTACCTCGCCGGTCAGGGCGCGCTGGAACGCGTCAGGCTTGACGAGGATCAGGGTCCGGCTCACGGCGGGGGCTCCTTTGTTCAGAGGTGGGAGTGGGTGGCTCCTCGGCGCTGGCCCGGCTCACGGGCTCTTTGCGCGGAGCAGCCTCGGTTGCGTTCCCGCCCTCGCCGGCCGGCGCTTTTTTGCGCCGTGAAGTCCGTTTCGGCGCCGTCTCACGCGAGGCTGATGCCTCGGACCGGCGCTCGCGTTTCTGCGGCCGGCGCTCGCGTTTCTCCTGGCGCAGGGCCGTCTCGCAGTAGGGGCAGAGCCCCCAGCGCGGGTCGACCGGCTTGCCGCAGCTCGGGCAGGGGTCCTTCAGCCGCCGCTGGCAGTTGGGGCAGCGGAGGAAGTTCTTCTCGATGTGAAATTCGCAGTTGGGACAGGTCTGGTCTTTCAGCTGCCGCACCCGCAGCTCCGCGGCGCGAATCTCGAGCTCGCGCTCGTGGGCGTCCTCCAGGTACTCCGGCGGCCGCAGAATCGCGTAGACGGCGGTGCCGATGAAGGGGAAGAAGGAGGCGACGGTCGCGCAGGCGATCAGGAACGGGTCGGAGATCCGGCGGCGCGCGTCCAGGTAGGTGTAGACGATCAATGCCAGCCAAAGGACGACCAGCATCAGCAGGAAGAGGGTGGCGGCCAGGTTGAGGCCGTTGTTGGTGATACCGAAGATCGCTAGTGACATTTGGGGCGCCTACCCGGGTAAAGGGAGCGGCAGTCTACTTCGCCGCGACTTTCGCGAACCCTGTTAAGGGCGCACGATCGATCGTTTTCCTCAGAGGAACAGCCTTCCAAACAGGTAGCCGACTCCGAAGAAGACAAGGATCACGATCGCGACCACCGCGGCGACGAGCCCCATCATCGACAGCAACTGGGAGCCGGCGCCGCGATCCATGGCCAAATCCTCGCACAGTCGTTCTACGTTCCGAGGCCGGCCTCAGGTCCCTGCCACGGCGAGGATCACCCGGGCGGGCCCGATCGCGTAATGGGAGCCGGCGACCAGAAGGGCGCCCGCGGGCGACTCGGCCGCGAGTGCGCGGCCGCGCTCCAGGGCCGCCTTGAACTCCGGCTCCACTTCGGCGCTGAGCCCCGCCGCCGCGCAAGCGGCGGCCAGCTCCGCTGCCGGCCGCGTGCGGGCCCCGGGACGCCCGTGGCCTTCCAGCGCCGCCGGGGGGATCTCGGTGCAAACAGCACGATCGAGGACCGGCGCCAGCTCCGCGATCATCGCCTCCACGTCCTTGTCGGCGAGGATCGCCAAGCAGGCGACGAGGCGGCGCTCGCCGACGACGGCGGGAAGCGCCTCGGCGAGAGCGGCGAAGCCGTCGGGGTTGTGGGCGGCGTCGAGGTAGGTCGGAGGCTCCGCGGCGACCTGCTCGAGCCGGCCGGGAACTGTGACGCTGGCTGCCACCGCTGCCACCGCGGCGGGGTCGAGCTCGCCGAGAAACGCCTCCGCGGCGCTGATCGCAAGGGCGAAGTTGCGGCGCTGGAAGCGACCTGGCGCCCGCATCTCGATCTCCGCCCCGGGGTCCTCGGGCGCCTGCACCAGCCGCGCCCCGCGCTCCGCCGCGGTCCGCGCCGCCAGCTCAGCGACCTCGGGCGAGAGCCGGCCAAGGACGAGGGTGGTCTGGTCGCGCAGCACGGCCAGCTTCTCGGCCGCGATCTCGAGCTCGGTCTCCCCCAGCCACTCGGTGTGGTCGAGGCCGACCGAGGTGAGGACGGTGACCCGCGAGGGAATCGTGTTGGTCGCGTCGAGACGGCCGCCGAGGCCGGCCTCGATCGCCGCTGCCTTGACACGGGCGTTGGCGAGGGCGACGAAGGTCGCCGCCGTCGCCGCCTCGAACTGGGTCACCGTTTCGCCCTCGTCGAGGGTCCGGTTGACGCCCTCGGCGGCCCTGGCAACGGCGGCGACCGCCGCCGCCCAGCGCTCGGCGTCGACCTCCTCGCCGTGGACCAGGGTCCGTTCCGACCAGCGCGCCGTGTGGGGCGAGAGGCAGGCGCCGGCGGCGACCCCGTGCGCCTCCAGCAGCGCCGCCGTCATCCGCGTCACCGAGGACTTGCCGTTGGTGCCGACGACGTGAATCGAGCCGAAGCGGTGCTGGGGCAGGCCCAGCGCCGTCGTCAGCTTGTGCATCCGCTCCAGCCCGAGCCGCCAGCCGATCGGCTCCAGCGAGTCCAGGTAATCGTCAGGCGACGGCTGCTCCGCTTCGCGTCCGCTGCCGTCTGGCCGATCCACCAATGCCTAGCTCAGCTCCGCTAGTTCGCTGCGGTAGCGCTCGAGCTTGCCGCGCTCCTCCTCGACCACCTCGGCCGGCGCCTTGGCGACAAAGCCCTCGTTGCCGAGTTTGCGCTCACCCCGCTGGACCTCGGCTTCCAGCTCCTCGCGGCGCTTGGCGAGCCGCGCCGCGACGGCGTCGGCGTCGAGCTGCTCGGAGGCGAGGACCCGCACCGGGCCGATCGAGGCGACCGGCTCAGAGCCGACGCCGTCGAACTCGAAGCGCGAGAGGCGGGCGACGAACCCGGGCGGCTCGACCCCGTCGGTGGTCGCCGCCAGGACCGCCGCCGCCGGCACCCCGGCGAGGTCGCGCCAGGCGCGCAGCCTCTGGGTCAGCCCGATACCGCCCTCGACGTCTTCCTCGGCCGCGTCGTCATAGAGCGCCTCGTCGGCGACCGGGAACGGGTGGACGACGAGGTGGCCCTGCCGCGCCGGGTGAAAGGACCAGATCTCCTCGGTCACGAACGGCATCGTCGGGTGCAGCAGCCCCAGCACGCGTTCCAGCGCGTAGAGCAGCGTCGCCGAAACCTCCTCCTCGCCGTCGTAGAGCCGCGGCTTGACGATCTCCAGGTACCAGTCGCAGAGGTCGCGCCAGAAGAACGAGTAGGCCTCCTGGACGGCGTGGGCGAAGTCGTAGGTCTCGAGCTTCGCGGTCACCGAGGCGACCGTCTTCTCCAGCCGCGAGAGGATCCAGCGGTCCTCGACGTGCAGCGGCCGCGGCGCCGGCTCGACCCCGTCGGCGACGTTGAGCAAGACCAGCCGGCTCGCGTTCCAGAGCTTGTTGGCGAGGTCGCGGCCCTGCTCGACCTTGGCGTCGGAGAAACGCACGTCCTGGGTCGAGGACATCGCCAGCAGGCCGAAGCGCAGCGCGTCGGCGCCGTGGACGTCGATTTCCTCCAGCGGGTCGATGCCGGTGCCGAGGCTCTTCGACATCCGCCGTCCGTCGCGGGCCTGGATCACCGAGTGGACGTAGACGTCGCGGAAGGGGACGTCGCCGGCGAACTCGATCCCGGTCATGATCATCCGCGCCACCCAGAGGAAGAGGATCTCGCGAGCGGTGGTCAGGAAGCTGGTCGGGTAGAAGGCGCGCAGCTCCGGCGTCTCGTCGGGCCAGCCGAGGGTGGCGAAGGGCCAGATCGCGGAGCTGAACCAGGTGTCGAGGACGTCTTCCTCCTGGCGCAGCTCGCCGCCGCACTGCCCGCAGCGCTCGGGCGCCTGCTCGGCGACGATCGTCTCTTCGCAGGGGTCGCAGTACCAGACCGGGATCCGGTGGCCCCACCAGAGCTGGCGCGAGACGCACCAGGGCCGGATCTCCCGCATCCAGTCGAGGTAGACGCGCTTCCATTGGCCGGGGACGATCCGCACCTGGTCGCGTTCGACAACCTCGATCGCGGGCGCCGCCAGCTCGTCCATGCGGCAGAACCACTGCAGCGAGATCAGCGGCTCGATCCGCTCGCCGGAGCGGTGCGAGAAGGGGACGGAGTGGGTGTAGGGCTCCTCGGCGCGGAGCCGGCCCTCGGCGCGGAGCGCCTCGACGACCGCCTTCTGCGCCTCGGCGATCGTCAGTCCGGAGTACTCCCCCGCCGCCTCGTTCATGCGGCCGTCCTCGCCGATCACGGTCAGCTCCTCGAGCCCGTGCTTGCGGCCGATTTCGAAATCGTTGACGTCGTGGCCGGGGGTGATCTTCAGCGCCCCGGTCCCGAACTCGACGTCGACGTGTTCGTCGGCAATGACCGGGATCCGGCGCCCGACCAGGGGCAGGATGCAGTGCTGGCCGACGAGGTCGGCGTAGCGCTCGTCGCTCGGATTGACGGCGACGGCGGTGTCGGCCAGCATCGTCTCCGGCCGCACGGTGGCGACGGTCAGAACCCGGTCGGAGCCCTCGACCGGGTAGTCGATCGAGTAGAGGGTGTCCTCGACCTCGCGGTTCTCGACCTCGAGGTCGGAGATCGCCGAGCGCGATCCCGGGTCCCAGTTGACCATGTAGTTGTCGCGGTAGATGTAGCCCTTGTCGTAGAGCTGCTTGAAGACGCGGTAGACGGCGCGGACGTAGTCGGCGTCGAGGGTGAAGCGCTCGCGCTCGTAGTCGCAGGAGGCCCCGAGCCGCTTGTACTGCTCGACGATCCGCGAGCCGTACTCGGCTTTCCACTCCCAGACCCGCTCGACGAAGGCCTCGCGGCCCAGCTCCTGGCGGGTCTTGCCTTCGGCCTTGAGCGCTTTCTCGACCACCGCCTGGGTGGCGATCCCGGCGTGGTCGGTGCCGAGGATCCAGAGCGAGTTGCGGCCCCGCATCCGGTTCAGCCGCACCAGCGCGTCCTGCATCGAGCCGTTCAGCGCGTGGCCCATGTGCAGGGCGCCGGTCACGTTCGGCGGCGGGATCGCAACCGAAAAGTTTTCCTCCGGCGTGCCGGTCGCGTCCGGATGGAAGTAGCCGCCGGCGATCCACTCGGCGAAGATCCGCGCCTCGACCTCCGTCGGGTCGTAGCGCGTGGTCGCTTCCAGGGCTTTCTGGCGCTCGCTATCCACGAGCGCCGAGTCTAGTGGCGAGTTTGTCGCCGCATAGGTGACAAACTCGCCACGCCTAGGCGGATTCCTCGCCCAGCTCGTCCGCGGCGGGGCCGATGTCCTGCTGCGCCGCCTCGGTCACGAGCGTCGGCCGGCGATTCTGGGTGATCGTCTCCTTGGTGACCACGCACTTGGTCACGTCGTTTCGCGAGGGCAGCTCGAACTGGACGTCGAGCAGCGTCTCCTCGAGGATCGAGCGCAGCCCGCGGGCACCGGTCTCACGTTCCAGCGCCTTGTCGGCGATCGCCTCGAGCGAGTCCTCGGAGAAGACCAGCTCGATGTCGTCGAACTCGAAGAAGCGCTGGAACTGGCGGGTCAGCGCGTGCTTGGGCTCGGTCAGGATCGTCGTCAGATCGTCGCGGCTGAGCTGGTGGATCGCGGTGATCACCGGCAGGCGGCCGATGAACTCGGGGATCAGGCCGTATTCGATCAGGTCCTCGGGCAGCACCTGCTCGAACCATTCGCCGGCGTCCTTCTTGACCCGCGAGGAGATCGCCGCACCGAAGCCCATCCCGTGGTCGCCGACCCGGCGCTCGATCACCTTGTCGAGCTCGGCGAAGGAGCCGCCGCAGATGAAGAGGATGTTGGTGGTGTCGATCGTCAGGAACTCCTGGTGGGGGTGCTTGCGCCCCCCCTGCGGCGGCACCGAGGCGGTGGTCCCCTCGAGGATCTTCAGCAGCGCCTGCTGCACGCCTTCGCCGGAGACGTCGCGGGTGATCGACGGGTTGTCGGCCTTGCGCGCGATCTTGTCGATCTCGTCGATGTAGATGATCCCGCGCTGCGCCCGGGCGACGTCGAAGTCCGCCGCCTGGATGAGCCGCAGCAGGATGTTCTCGACGTCCTCGCCGACGTAGCCAGCCTCGGTGAGGGAGGTCGCGTCGGCGATGCAGAACGGGACGTCGAGGATGCGGGCCAGCGTCTGGGCGAGCAGCGTCTTGCCGCAGCCGGTCGGGCCGAGCAGGAGGATGTTCGACTTGGCCAGCTCGACCTCGTCGCGCCGGCCGACGCCCATCGACTGCTGGTACTGGATGCGCCGGTAGTGGTTGTA
>DASSLT010000027.1:0-11955 GCA_035689305.1 Solirubrobacterales bacterium | reverse complement strand
TCGTACCGGCCGAGCTGGTCATCGACCACTCGGTCCAGGTCGATGCCTTCGGCTCCGCCAGCGCGTTTGCGCGTAACGCCGAGCTCGAGTTCGAGCGAAACCAGGAGCGCTACGCGTTTCTGCGCTGGGGCCAGCAGGCGCTGCCCGGCCTGCGGGTGGTGCCGCCGGGCACCGGGATCTGCCACCAGGTCAACCTCGAGCACCTGGCGCAGGTCGTCTACAGCCGCGAGAACGACGGCACCCTGCAGGCCTACCCCGACACCTTGGTCGGCACCGACTCGCACACGACGATGGTCAACGGCCTCGGCGTCCTCGGCTGGGGGGTCGGCGGGATCGAGGCCGAGGCGGCGATGCTGGGCCAGCCGATCTCGATGCTGCTGCCGCAGGTCGTCGGCTTCAAGCTCGACGGCGAGCTGCCGCAGGGGGCGACGGCGACCGACCTCGTCCTCACCGTGACCGAGATGCTGCGCGAGCGCGGCGTCGTCTCCAAGTTCGTCGAGTTCTACGGGCCCGGCCTGCCGACCCTGGGGCTGGCCGATCGAGCCACCCTCGGCAACATGTCGCCGGAGTTCGGCTCGACCTGCGCGATCTTCCCGGTCGACGCCGAGACCCTGCGCTACCTCGACCTCACCGGCCGCCCGACCGAGACGATCGAGCTGGTCGACGCCTACGCGCGCGAGCAGGGGATGTTTCATGACGAGTCGACTCCGGATCCGGTCTTCTCCGACCGGCTCGAGCTCGACCTCGGCGGCGTCGTCCCCAGCATCGCCGGCCCGAAACGGCCGCAGGACCGGGTGCCGCTGTCCGAGTCGAAGGAGGCCTTCCTCGAGGCGATGGGCGAGTTCGACCCCGAGGCCGCGGAGCAGATGGGCAACGGCCTCGACGAGGCGCTGGAGGAGACCTTCCCGGCCTCCGACCCGACCGCCGAGGACCACAGCGACGAGCGCGACAAGCCGCGGCCGGCAGTCACCGGCGCCTCGACCGCGACCGCCGAGCAGAAGCTGACCGACGACGCGATCGGCGTCACCATGGTTGACGGCGGCGAGCAGTTCGATCTCGACCACGGCCGGGTCGTGATCGCTGCGATCACCAGCTGCACCAACACCTCGAACCCGAGCGTGATGGTGGGAGCCGGTCTCTTGGCCCGCAACGCCGTCCAGCGCGGTCTCAGCCGCAAGCCGTGGGTGAAGACCTCGCTGGCGCCGGGCTCGACCGTCGTCACCGACTACCTGGAGCACGCCGGCCTCACCGAGTTCCTCGACGCCCTGCAGTTCAACCTCGTCGGCTACGGCTGCACCACCTGCATCGGCAACTCGGGGCCGCTGGCGGAGGAGATCTCGGCCGCGATCGCCGAGAAGGACCTCGCCGTCTGCGCCGTCCTCTCCGGCAACCGCAACTTCGAGGGCCGGATCAACCAGGACGTGAAGGCGAACTACCTGGCGAGTCCGCCGCTGGTCGTCGCCTACGCGCTCGCCGGGCGGATGGACATCGACCTCGCCAGCGAGCCGCTCGGCGAGGGCTCGGACGGCGAGCCGGTCTACCTGCGCGACATCTGGCCCGACGCCGAGGAAATCAAGCAGGTCGTCGGCGCCTCGGTTGCCTCGGAGATGTTCGAGCGCAACTACGCCGAGGTCTTCGCCGGCGACGAGGCCTGGAACGCGGTCGAGGTGCCGTCCGGCGACCGCTACGACTGGCCCGACTCGACCTACGTGCGCCAGCCGAGCTTCTTCGAGCGGATGCCGGCCGACCCGCCCGGAGTCGAGCCGATCACGGGCGCCCGGGCGATGGCGGTGCTTGGCGACTCGATCACGACCGACCACATCTCGCCGGCCGGCGCGATCAAAAAAGACAGCCCCGCCGGTCGCTGGCTGATCGAGCAGGGGGTCGAACCAGGTGACTTCAACTCCTACGGCGCCCGCCGCGGCAACCACGAGGTGATGATCCGCGGCACTTTCGCCAACATCCGCCTCCGCAACCAGCTCGTCGACAAAGCCGGCGGCTACACCCGCCACTTCCCCGACGGCGAGGAGATGGCGATCTACGACGCGGCGATGAAGTACGCCGGGGAAGGCGTGCCGCTGGTCGTCCTCGCCGGCAAGGAGTACGGCTCCGGGTCGTCGCGCGACTGGGCGGCGAAGGGAACCAAGCTGCTCGGGGTGCGAGCGGTGATCGCCGAGAGCTTCGAGCGCATCCACCGTTCCAACCTGATCGGGATGGGGGTGCTGCCGCTGCAGTTCGCCGCCGGCGAGAGCATCGAGTCGCTCGGCCTCACCGGCAAGGAGAGCTTCGACTTCGGTGACCTCGAAGAGGGTCAGGCGAAGACCGTCACCGTGACTGCCACGAGTGATGACGGTGCGAGCAAGGAGTTCACCGCGACCGTACGTCTCGATACGCCGAACGAGGTGACTTACTTTATAAACGGCGGTATCTTGCAGACGGTCCTGCGCAAGCTAAAAGGGTAGGCGCAGCGGGGCCGCGGGAGGCAGGGGGGTCCGCGCGACCCGCACCGCACCTTTCGCGTCGGTAGCCAGGGAGGGATGCCGACGCGGCCGTTCCCCTGGACGGGACTGCCCGGAGGAACAGTCAGCGTTTAGCTATACAGGCTGAACTTCGCGCGGTCAAGCGGAATCAAGCGGTTTTAGGTTCGATCTGGCGCGCTTTGCGTGCCATTACGAATGTCACCGTCTGATGAGTCTTTTCCGAGATCTGGTGCGGAGATTCCCCAACCTCTGCGCTCGATCAGTTCGATTCCGATCACACTTCCGACCGGTCCGACCGGGGTAAGGGTCGCGGCCAGCAGGGTGTAAGGCGTCTCGTGCCTGACGCAGGCGATCCAGATCACGATGCAGAGAGCGACGAACCCGAGCCCGTGCGCCCAACCGAACAGCATCGTCTCGGTTTCGTAGCCGGGCAGCAGCCAGAACAGGATCAGCCCGGCGAAGATCGCCAGCTCGACCCAGGAGAAACGCTTGACCCAGACGAAGAGGGGTCCCGGGACAGGCTTTTCGAACGGGCGCGCCATCGTTCAGATGATCGCGTCCCCGCCGCCGCGGCGCATCTAGGCGCCGGGTGTAAGCGCCGTCAGCACGATGCGCTCCTGCTCGAGCGCGTGGGCGCCGGAGTAGCCCTCGCCCGGGCTGGCCCGTCCGGGCCGGCCGATGTAGGTGAGGTCGACGCCCTCGGGGAGGACGCCGGGGAAACGGCGGGACATCACCTTCCAGGCGCCCATGTTGCGCGGCTCCTCCTGGACCCAGGCGATCTCCTTCAGGTTCGGGTAGCGGCCGATCACTTCCTCGAGCTGCTCTTTGGCGAACGGGTAGAGGACCTCGACCCGGGCGATCGCCACGTTCTCAGCGCACTCGCGGCGCTCGGAGGAGTCGATGTCGTAATAGACCTTGCCGGTGCAGAGGATCAGGCGCTCGACCTGCTCGCGCCGCTCGGCCGCTTTCGGGTCGTCGAGGATGAACTGCAGCTCGCCGTCGGTCAGTTGCTCGAGGCTGGCGGCGGCGCCCTCGCGCCGCAGCAGGCCCTTGGGCGTGAAGACGACCAGCGGCCGTGGCTTGCGGATCAGCGCCTGGCGTCGCAGCAGGTGGAAGTACTGGGCGGCCGTGGTCGGGTTGGCGATGCGGATGTTGCCCTCGGCGCCGAGGGCGAGGAAGCGCTCGATCCGGGCGCTGGAGTGCTCGGGGCCTGAGCCCTCGTACCCGTGCGGAAGCAGCAACGTCAGCCGGCTGGTCTGCCCCCACTTCGCCTCGCCCGAGACGATGAAGCTGTCGATGATCACCTGGGCGGCGTTGGCGAAGTCCCCGAACTGCGCCTCCCAGAGGACGAGCGAGTTCGGCGTCGCCGCCGAGTAGCCGTACTCGAAGCCGAGGCAGGCGATCTCGGAAAGCGGGCTGTTGTGGAGCTCGAAGGGCGCCCTCGCGTCCGCCAGATTCTGGATCGGCGTGTACTCGAGGCCGGTGTTCTCGTCATGGAGGACGAGGTGGCGGTGGGAGAAGGTGCCGCGCTCGGTGTCCTGGCCGGTGAGGCGGATGTGTACGCCCTCGGTCAGCAGCGAGGCGAAGGCGAGCGCCTCGGCCTGGCCGTAGTCGATGCCGCCCTGCTCGAGCGCGTCGACCCGTTTGCCGAGTGGGCGCCGCAGCTTGCGGTGGACGTTGAATCCCTCCGGGGTGTTGAGGAGTTCCTGGTTGAGGCTCCGCAGCTGCTCGGCCGGGACCCTGGTGTCGACCGGGGGGCTGGCGCTGCGGTCGAGCAGTTCGCCGGTGCTGGTGGTGACGCCGGTGACCGTCGGGTCCTCGTATTCGCCCGCCTCCATCTTCTCGCGCAGGCCTTTCAGCGCCGCCGTCATCTCCTCCTGGCGCTGCTCGGACTCGCGGCCGACTTCCTCGGCGCTGACTACGCCCTCGGTGATCAGTTTCTCGGCGTAGATTTCGGAGACCGGGGGGTGGGACTTGATCGTCGCCGCCATCGCCGGCTGGGTGTAGGCCGGCTCGTCGGTCTCGTTGTGGCCGAAGCGGCGGTAGCCGATGACGTCGATGACGACGTCGCGCCCCCAGCGCTCGCGGTAGGCCATCGCCAGCCGGATCGCCGCGACGCAGGCCTCGACGTCGTCGGCGTTGACGTGGACGATCGGGACGTTGAAGCCCTTTGCCATGTCGGCGGCGTAGGGGGTCGAGCGCGAGTCCTCGGGATCGGTCGTGAAGCCGACCTGGTTGTTCTGGATCAGGTGTACGGTGCCGCCGGTGCTGTAGCCGCGCAGGCCCTGCAGGTTGAAGGTCTCGGCGACGACCCCCTGGGCGGGGAAGGCGGCATCGCCGTGCAGCAGGACCGGGACCGCCAGTTTCGGGTCGGTCGTCAGCTCGGGGCCGTCGATCTGCGACTGCAGGTAGCGGGCGCCGCCGGTCACCACGGGGTCGACGAACTCGAGGTGACTCGGGTTCGGGTAGAGCCGGACCGAGACCTTCTCGCCCGCCGCCGTCTCATAAGTTCCTCGATGGCCGTAGTGGTACTTGACGTCGCCGGTGCCGCCATGCGGGATCGCCGCCACCGCCTTCACCGCGCCGAGCTGCTTGGCGGCCTCGAACTCGGCCAGGATCGATTCGACCGGACGGCCGAGGTTGTGGGCGAGGACGCTGAGGCGGCCGCGGTGGGCCATCCCGAAGACGACCTCCTCGGCGCCGGCGCGGCCGGAGAGTGTGACCAGCTCGTCGAGCATCGGCACGATCACGTCGAGCCCCTCGATCGAGAACATCTTCTGTCCCAGGTAGGCCTTCTCAAGGAAGCGCTCGAACTGGAAGACGTCGATCAGGCGGTGAAGAAGCCGGTGTTTCTCCTCGTCGGTGAGCGGCTGGCGGTGGGCGCCGGTCTCGATCATTTCCCGCAGCCAGATCCGCTGCTGGTGGGAGGAGAGATGCTCGACCTGGTAGCCGATCGTGCCGCAGTAGGCGGTCCGCATCCGCGGCAGCGCCTCGAGCAGGGTTTCGCCGGGGACGCCGATCCGCAGGATCGAGGCCGGGATCCGCGCCATCAGCTCCGGCGTCAGGTTGACGTTCTCCGGCTGCAGCGCCGGGTCGCCTTTCGGCTCGGAGCCGAGCGGGTCGAGGTGGGCGGCGAGGTGGCCGTGGGTGCGGTAGGCCTTGAGCAGTGAGGTCGCGGCCTGGACCGCCTGCAGCAGCTCCTCGTCGACCTCGCCGAGGGCGGTGGTCGGTTCGGCGCTCGGCGGCTCGGCGCTGAGCGGCAGCGGCGAGGCCGAGGCGGGGTGGGCGGCGGTGACGCCGGCGGCGTCGATCCCGAGGTCGGCGGCAACCGCCTCGTAGAAGCCGTCCTCGCCCTGCAGAAGCTGCTCGAGCCGGCGCAGGAAAGCGCCCGACTCGGCGCCCTGGATCACGCGGTGGTCGTAGGTCGAGGTCAGCGTCATCACTTTCGAGACGCCGAGCTGCTTGATCCGTTCCGGCGAGGCGTGCAGCCACTCCGGCGGGTAGGCGATCGAGCCGGTGGCGATGATCGCGCTCTGGCCGGCGAGCAGGCGCGGGACCGAGGCGACAGTGCCGATCCCGCCCGGGTTGGTGAGCGAGATGTTGGTGCCGAGGAAGTCGTCGGCGGTGAGCTTGTTCTCGCGCGTCTTCGCGATCAGCTCCTCGTAGTAGGAGTGGAAGCCGGCGAAGTCGAGGTCCTGCGAGCCCTTGATCGCCGGCACCATCAGGCTGTGGGAGCCGTCCTTGCGCTCGACGTCGACGGCGATGCCGAGGTTGGTCGGACCGTTCTCGATCGCGTAGGGCTTGCCGTCGCGCTCCTCGAACGAGCGCACCATCACCGGGAAGTCCTTGACCGCCTGCACGATCGCCCAGGCGACGAGGTGGGTGAAGGAGACCTTCAGGCCCTTGTCTTTGAGGACGGCGTTGATCGCCTTCCGTTTCGCGTCGAGGGTGTCGACGGAGATCGTCCGGAACGAGGTGGCCGTCGGCACCGCCCGGCTCTCATCCATCGCTTTCGCCAGCATCGCCGTCGGCCCCCGCAGCTGCTTCGCCTCACCAGCAACGGCTGGAGCCCCCGCGCCGTTCCCGCCGCCAGCTCCATCACCGGCGGCGAGGACGTCGCCTTTGGTGACCTTGGCCCCGAACCCCGAGCCGCTCACCGAAGCAAGGTCGACGCCGTTCGCCGCAGCCACCCGGCGCGCGACGGGCGTGGCTTTGACGTCCCCGTTGGTCGGAGCGGGAGCGGGGGTCTCGGCTTCGGCGGTGGGCTCCGGCGCCGCGGGAGCAGGGGCGTCTGCCGATCCCTCCCCAGCTTCCATTTCAGCCAACGGCGCGCCCACCGGCACTTCGTCGTCGACCTGGACCAGCAGTTTCGTGATCACGCCGCTGGTCGGCGCCGGCACCTCGGCATCGACCTTGTCGGTCGAAACCTCGACGACCGTATCCCCCTCGTTGACGAAGTCGCCCTCGGCGACGTGCCACTCGAGAACGATGCCCTCGGTCACCGACTCGCCCATCTCGGGCATGGCTATCTGCACGGTGGCCGTCTCTGGCATTTCTTCGCCTAAGTCTATGAAACGCAGCGTCTGGGCTGGCGCTTGTATGCAACGGCTCGTGAGAACCGAGATACCCTGATTGCTCCATGGGCTACTTCGTCACCGGCGCGACCGGATTCATCGGCCGCAATCTGGTCCAGAAACTGCTCCAGCGGGAGGGCACCGTCTACGCCCTCGTGCGGGCCGGTTCGCGCGGCCGGCTCGAGGAGCTGCGCACCGGTCTCGGCGCCGACGGGGCGCGGATCGTGCCCGTCGCCGGCGATCTGACGCAGGCCGGGCTCGCCGTCTCCGAGGAGGACATGGTCGAGATGCGGGGCGAGATCGACCACTTCTTCCACCTGGCGGCGATCTACGACATCACCGCCGACGCCGAAACGCAGGAGATCGCCAACGTCGAGGGGACCCGGCACGCGCTCGAGCTCGCCGGCGCGCTCGAGGCGGGCTGCTTCCACCAGGTCAGCTCGATCGCCGCCGCCGGTCTCTACAAGGGCGAATGGCGCGAGGACATGTTCGAGGAGGCCGAACGGCTCGACAACAACCCCTACTTCCGCACCAAGCACGAGTCCGAGCGGCTGGTCCGGGAATCGGCGCGGCCCTGGCGGGTCTACCGGCCGGGGATCGTCGTCGGCGACTCGCGGACCGGCGAGATCGACAAGATCGACGGCCCCTACTACTTCTTCAAGGCGCTGCAGCGGGCGCGCCGGGTGCTGCCCTCGTGGCTGCCGACGGTCGGGATCGAAGGCGGCGAGATCAACATCGTCCCGGTCGACTTCGTCGCCGCGGCGATCGACCACATCGCCCATCAGCCGGACCTCGACGGTCGTGCCTTCCACCTCACCGACCCCAACCCGAAGACCGCGGGCGAGGTGATCAACCTCTTCGCCAAGGCCGCCGACGCGCCGCAGATGGCGTTCCGGGCGGGCACCGACCTGACCGAGCCGGCGACCGGGGCGGTTCGCAGCGTGCTCGGCCTGCTGCCGCCGGCGAAGCGCGTCGTCAAGGCGGGCATCGGCCAGCTCGGGCTGCCGCCGGAGACGCTCACCTACATCGATTACCCGACCCACTTCGACTCCAGCAGCGCCCAGGCGGCGCTGGAGGGGAGCGGGATCGAGGTGCCGCCGCTGGAGAGCTACGCGGCGCGCGTCTGGGACTACTGGGAGCGCAACCTCGACCCCGACCTGTTCAAGGACCGCTCGCTGGCGGGCGCGGTGCGGGGCAAAATCGTCCTCATCACCGGCGCCTCTTCGGGGATCGGCAAAGCGACCGCGGTCAAGGTCGCCGACGCCGGTGCGACGGTGCTGCTGGTCGCCCGCTCGGCCGACAAGCTGGAGGAGACGAAAGCGGAGATCGTCGCCGGCGGCGGCACCGCCCACATCCACCAATGCGACCTCGCCGACATCGAGGACATCGAGCGGATGGCGGAGGAGGTGCTGGCCTACCACGGCCACGTCGACATCCTCGTCAACAACGCCGGCCGCTCGATCCGGCGCTCGGTCGCGCTCTCATACGACCGCTTCCACGACTTCGAGCGCACGATCCAGCTCAACTACCTCGGCGCCCTGCGGCTGATCCTGGCGCTGCTGCCGGCGATGCGCGCCCGCAAGTCGGGCCAGATCATCAACATCAGCTCGATCGGCGTGCAGACCAACCCGCCGCGCTTCTCCGCCTACGTCGCCTCGAAGGCGGCGCTCGACGCCTTCAGCCGGGTGATCGCCTCCGAGGTGAAGGACGACAAGGTCGACATCACGACGATCAACATGCCGCTGGTGCGGACGCCGATGATCGCGCCGACCCGGATGTACGACATGTTCCCGGCGATCACGCCCGAGGAGGCGGCGGAAATGATCGCCAAGGCGATGGTCAACCGGCCGAAGAAGGTGGCGACCAAACTCGGCAACTTCGGCGAGCTGCTCTACGCGGTCGCGCCCAAGGCCAGCGACTCGATCCTCAACACCGCCTACAAGCTCTTCCCCGATTCGCAGGCGGCAAAAGGCAAAGGCGAGGAGGCGCGCGACAAGGCGCCCTCGACCGAGGCGGTGGCTTTCGCGCATCTCATGAAAGGTGTGCACTGGTAGTTGCGGTCGCCATTTCACCCGGCATGCGGGTGAAATGGCTGCCACGCAGTAGGTTCCGGTGCATGGCCGAACGCAGGCTGAAGCACTGGGGATGGGGGTACGAGGATCAGGCGCCGACCGCGACGCAGTTGCGGGAGGCGGCGGAAGGGATCCGCGAGCGGTTCGGGTTCGGCGGCGAGGTCGAGAAGCCGGTCGCGCTCGAGGACGTCGAGCTGCGGGCGCCGCGGCTGAAGCCGCCGGCCGGGCTGGGGGACCTCTTCTCCGACGGGCGCTACGAGCGCGTCTCTCACGCCCTCGGCAAGGCCTACCGCGACATCGTCCGCGGCTTCCGCGGTGAGTTCGAGAACCCGCCGGACCTGGTCGCCTCGCCGCGCGACGAGTCGGAGATCGAGACCGTGCTGAGCTGGGCCGAGGCCGAGGGCGCGGCGGTGATCCCGTTCGGCGGCGGCACCAGCGTTTGCGGCGGGGTCGAGCCGCGGCTCGGTGAGCGCCCGGTGGTGACGATGGATCTGCGGCACCTCGATCGCGTGCTCGAGGTCGACCCGGTCTCACTGGCGGCGCGGATTCAGGCCGGCGCCACCGGGCCGCGGCTGGAGGAGCAGCTGCGCGAGCACGGCCTCACCCTGCGCCACTTCCCGCAATCGTTTGAGTACGCGACGCTCGGCGGCTGGATCGCGACCCGGGCCGGCGGCCACTTCGCGACGCTGGAGACCCACATCGACGACCTGGTCGAGTCGGTGCGGGCGGTGACCCCGCGCGGTGAGTGGCAGAGCCGGCGGCTGCCGGGATCGGGCGCCGGCCCCTCGCCGGACCGGCTGCTGATCGGCTCCGAGGGCATCCTCGGCGCGATCTCCGAGGCCTGGGTGCGGGTGCGGCCGCGGCCCGAGTTCAAGGCGTCGGCTGGCGTCGAGTTCACCGAGTTCACGGCGGCGGCGCGGGCCGTGCGCGAGATCTCCCAGTCCGGGCTGCACCCGTCCAACTGCCGCCTGCTCGACGCCTCCGAGGCGGAGCTGACCGGTGCCGGCGACGGCAGCGCCAACCTCCTCATCCTCGGCTTCGAGTCCTCTCACGGCCCCGTGGACGCGGCGCTCGACGAAGCCGTCGCCATCGCCCGCGGCCACGGCGGCACGCCGAGTCCGCGTAAGGGTTCGAATAGCGGACACAACCGCGGAGTCGGTGAGGGGGACGGGGCGGTCGAGGCCTGGCGGGGGGCGTTTCTCCTGGCGCCTTACCTGCGCGACACGTTCGTCGCCTGCGGGGTGCTCTCGGAGACGTTCGAGACGGCGGTCACCTGGGACCGGCTCGAGGAGTTCCACGCGACGGTGATGGAGGCGACGCGGACGGCGACGGCCGCGGCCTCCGGAGTCGCCGCCGAGGGTCCCGGCGCGCCGCGGGTCAGCTGCCGTTTCACCCACGTCTACCCCGACGGCGCCGCTCCCTACTTCACCGTGCTGGCGCCGGCGGTACGCGGCGGCGAGGTCGAGCAGTGGGACGAGGTCAAGGCGGCCGTCTCCGAGGCGCTGATCGAAGGGGGCGGCACGATCACCCACCATCACGCCGTCGGCCGCGATCACCGGCCCTGGTACGACCGCCAGCGCCCGGCCCCCTTCGCCGCCGCGCTGCGCGCCGCCAAGGCCGAGCTCGACCCCGCCGCGATCCTGAACCCAGGGGTGCTGATCGACCCTGCATAGAGGCTCGACGGGGCTCGGCGGTACCCTTTCGCGACTCGATATCGCCGGCCGGGGCGCCGTTTACAGGCCACGGCCGCGTCGCAGCGATGGAAACGATCACCTCCGAACAACCGACCGTGCCGCCGGCTGAGCCCGAGTCCCCGCACGGAAACGTCGACGCCAACGGCGAGGTCGTGCCGCGGCGCTCGCCGCTGCGGGCGGCGATCAAGACGGCGCGGCCGAAGGAGTGGATCAGCAAAAACGTCTTCGTCTTTGCCGGCCTGCTTTTCTCGGGGAAGTTCAATCAGCCCCACGACGTCTTTCTCGCCGTCGTCACCTTCGTTTCCTTCTGCCTGATCTCCAGCGCCGGCTACTTCGTCAACGACCTGATCGACGTCGAGCTCGATCGCAAGCACCCGAAGAAGCGCTTCCGGCCGATCGCCGCGCGCGAGCTCTCCGAGAGCACGGCAAAGGCGATCGCTCCGGCGCTCGCCGTGGTCGGGGTCGCGATCGCGTTCGCCGTCAACTGGCAGGTCGGCCTGATGGTGGTCGGCTACGGCGTCGCCCAGATGGCCTACAGCCTCGGCCTCAAGCAGATCGTGATCATCGACGTGATGACCCTGGCGGGGCTCTTCATCCTCCGCGTCGCCGCCGGCGCCAGCGCCGTCGACGCCCACGCCTCGGAGTGGCTGATCCTCTGCACCGGCATGCTCGCCGCCTTCCTCGGCTTCACCAAGCGTCGCCAGGAGGCGGTCTCCGAGCTGCACGAGGGGACCGCGAGCCGGCCCGTGCTCGAGCACTACTCGCTGCCCTTCCTCGACCAGATGGTCTCCCTGGTAACCACCGGCACCGTGATCAGCTACGCGATCTACACAGTCGACTCACCGTTGATCGGCAGCGAGATGATGCTGACCATCCCGCCCGTCGTCTACGGGATCTTCCGCTACCTCTACCTGATCTACGACCGCTCCGACGACCGCTCGACCTCGGCGATGGTCGCCGAAGACAAGGGCATGATCGCGGCCGGCGCGGCCTGGGCCGGGATCGCCTTCCTGCTCCTCTACGTCTTCAACTAGGAGGGCCCCGCCTGGGCGTCAGGCTTCGGGGCCGAATTCCTGGCCGTTCGGAGCCCCAGCGGTGACGTAGAAGCGGGCGCGGCCGATCTCCTCGCCGTTGG
>DASSLT010000026.1:0-18667 GCA_035689305.1 Solirubrobacterales bacterium | reverse complement strand
GCGGTCTCCAGCGGCGCGACCAAGCTCTGCGGCGGGCCGACCGAGGTCCCCGGCCTCTCCGGCAAGTTCGTCGCCCCGACCGTCCTCACCGGGGTCACCCACGAGATGCGGATCATGCGGGAGGAGATCTTCGGGCCGGTGCTGCCGATCGTGGTCGTCGAGTCCGAGGACGAGGCGATCAGGCTGGCCAACGATTCCGAGTTCGGCCTCGGCGCCTCGGTCTGGACCAAGGACCGCCAGCGCGGCGGGCGGATCGCGCGGAAGATCGAATCGGGGATGGTCTGGATCAACGACCACTCCTTCAGCCACGGCGCCTGTCAGTGCGCCTGGGGCGGCGTCAAGGACTCCGGCCTCGGCCGCTCGCACTCGAAATTCGGCTTCTACGAGTGCGTCAACATCAAGATGAACGCCTGGGAGCCGGGCTTCGCCCGCGACTTCTGGTGGCACCCCTACGACCGCACGCTCGGCGAGGCGGTGCGGGCTTCGGCCAAGATCCTCTACGGCAAGGGCCGGCTCCGCAGCCAGGCCCTGCGCGAAGGTGCGGCGCCGTTGCTCGAGGTCGGGCGCCGCACCCTCGGTCGCTGAAGCTCAGCCAGGGGAAGAGGCGGCTCAGCCGCCGTTGATCGTCACCGTCCGCGAGGTGGCGGCGAGGCACTTGTAGATCGGGCCCGCCGTCGCCTGGGTGATCGGCTTCACCTCTGCCCAGACCTTCAGCGGCGGCGACCCCTTGTAGGCCGGTTCGGCGCTCCAGGCGCCTTTGGCGTTGGTCTTGGCAGAGCCGATCTTGCCCTTGCCCTGCTGCTTGATCACGACCGTGCGACCCTCGCGGCAGGCCGCGTTAGCGGCTGAAACCTTGCCGCCGCTGCCATAGGGATTGATCGTCGTGGTCGTCTTCACGGTCACTTCTTCGCCGGGTTCCGGCCCGCGGGCGCGAGCGGGGTTGGCGCCGACCGTTTTCGAGCGGGCGGCCTTGCAGACGTAGATCGTGCCGGTGGTGCCTTCGCTGACCTTCCCCACCTTCGCGTAGAAGCGGGCGAGGGAGATCCCGGCCGAGCCCTGCGGGGTGATCGTCCAGTTGCCTTTGAGGCTGGTCCTGGTCTCGCCGACGGCCTGGTCGGGACCGCCGCTGACGACTTTGTAGAGGATCACTTTGCGCTGCTGGACGCAGGGTTCGTACCCGGGCGCGGTGACCTTGCCGCTGAACTTCAAGTTCCTGCTCGAGATCGAGATGCTCGAGGTGACCTTGACCGTCCGCGTCGCGGTGGCGGGAGCGGCTACGAGAGCGGCCATCAGGGCCACGACGGCGCTCGCGACGAGGAGCGGCGCGAGCTTCTTGGTGGTGTCCATTCCGCCCATTTCGTCTCCGCAGGCTTCGGACCTTCACAATCCCGACAGATGGACGAGTCGAACCAGCACGCCGTGCGCCTGGTCGGCCTGCGCCGCGACTACGGCGACCGCACCGCGCTCGAAGGCGTCGGCCTCGAGCTCGGGGCCGGCGAATCGCTGGTCGTGCTCGGCCCAAACGGGGCCGGCAAGTCGACGCTGCTGCGGGTGCTGGCGACGCTGCTGCGGCCGAGCGGCGGCGAGGTCACGGTACTCGGCTGCACGCTGCCCCGCGAGGCCTGGAAGCTGCGCGGCCGGATCGGCTACCTCGGCCACGAGCCGCTGCTCTACCGCGATCTCTCCGGCCGCGAGAACCTCCGCTTCCACGCCCGCCTGCACAACATCGGCGCCGAGGCGGCCGAGGCGCGGATCGACGAGCTGCTGGCCGCGGTAGGGATGGAGCGCCGCGCCGACGATCGCGCCGCCGAGCTCTCGGCCGGGATGCGCCAGCGGCTGGCGATCTGCCGCTGCGTCCTGCACGAGCCCGAGCTGCTGCTGCTCGACGAGCCCGACTCGAACCTCGACCTCGAGGGCCGCGAGCTCGCCCACGGCCTGATCGGGTCTGGTCAGGGCCGGACCCGGGTCGTCGTCACCCACGATCCCGACCGCCACCTGCCCGAGGCCGACCAGGTGCTGCGGCTCGGAATCGGCGAGATGGCGAGGCTCTCGTGACCCCCTCCCGCGTCGCCTTCGCGGCGATCCTCGGCAAGGACCTGCGCTCGGAGCTGCGGACGCTGCAGTCGCTGCCGGCGATGGCGCTGTTCGCCGTCACCACTTTCGTCATCTTCCGCTTCGGGCTCGACCGCACCCAGCTCTCCGGCAGCCTGGCCTCGGGAGTGCTGTGGGCGACGCTGCTGTTTGCCGCCGTGCTCGGGATCAACCGCCTCTTCGTCGCCGAGCGCGAGGAGGGCGGCTTCGACGCGATCCGGCTCGCCCCGATTGACCGCAGCGTCCTCTTCGCCGCCAAGGTCGCGGCGCTGATGGTCTACCTGCTGGCGCTGGAGCTGATCGCGGTACCGGTCTTCGCGATCTTCTTCCTCGACTCGGGGACGGCACTGCTGCCGCTGATCTCGGTTCTGCTGCTGGCCGACTTCGGCCTCGCCGCAACCGGCACCCTGATCTCCTCGATGGCGGTCAACTCGCGCGCCCGCGACCTGCTGGTGCCGCTCGTCCTGCTGCCGCTGATCGTGCCGCTGATGATCGCCGCCACCGGCGCCACCGAGCCGCTGCTGGCGCTGGGCGGTCCCGGTTACCACCGCTTCGGAACCTGGCTGATGGTCCTCGGCCTATACGATTTGATCTTCGGCCTGGTCGGCTACGCGGTATTCGACTTCCTGCTCGAGGACTGACCGGCCTCCACCGCTCCCCACCTCTCCGAGGCATGTACGGCAAAGGACTGAGACCACTCTCGATCGCCACCGTGGCGATGCTCGCCCTGTCGCTCTCGCTGGTCTTCTTCTACGCGCCGCTCGACGCCGACCAGGGCTTCATCCAGAAGATCTTCTACCTGCACGTGCCGCTGGCGATCACGGCGCTGGTCGGCTTCATCGTCGGCGGCGCCTTCGCGATCGCCCACCTGCGCAGCGGCAACTCGAAATGGGACGCCTACTCCTACGTCGCGATCCACATCTCGGTCATCTTCGGCGTCGCCGTCCTCATCACCGGCGCGATCTGGGCCAAGGCCTCCTGGGGCCACTGGTGGGTCTGGGACGAGCCGACCCTGGTCAGCTTCCTGATCGTCTTCCTCCTCTACTGCACCTACTACCCGTTCCGCTACGCGATCGAGGACCGCGACCGCCAGGCCCGCTACGCGTCGGTCTTCGCCGTCACCGCCGGCGCCTTCGTGCCGCTCAACTTCATCGCGGTGCGGATGGCGCAGAGCCTCGTGCATCCGCGCACCTTCGGCACCGCCAACGGCGGCCTGCCGGGCTCGATGATGCTCGTCTTCCTCTGCAGCCTGGCGGCGATGGCGCTGCTCTGGGTGACGCTGGTCAAGTTCGAGCTGACGGCGAAGAGCGCCTCCGGCCAGGTCAAGCGCCTGCGCCGCGCCCTCGACGCGCCCGGCCGCAGCGGCAGCTCGCGGATCGCCCCGGAGGTGGTGGGCTAGTGCTGGCGCTGCTCGCCGACGCTCCCGCCCTGCCGCTCGACGAGGCCGGCAAGTACGTCGCCGGCGCTTACGTCGTCTTCGTCGTTCTGCTCGTCGTCTACGTCGCGATCATGGCCTCGAAACTGCAGCGGATCGAGAGTGAACTGAAGGACGTCGCCAGCTTCGCCGAGGAGCGCAAAGCCGAGCAGGAGAAGGAGGAGGTCGGCGCCTGATGGGCAGCGGCGAACTCCTCGCACTCGGCGTCTCCCACAAAACCGCGCCGCTCGACCTGCGCGAGCGCCTCTCGCTGACCGAGGGCCGCGCCGTCAGCGCCCTCGGCGAGCTGACCGCCGCGCCCGGAATCCACGAGGCGGCGGCGATCTCGACCTGCAACCGAACCGAGCTCTACCTGGTCGTCTCCGACCCGGTCGAGGCCGAGTCGACCGCGCTCGGCGTCCTCACCCGCCAGGCCGAGATCCGGCCGACCGAGCTGCTCGGCCACCTCTACAGCTTCCGCGGCAGCGAAGCCTCCCGCCACCTGATGCGGGTCACCGCCGGGCTCGACTCGATGATCCTCGGCGAGGCCGAGATCCAGGGCCAGGTCAAACGCGCCTACGAGCTGGCGCTGGTCGAGGGCGCGACCGGCCCGATCCTCAACCGCCTCTTCCATGGCGCCCTTTCCGCCGGCGGTCGCGCCCGCGAGGAGACCGGGATCAGCGAAGCCGGCGTCTCGATCCCCTCGGTCGCCGTCGAGCTCGCCCGCCGCGCGATCGGCGACCTCTCCCAGCGCCGGGTGCTGATGGTCGGCGCCGGCGAGACCGCCGAACTCGTCGCCCGCGCCCTCGCCGCCCAGGGCGTCGACACCGTCTTCGTCGCCAACCGCCACTACGACCGCGCGATCGGGCTCGCCCAGCGCTTCGACGGCACCGCGGTCCGCTTCGAGGAGCTGCCGACACAGCTGCTCGAGGCCGACATCGTCGTCTCCGCGACCAACTCGCCGCACCACATCATCGAGAAGGACGGCCTTGGACAAGTGATGGCGGAGCGCGAGGAGCGGCCGCTGCTGGCGATCGACATCGCCGTCCCCCGCGACATCGAGCCCGCCTGCCGCGAGCTTGCCGGCGTCTCCGTCCACGACATCGACGACGTCCAGCAAATCGTCGAACGCAACGCCTCCGGCCGTGAGGCCGAGGCGCGGCGGGCGGAGCTGATCATCGAGTCCGAGCTCGACCGCTTCGAGCGCTGGGTTGCTTCGCTCGAGGTGGTGCCGACGATCACCGCGCTGCGCGAGCGCGGCGACGAGATCGTGCGCCGGGTGATGGCCGAGAACGAGAACCGCTGGGAGAGCCTCGGCGAGGCCGACCGCGAGCGGATGGAAGCGATGGCGAAGGCGGTCGCCTCGCGGCTGCTGCACGAGCCGACCGTGCGGATGCGGCGCTCGGCCGGCGACGAGGAGGCCTACAACTACGTCAGCGCCCTGCGCGAGCTGTTCGGCCTCGACGTCGAGACGACCCCCGAGGCCGAAGCCCGGGGCAACGTCACCGAGCTGCGGCGCAAGTCAAACTAGGCGCGTGGCGCTGCGCATCGCGACCCGGGGGAGCACGCTCGCCCTGACCCAGGCACGGCAGGTCGCCGAGCTCTTGGGGGGCGCCGAGCTGGTCGAGATCTCCGCCCAGGGCGCGCTCGGCGACAAGTCGCGCTTCGTCCGCGGGGTCGAGGGGGCGCTGCTCGCCGGCGAGGCGGAGATCGGCGTCCACTCGGCCAAGGACCTGCCCGGCGAGGAACCGGACGGGCTCGAGATCGCCGCGGTGCCGGCACGCGAGGACCCCGCCGACGTCTGGATCGGCCCCGGCTCCTCGCTCGACGACCTGCCCGATGGCGCCCGGGTCGGGACCGCCAGCCTGCGTCGGCGCGCCCAGCTGCTGGCGGCGCGGCCCGACCTGCGGGTCGAGGAGCTGCACGGCAACGTCGACACCCGCCTGCGCAAGCTCGCCGAGGGCGAGCTCGACGGGATCGTGCTCGCCGCCGCCGGCCTGCGCCGGCTCGGCCGCGAGAACGAGATCGCGTTCGCGATCCCGGCCGAGATCATGGTGCCGGCGCCGGGGCAGGGCACGCTCGCGGTTCAGGCCCGAACCGGGGACGAGCAGACGCAGTCCGCCGTCGAAGCGATCACCGACCTCGTCGCGATGCGGGAGCTGACCGCCGAGCGAGCGACGGTGGCGCCGCTGCAAGCCAGCTGCGCAACCCCGATCGGCGTCCACGCCCGGACCGAGGGCGAGCGGCTGACCCTGACCGCGTTCGTCGGCCTGCCCGACGGCAGCGAGTGGCTGCGCGACCAAGTCGAGGGCGCGGCGGAGGAGCCGGCCGAACTCGGCTTCGAGCTCGCGCGGCGCCTGCTCAGCACCGGCGCCGCCGAGCTCCTGAAACGCGCGGAGGCAGCGGCTTGAGCGCCCGCGCCGGGGTCGTCTACCTGGTCGGCGCCGGTCCCGGCGACCCGGGGCTGATGACGGCGCGCTCGCTCGACCTGATCGCCGCCGCCGACGCGGTCTTCTACGACCGGCTGATCCCGCCCGGAGCGCTGGCCGGCGCCCGCGAAGACGCGGAGCTGGTCTACGTCGGCAAGCAGCCGGGAGTGCCCTCGGTCCCGCAGGAGGAGATCGGCGAGCGCCTGATCGAGGCGGCGCGCGCCGGTCGCAGCGTCGTCCGCCTCAAGGGCGGCGACCCGTTCGTCTTCGGCCGCGGTGGCGAGGAGGGCGAAGCGCTGCGCGCTGCCGGAATCGAGTTCGAGGTGGTGCCGGGGGTGACCGCCGGCGTCGCCGCCACCGCCTACGCCGGCATCCCCGTCACCCACCGCGACGACGCTTCGGCGGTCGCCTTCATCACCGGGCACGAGGACCCGGAGAAGGCGGAGAGCGCCCTCGACTGGAGCGCGCTGGCCGCGTTCCCCGGCACCCTCGTCTTCTACATGGGCGTCAAACAGCTGGGCGAGAACGCGGCAGCGCTGATTGCCGCCGGCCGCGACCCCGAGCAGCCGGCAGCGGCGATCGAACGCGGCACCTGGCCGAATCAGCGCACGGTCGAGGCGACCCTGAGGACGATCCACGAGGCGGTCGCGCTGGCAGAGGTGAAGGCGCCGGCGCTGATCGTGATCGGCCCGGTCGCCGCCCGCCGCAGCGAGCTCGCCTGGCTCGAGCGCCGGCCGCTGCACGGTCGCACGGTCGTCGTCACCCGCGCTCGCGCCCAGGCCAGCGGCCTCGCCAAGACGCTACGCGAGTTTGGGGCCGAGGTGGTCGAGCTGCCGGCGATCCGGATCGAGCCGCGGCTGGAGACGAGCGAGGTCCGCGAGGCCGCCGCTGCAATCGGCGAGTACTCGCTCGTCTGCCTGACCAGCCCCAACGGCGTCCGCCTCCTGTTCGAGGCGCTGGCCGCGGCCGGCCGCGACGCCCGCGCCCTCGCCGGCGCCACCGTCGCCGCGATCGGGCCGGGCACGGCGCGGGCGCTCGCCAAGCGCGGGATCGACGCCGACGTCGTCCCCGAGCGCTTCGTCGCCGAGGGCCTGATCGAGGTCCTGGGCGACGTCCCGGTCGAGGGCCGGCGGGTGCTCGTCGCCCGCGCCGCCGACGCCCGCGACGTCCTCCCCGAATACTTCGCCGACCGCGGCGCCGAGGTCGACGTCGTCGCCCTCTACGAGACCGTCCGCGAGCAGCCCGATGCGGCGGCGATCGAGGCCGCCCAGGCCGCCGACTACGTCACCTTCACTTCCTCCTCGACCGTGACCAACCTGACCGAGGCCCTCGGCGACCGCTTCCCGGCGGGCGCCCGGATCGTCTCGATCGGTCCGGTGACGAGCGAGGCCGCCCGCGACGCCGGCCTGAAGGTCGACGTCGAAGCCGAGCGCCACGACATCAAAGGACTGCTCGCCGCCCTGCTCGCCGACGCCGAGCGATGACCTTCGGCTCGCCGCACCGCCACTTCGCCCGCACCGACTCGACGAATACCCGCGCCCGCGAGCTCGCCGCGGCGGGCGCCCCGCACGGAACCGTCGTCACCGCCGCCGAGCAGACCGAGGGGCGCGGGCGGCAGGGACGGAGCTGGACGGCGCCGCCCGGCAAGGCGCTGCTCTACTCGGCGGTGGTGCGGCCACTCGACCCCGGCGACGCGCTGCTGCCGCTGGCGGTGCCGCTGGCGGTCTGCGAGGCCGCCGAGCAGCTCCAGCCCGGTGTCGAGTGCGGCGTCAAGTGGCCGAACGACGTCCAGGTCGCCGGTCGCAAGCTGGCCGGCGTCCTGATCGAGGCCCGCCCCCAGGACGGCTGGGCAGTGATCGGGGTCGGGCTCAACCTCGCGATCGCTCCCGAAGAATCCCCGCCCGAGCTGCGCGAGAGCGCGACCTCACTGACCGGCGCCCGGATCGAGGACGCAGCGGCGGCGCTCAGCGAAAAACTCGAGCACTGGCTCGACGCAGAGCAGCAGACCGTGCTCGACGCCTGGCGCGAGCGCGACGCGCTGCGCGGGCAGGAGATCGCCTGGGAGGGCGGTTCAGGAGTCGCCAGCGGAATCGACGACCGCGGCTACCTCGTCGTCGTCGTCCCCAGCGGCGAGCGCGTCGTCCTCGGCGCCGGCGAGGTCCACCTCAGCCGCATCTGAGTCGTCGTCGGTCTCGACCTCGTCGCCGTTTTCGAGCCCGGCCTCGACCTTCTCGCCGTTGTCGACCTTGCGCTTGGCGGCCTTGGCGCCGTTGTCGCCGTTGCCGGCCTCATCGCCGCGGCCGTTGCGCTTGCCACGTTTGCGACGGCGCTTGCCGCCTTTCGGGAAGTTGCGCAGCAGCTCGCGGGCGACCGCCGAGGGTTTCCGCGCCATCCGCATCCGCGCCCCGCGCAGCACCTCCTCGCCCTCCGGGGTGTGCGAGACGGCGGCCGCCAGCAGCGCCACCGCCAGGCGGCGGTCCTGTTTGCGCGCCGCGTGGACCAGCCGCCGCGCGTTGCGGCCGTGAGCGCGGCCGGAGGAGTTGACGAGCAGGCCGAGCAGGCGCTTCGTCTCCGGCCAGCGCTGGACCGCGTACTCCTCGTGCAGTTCGCGGGTGTAGGAGGCGAGGCGCCAGACCCAGGCCTGGGCCTGGTCGCGACGGCCGATCCGCTTGTCGACCAGCGCCTGCAGCAGAGTTTTCGTCCCCGCCCGTTTGTCCTCGCGGCTCCAGGTGCCGACGATGTCGATCGCGTCGTCGAAGGCGTCGGGGTCGCCGAGATCGGCGATCTCTCCCAACGCTTTCAGCCGCAGTTGCGCGTTGCGGTTGCGCTGGACGCAGGTCAGCAGGAAGCGGCGGCGCAGCTCTTTGGTGCGGTCGTTCTGCAGCATCGCCCGCGCCCGGCGCCAGCCCTGGGTCGAGACCCGGGCCCCGGCCAGTGCCGCCCAGGCGTGCTGCTCGGGGTAGTCGAGGTTCTCGACCGCGATCCGCCAGATCTCCCGTTCCAGCACCTCCATCCGTTTCTCCTCGACGTCGGAGACGGGGACGATCCGGCGCTCGACCCGGACCTTGCGGCCGCGGCCGCGGCGGACCGGCCCGACGACGATCGCGCCGCCGCGGTAAACGTCGCGATCGAGCAGGCTGTGGAGGGTGACGATCGTCTCGTCGTGGGTCGTCGCCGGATGGACGAAGTCGATCACCAGGCCCGCCTCCTTGCCCGGCGCCCGGCGGGTGACGCGGCCGACCCGCTGCTGGTAGATCCGCCGCGAGGCAGTCGGCGCCAGGTGCATGCAGATCGTCGCCCGCGGGCTGTTCCAGCCCTCGGCCAGCAGCATCGCGTTGCAGAGGACGTCGACGTCGCCGCGCTCGAAGCCGGCGAGGATTTCGGCCAGCTCGCGCTTCGGCGTTTCGCCGGAGACCGCCTGGGCGTTGATCCCGGCGTTGCGGAAGGCTTTGGCGACGTTCTTCGCGTGCTGGACCCCGGCCGTGTAAAGGACGCCGGGGACCTTGCGGAAGCGCGAGCGGTAGAGGTCGGCGATCGCGACGTTGAACGGCTCCTGGTCGAGCAGCGCCGCCAGCTCCTCCTGGTCGAAGTCCTGGTCGACCTCGCCTTTTCGCAGCGGCACCTTGGCGATCGTCCGCACCCCGGGGCCGGGCGGGATTCGCAGGCAGCGCAGCGGCGCAATGACGCCGCGGCGAGCGGCCTGGGCGAGGTCGAAGCGCGAGGTCTGGGTCGGGAAGAGGTCGGCGACGTGGCGGGCGATCAGCGCCCCGGTCGCGGTCATCCCGATGTAGACGGGGCCGTTCCAGGCACGGATGCAGGCGCTGGTTTTCTCGCCCAGCGCGGTGTGGGCCTCGTCGCAGATGACGACCGAGTAGGCGTCGGAGATCTTCTTGTAGTTGCGGACGAACCACTGGTAGGTCTCGACCGTGACCGGGCCGTCGGGGTCGTCACGGCCGTCGAGCAGCGGCGGCCGCAGTCGCTCTTTGTAGCCGCGGTCGGAGATCTCGCCGATGAACTGGTCGACCAGGTTGCGGCGGTGGGTGAGGATCAGGACGCCGCCGGTCCGGATCGCGTCGATGAAGCCGACCGCGGCGACGGTCTTGCCGGCGCCGGTCGCGTGCTCGAACCAGAAGCGGCGGGCGGCGCCGGGATCCTCGGGCGCCTCCTCGACGACCTCCTCGTCCTCCTCCGAGAGGGCTTCCTCCCAGTCCTGGGGCTCCTCGTCGGCCTCCAGCTCCTCGTCCTCGTCGTCCTCGAGCTCGGTGGAACCGTTGCCCCCGCTGGCGGCGGTTTCCTCGGTGTCGGGCTCGGCGCTCGGCGCGGCCGCGCCCTCGCCGTCCGCCGCCGCGACGCCGTCGGCGCCGCCGACCTGCTGCTGAGCCATCAGCTCGGCCAGAGTCCCCGAGAGAGCGTCGACCTGGTGCGGGTTCAGTTCGGCGCCGTCGCGCAGCTTCGGCGGCTCCTCGGCGAGCAACCGCTCGAGCCCGAGCAGCAGCGAGAAATCCTGGCGCCACTCGATCGACGGGTTCTCGGCGCCGTCGTCGAGCTCCGCCAGCGCCGCGTCGAGGGCGCGTCGCCGGGCGGTGCCGAGCGCGAGCGCCTCGGGCCCCTCTCCGTCGAGCAGGAAGGGCTCGCGGGCGAACTCGGCCGCGCGCTCGATGTCGGCGCTTGATGGAACTGCCGCCACGGCGGCAACGTCGCTGGTCTTGGCCATAGAAGGCTTCTGGGTCTGCCCCCACCGATCATCAGACACACGGTTGGGGCGAGTGAACGAGGCTGCCGAAGATCCGACTACCGTCCCCCCGGCGTTCTCTGCTGTTCGCAATCCGCGAACCGAACGTACGTATTGTAAGCATGGATCGGATGACTAGGCAGGTCGATCGAGAAACTCCGCGCCCGTCCGGGCGACCTGCGCCGGGTACGTGGCTGTTGCCTCTCGTGCTCGCTGCCATCGCGCTCGGCGGCTGCGGTTCCTCGTCGGGTCAGGACTACGGGGGCGAGCACCCCGACTACGGGAAGGCACTGGCCGGCTCGCCGCCGCCGCTGGCGGCGCTCCACAAGCAGGCCGACCAGCTGCTCGACGGCGGCGTCGACGCCTACGAGCAGCGGATCGCGGCGCTCGCGGGCTACCCGATCGTGACCAACGTCTGGGCTTCCTGGTGCGGCCCCTGCCGTTACGAGTTCCCGACCCTGCAGAAGCTCTCGGCCCGCTACGGCAAGCGCGTCGCCTTCCTCGGCGTCAACTCCAAGGACGCCGACGATGCCGCCGCGACCTTCCTCCGCGAGGCGCCGCTCTCCTACCCCAGCTACACCGATCCCGACGGCAAGATCGCCGCCTCACTGGGAACCGTCGGCGGCCTTCCGGACACCGCCTTCTACAACGGCAACGGTGAGCTCTGCCACCTCAAACAGGGCCAGTACGCAGAGCAGTCGGAACTGGAAGCGGATGTTCGCCGATATGCCCTGCAGGGCGAGTGCGAAAGCGGATAATCAAACGATGGAAGCGTTCGCGATCATCGCCGTCGTCGGTTTCGGCCTGCTGCTCGCCGAGCTGCTGCTGCCGACCGGGGGTCTGCTGGCCCTGATCGGCGTCACCGGCTTGGTCGCCGCCGGGATTTTCGCGATCGACTCCAACAACAGCGACGGCGACGTGATCGGCGCTGCCCTGATCACGCTCGGCGTTCTCTCCGCGATCACCTTCTGGTTCGTGAGCCGCAAAGTGCTCGCCGCCCACCGCGAGCAGCCAGTTCGCGGCGGCACCGAGGAGATGATCGGGGAGCTGGCCGAGGCGCGCTCGACGATCGCGCCCGCGGGCCAGGTCTTCATGCGGGGAACGCTCTGGGGCGCGCGTCTGGCGAGCGGCGAAGCCCCGGTCGCGCTGGGGGATAGAGTCCGTGTCGAGGCGGTCGACGGGCTGACGCTGGTGGTCCGGCCCGAGCCCAAGACCGCGGAGACGCCTAGAGAAGGAGCCAGCTGATGGCGGTTGTCGGCGGGATCATCATCGTCCTCTCGTTCTTCGCGCTGATCGCAATCGGGTCTTCGGTGCGGATCCTGCGCGAGTACGAGCGCGGGGTGATCTTCCGGCTCGGCCGCCTGATCGCGCAGAAGGGGCCCGGCCTGATCTTCCTCATCCCCTTCGTCGACCGGATGGTGAAGGTCGACCTGCGGACGGTGACGCTCAACATCCCGCCGCAGGAGGTGATCACCCGCGACAACGTCCCGGCCGGCGTCAACGCGGTCGCCTACTTCCGGGTCATCGATCCACGCAAAGCGATCGTCGAGGTCGAAAACTTCCTCCTCGCCACGTCGCAGATCTCGCAGACGGCGCTGCGCTCGGTGCTCGGCAAGGCCGAGTTCGACCAGCTCCTCTCCGACCGCGAGCGCCTCAACGAAGAGCTGCAGAAAATCATCGACGAGTCGACCGAGCCGTGGGGCGTGAAGGTGACCGCGGTCGAGATCAAGGACGTCGAAATCCCCGAACAGATGCAGCGCGCGATCGCCCGCCAGGCCGAGGCCGAGCGCGAGCGGCGGGCGAAGATCATCAACTCCGAGGGCGAGTACCAGGCAGCGCAGAAGCTCACCGACGCCGCCGACATCATCAGCCAGAACCCCGCTTCGCTGCAGCTGCGCTACCTGCAGACGTTGCTCGAAATCGGCTCCAACCAGAACACGACCGTCGTCTTCCCGCTGCCGATGGACGTGCTCGAGCCGTTCATCGGCCGCGCCGACCATGCCACCGGAGGCAGCAAGGCCAAACCCCCCAAACCGGGGCCGCGGCCCGATCCGCCGCCAGCGGTCGAGTCGGTGCCCGACCTGCCCGACGATCTGCCACCCTCCCGCTCCTGAGCGCGCCTGAGATACGCATCGACCAGCTGAGCGGGCTGAGGACGATCCTCGCCCCCGGCCGCGCCGCGCGGCCGGATCAGTTCGGCGCCGCGGCGAGCTCACGCGAGGGCGAGGGCAGTGCCGCCAAGCGCGAGAGCTGCCCCTTCTGCGAGGGACGCGAGGACCGCACGCCGCCGGAGCTCTACGCGCTGCGGCCGGACGGCAGCGAGCCCGACACTCCCGGCTGGACGACCCGGGTCGTGCCGAACCTCTACCCGGCGCTCGGTGGCGAGGCGGGCGGCGACGAGACCCCGGCGCTCGCCGGCAGCCCGACCGGGGCCGAGGCCGGGTCCTTCACGAGCAGCGGCGACCCGTTGCTGGCGACGCGGCGGGCCGGTGAACCCGACCTCTTCTCCTCGCTGCCTGCGTCCGGCGCCCACGAGGTCCTGATCAACTCGCCCGAGCACATGACCGCGATGAACGAGCTCGGCGACGAGCAGTTCGCCGCCGCGGTCGCCACCTGGCGCGAGCGGATGCGCGCCCATCCCGACGCCTCCTACGTGCAGCTGATCGTCAACGAGGGCGGCGGCGCCGGTGCCTCGCTCGAGCACAGCCATGCTCAGCTCTACGCGCTGCCCTTTGTCCCCGCCGCGGTCGCCCGCGAGCGCGAGCGCGCCGGCGCCTACGGCGAACGGACCGCCGGGGCGGGTCTGCTCAGCGACGTCCTCGTCGAGGAGGTCCGCCGCCGGGAGCGGCTGGTCGCGATCGACGACGAGGCGGCGCTGATCTGCCCCTGGGCCTCGCGTTCGCCGTTCGAGCTGCGGGTGATCCCGCGCCGCGAGTCGGCCGCCTTCGAGCGGGACGAGTCCGGTGCGGCGATGATCCGGACCGCGATGCGGGTGCTCGCCGCCCGCTTCGACGGGCCGCCGGAGCTGAACCTCTGGGTCCGCACCGCCCCCCACGGAGCCGAGCCGTTCCACTGGCACGTCGACATCGCCCCGCGGCTGACGATCAAGGCCGGCTTCGAGCTCGGCACCGGCGTCGACATCAACATCTACCCGCCGGAGAAAGCCGCCAGCGACCTGCGCGAGTGCCTGCCGGCGTGATCTAGGCCGGGACGCCGGCGCCGAGCACGGCGTCCAGCAACCCGGGGAAGCGAGCGTCGAGGTCGTCGCGGCGCAGGGTGCTGAGCTTGCAGGTGCCGTCGCGGCGCTGCTCGATCAGGCCGGCCTCGCGGAGGACGCGGAAGTGGTGGGTGCGGGTCGACTTCGAGATGTCGAGCACGATGGTGCCGCAGGGGAGAGGCCGCTCGCTGGCCGCGAGCTCGCGGACGATCCGCAACCGCTGCGGATCGCTGAGCGCGTGTAAGACCGCGGGCAACTCGATCTCATCGGCGCGGGGGTGAACGAGCTCGGACTGCTCGAGCTGTTGATCCATGGCACCCATTATACGACGATCATCGAACTATGGTACGGTGATCATCGAACAATCTTTCCCACTCCCGAATGGCATCTGCCCGCCCTGAGCGCAACTCGAACTACCTCCTGATCTTGGTCTGCCTGGCGCAGTTCATGGTCATCCTCGATGTCGCGATCGTGAACGTGGCGCTGCCTTCGATCCACGACTCGCTCGGCTTTTCGCAGACGGGACTGCAGTGGGTCGTCAATGCCTACACCCTGACCTTCGCCGGCTTCCTGATGCTCGGCGGCCGCGCCTGCGACTTGTTCGGGAGGCGCCGCGTCTTCCTTGGCGGCACCGCCCTCTTCGCGCTCGCCTCCCTGGCCTGCGCCCTCGCCGACGATCGTATCCTGCTGGTCGCCGCCCGTGCCGTCCAGGGCCTGGGCGCCGCGGTGATCTCGGCCGCCAGCCTGGCGATCGTCACCACCGCCTTCGAGGAGGGGCGGGAACGCAACCGGGCGCTCGGCGTCTGGGGGGCGATGGCGGGGCTGGGCGGCGCGACCGGCGTCCTCCTCGGCGGCCTCCTCACCCAGGGCTTCGGCTGGCCCGCGATTTTCCTCATCAACGTCCCGATCGGGATCGCAGTCGCCCTCGCCGCTCGCAAGGAGATCCCGGCCGACGAGGCGCGGGTACCCGGTCGCCAGTTCGATTTCGCCGGCGCCGTCCTGGTCAGCGCCGGGCTGACCGCGCTCGTCTACGGCATCGTCCGCACCGACGATCTCGGTTGGGGCTCGCCCGGCGTTCTGCTGCCGCTGCTCGGCGCCGCGGTGATCCTCGGCCTCTTCGTCCTCGTCGAGGGCAAGCTGGCACGCGACCCGCTGATCCCGCTGCGGATCTTCCGCATGCCGCAGCTGCGCGCCGCCAGCCTGATCATCGGCCTGCTCTTCGCCGGTGTCTTCGCGATGTGGTTCTTCCTCTCGCTTTACCTGCAGCAGGTGCTGGGGCAGGACGCGCTGCAGGCGGGCCTCTCGTTCCTGCCGCTGACGATCGGGGTCGCTTCCTCCTCGACTTTGGCGCCAAAGCTGGTTGCCCGCTTCGGGGTGCGCCCGGTGCTGACCGGCGGCATGCTGCTCGCCGCCGTCGGGCTCCTCTGGCTGACCGATCTCAGCAGCAACGGCTCCTACCTCACCGACGTCCTCCCCGGCGGCGTGCTCGCGACCCTCGGGATCGGCTCGGCGCTGGTGCCGGCGACGATCATCGGCGTCAAAGGCGTCCCAGCGGCGGAGAGCGGGCTCGCCTCCGGCATCCTCAACACCTCGCGCCTCGGCGGCGGCACGATCGGCCTCGCCGCCTTGACCACGCTTGCCGTCTCCCACACCAGCGCCGAGGTCGCCAGCGGCTCCGGCCAGCTCGCGGCGCTCAGCGACGGCTACAGCTTCGCTCTCCTCGTCGGCTCCGGCTGCTGCCTGGTCGGCGCGATCGTCGCCGGACTGCTGCTGCGCGAGCCGCGCGGCGCTGCGGGTGCCGGCGAGCTCGAGCCGGCCTGACCGCCCCCGCAGGCTGCCGTTGCGCCCGTGTAGGGTCCGGGCGTGCCGCCGAACCCGCGACCGATCCCGCGCTTCATCGCCGACACCACCCAGGAGGGCATCCCACACGGGCGCTTCGCCGAAAGCCTCCGCGACGCCTTCGCCGAGGCCTGCGAGGGGATCGAGGACCTGCCCGCCGGGGCAACGCTGCCGGACGAGGTCGACTGGTTCCCGGAGCGCGCCTGGGGCGGCCGCGTCTGGGTCCCCTGCTCCGCCCACACCGGCAGCGATGAGGGGAAGCTCGAGCTCTTCGGCCACGTCTCCTACGTGCAGCCGGTCGGCGGCGAGCCGCACGACTTCAGAGCCAAAGCCGACTTCACCGACGTTCTCGCCGAGGACAATCCCGACTGGAAGATCGACCTCAACGACGAGGTGATCGGCCGCTGGCGCGGCGAGAACGGCCGCGCCGGAGCGGTGACCCTGGTCTGGGGACGGCCAATCGTCAGCGGCGCCGCCGTCGCCGCCACGGCCGAGCTCGACGGCGAGACGGTCGACCAGGAAGAGGTCTCCCAGGGCCGCTTCACCCTGATCGCGCTCGACGCGCTCGAGGGCTACGGCGATGAGGTCTTCATGCAGATCAAGCTCTGGAGCCGGCGGGCGATGGAGCTCGCCTCCGAGAGCCTCTACGCGGTTTAGACCCTTCTAGGCCTCGACCAGCTCGATCTCGGCCTGGACGCCGGGGGCCTTTGCGAGCCGCGCGTCGAGGGTGACGAGCGGCGCTCCCAGCGCCTCGGCCAGGGCGACATAGAGGCCGTCGTAGAAGCTGACGTTCTGCCGCAGCTCCCAGGCGCGCTCGGCCAGAAAACGATGCGAGACCCTCTGCAGCCGCATTTCCATCAGGTCGGTGAGGGCGACATACGCAGCGCGGGCGCTGATTTCACCCGCGCGGACATTGCCGCGCAGAGCATGGCCGACCTCGGCGTCGATCACAAACGGCGCCCAGAGCCAGCCCGAGCTGGACTGAAGGTGGGCACGCGAAGCCTCCGCGTGCTCACCTTCTCCCAGGTACTCGACAAGGACCGATGCATCGAGGACCTTCATCAGTCTCCCCGGCTTTCCCGCAGAATCCTGATGATGGACTCGCGTTTGATCTTGGACGGTCCGCGGGCGCGGACCCTGGCGTCGAGTTCCTCGAAACTCAGCTGGGAGGTGACCCCGCCGAGTTCGCGCTTGATGTAGTCGGACAGAGACATACCTTCCGCCGCCGCACTGGCCTTCAGCGACCGGTGCATCTCATCGGGCACATTCCTAATCTGGATCATCTTCGACATGTGCAGCACATTAACTGAGGTGCCGGACACGTCCAACAACTGGGCTCCGTTCATGCAACGGATCCTGCCGAGCCGGATGTGCCGCGTGGCGCGCGCAAAGTGCCAGTTCGCGCACCGAATCCGCGACTGAGACAGAATCTTCCCTTCTGCCCCGATAGCTCAGCTGGATAGAGCGATCCCCTCCTAAGGGATAGGCCGCTGGTTCGAATCCAGCTCGGGGCACTGCTCGACTCCAGCCGAGAACCTTCCTAAGATCGGTCTATGAGCCCAAAGGCCAAGGCCGAGCTGGCCAGCGATCACCTTGAGGTCGCACGCGACGACCTGGATGGCGAACGGATGGGCGACGCACTGAACGCGCTCTTCTATGCGAGCGAGGCAGCAGTTGTTGCGCTTGCCGAGGAACACCACATAGACACCAAGAAGAACCACCGGCTGAAGGCGTCGGCAGCAAAGGAGCTCTTCGAAAAAGGCATCCTGGACAAGGACTTCAGCACTCTCCTGAGAGAGCTGAACCAAGGCCGGAAGGATCATTGGTACGAAGGCGAGGAGCCAGATATCGACCTGGAGGAAGCGTATGCCGAGGTCGAGATACTGGTCGATGCCGCACAGGGAGAGGACGAATGAAATTGGACCCCGACACCCTGGACGGTTGGTCCACTCAGCTCGACTGGGGGGAGCAGCTCCTGTGGAGTGCTCGCATGGAGAGTGATCGCGTGCGGGCCATTGAGAATCAGTCTCGTCCCCAGCTCGAAATCACGGAACTCCTGCAAACCAGGGCGCATGAAATCGGGGCTCTTGCTTTCGCGCTGACCGGCTCGACGGCCCGTGCGCAGAGAACCAAGATCAGCGATCTCGACTACCACGTGATCGGACCTCGTCCTCCGCACAGTGATCTCCCCGACGATGTGGATGTCTACGCGACCGACGAGGTGGGGATGTGGCGCAAGCTCAACCAAGGGGACGATTTCATCCAGTGGACTTTGCGATACGGCTGCGTGCTTTTTGACACCGGCGTCTTCCAGGCTGCGATGCAGCGCATGTCGAATGCCGGCCTCTGGCCCACTTCCGACCAAAAGTTCTCGCGCCTCGACGGTCACATCCGTCTTGCCCGCCGTTTGATCGCAATGGGCGACCGTGACGCCGCACAGGACCAGGTACGCGCAACGCTCACTTCGCTAGCCCGTGCTCTTCTATTGCAGGCAAGGGTCTTCCCGAGAGCGAGGTTCGAGCTGCCGCTACAGCTCCATGAGATCGGGGCCGGCGAGCTTGGTTCCACCCTTCTCGAAACCATTTGCGAGGAGCCCGAACTGAATGCCCTGGGGCGCGCGCTTGATCTAGCCGCGTCGCTTGTTCCCGAGAAGCCAGCAGATTCGCCACTTCGCTCGGCTGGATAGAGCGACCTCGCCGACTGCGGTCGGCGACTACTGCCCGAACGCTTCGATCTCCGCCAGGCCGATGTTCTTGGTGATCGAGCTGACCGCGGTCACGGTCATCACCAGGCTGGTGGTCGCGTGCGGGGGGAAGCTGACGGTGAGGCCGGTGGCGGCGGTGTTGGGCAGGGTGCCGAAGGTGACGCTCTGGCCGTCGGAGAAGGTCAGTTTGCCGGCGGTGATCTGGTCGTCGGTGTTGGGACGGTCCCAGAGGACGACGCGG
>DASSLT010000025.1:0-15695 GCA_035689305.1 Solirubrobacterales bacterium | reverse complement strand
CATCTCGCCCGCCTGATAGTCCTCGCGCTCGGTCGAGAGCGCTCCCTTGCGGTCGCAGCCGACGATGTGGCTGACCCCGGCTTCCTGCATCATCTTGGTCACCGCTACCCCGGCGGCGCCGAGGCCAACCACCAGCACCCGCAGCTGCTCGATCGGCTTGCCGGTGATCTTCAGCGCGTTGAACAGCGCCGCCATCGTCACGATCGCGGTGCCGTGCTGGTCGTCGTGGAAAACGGGGATGTCGATGCTCTCCTTCAGCCGTTCCTCGATTTCGAAGCAGCGCGGGGCGGAGATGTCCTCGAGGTTGATGCCGCCGAAGGTGGGAGCCATCAGCTCCACCGCGCGGACGATCTCCTCGGCGTCCTGGGTGTCGAGGCAGATCGGGAAGGCGTCGACGCCGGCGAACTCCTTGAACAGCATCGCCTTGCCCTCCATCACCGGCATCGCCGCCTCGGGGCCGATGTCGCCGAGCCCGAGGACCGCGGTGCCGTCGGAGACGACCGCGACCGTGTTCTTCTTGATCGTGTACTCGAAGGCCTTGGCGCGGTCGTGGTGGATGTCCATGCAGACGCGGGCGACGCCGGGCGTGTAGGCCATCGAGAGGTCGTCGCGCGTTTTCACCGGGTACTTGTTGTGCATGTCGATCTTGCCGCCGCGGTGCATCTGCATCGTGCGGTCGACGTAGTCGAGAACGCGGGCGCCGCGGGTTGACCCGATCGCGCGCAGGATCCGCTCCCAGTGGTTGCGGTCGGTGGCGTCGATCGTGAACTCGCGAACCCGCTTGCCCTCCGGGCCGGCGCCGGGCACCAGGTCGACGCCCTGCAGCTGGCCGCCGGCCTCGGCGATCGCCGCCGTCAATTTCCCGAGCGGCTCCTGGCGAGCGTCGAGCTCGACCCGGATCGTGACGCTGTATTGGGCGCTGACTGCCATCAGGCGGCTATCGAATCAGATTCGCTGCGTGGGCCTTGTATGCAAGCGACCGGGCGACAGGGTGAACCTCCACACGCTCGGACGCGTAACCGGGAAGTAGTGTTGACCGGAATGAGGCGGGGGAGGAGACGAAGCCTGCGGCTGGGCTTCTCGCTGGCCGCGGTGGCGGCGCTGGTGCTGCTCCTGCCGGCTGGCGCGGTGGCCGCCGCCGACGCCGAAGACGAAAGCTTCGCTGGCGCTTTCGTCGTCAACGCGAGCAACGGCTACAAGATTCTCGGGATCCCGTTCGCACGGGGCAATCCGGAGCACGGCGAGCTTGCCTTGTTCGTCGGGCGCAAGGGCGAGTCGGTCATCTACTTCACCCGAGGGAAGGTGACCCCGACCGCGGTCGAAGTCGACCTCGGGTCCGTTGCCAAGGTCGACTTCACCTTCGTCCCATCGGGAAGGAAGAAGCGGGCTCACTCCCCCTGCGACAAGAAGCACGGCGTCGAGTACGAAGCGGGAAACTACGTCGGCAGCTTCGAGTTCCGTGGCGAGGAGGGGTTCGCGACGGCAAGCGTGACCAGGACTCCGGTGCGGATCGAGCCGCTGCTCGCCTTTGGCTGCGCGGGGTCGCTTCGCGGCGAAACCTGGGGAAAGGGCTTTCCCGGCGCACGGCTGCGGATCAGGCAGCGGCGGGGCAGCGAACGACTGTCGGTGCAGCTGAACAAGAACCGTCCCTCGCAGCGGACGCTGTTCGAAGCCAACCTCGACGAAACGCGGGGCAAGGTCCAAATCCATCGTGGCGTCGGCGGTCTGGTGGGCGCGAGCGCCTTCAGCTATGCCCCGGACGTGCGAACCGCGCGGACGAGCCCCCCGGCGCCCTTCAGCGGCACCGCGTCCTTCGACCGGAGCGCGTCCCGGCCCTGGCGCGGGAACCTGACGGTCGACTTCCCGGGCCGCTCCGGCGTCCCGCTCGTCACGCCGGATGCGAAGGTGAGCCTCGTCCACGCGCGCTGGGACGTCGAAGTCGCGCACCACGACCGGCCGAGTTCGCTGCTGCGTGCGTCACGCTTCGCCCCCTGGCTTTCGACAAAGCGCTAGCCGACGCATCCGTGAGGTGCTCGCGCCGCGGGCCGAGGTCAGCGAGCGGATGGTCCGCCTCGGCGGCGAGGACGCCGAGCGCGGCCTCGCTTCCGGCCAAAGCGAAGAATTAGACGCTCCGAACCTCGCATCGCTGCCGAAATTCGCCGCCGGCGGGGGAGACGATGGCGGGCAAGGCGACTTTGTAGCCCTATGGGTGACAAAGTCGCCACGCGCCAGATGGACCTCGCTCGTATCGCTGCGCGGCAGCACGGAGTCGTGACCGTGGCGCAACTCGAAGCGGTCGGTTGGACCCGAAACGCGATATCGAAGCGAGCAGGTCGCGGGGGCTTGCATCGCATCCATCGAGGTGTTTACGCAGTCGGATACGCGGGGCTCAGTCGTGAGGGGAGGCGGATGGCGGCGGTGCTCGCTTGTGGTCCCGGCGCGGTGCTGAGCCACATGAGCGCGGCGGCGCTTTGGGGTCTCCTGCGCCCCGAGGACGGCCCCGTCGACGTCTCCCTACCGAGCAACGGCGGCCGAGCCCGCCGCGCCGGCATCCGGATTCACCGCTGCCCATCGCTCGCCGCCCCGCCGTCCCTGACCGAGACCGGGGGCGAGATCCCGCTGACGACGATCCGCAACCGCATCCCGGTCACGACCGTCGCCCGCACGATCCGCGACCTCGAAGCGACGGCGCCCTTATACCTCGTCCGCCGCGCCACCCGCCAGGCGCAGCTCGCTGGCATCCGGGTCGACGCCCGCGCCGCGACCCGAACCCGCGGCACTCGCTCCGACCTCGAGCTCGACTTCCTCTCCTTCTGCGAACGCCACGGCCTGCCGCTCCCCGAAACCAACGTCAAGATCGGCCGCTGGGAAGTCGACTTCCTCTGGCGCCGCCAGCGCCTCGCCGTCGAGACCGACTTCTACGCCACCCACAAGGGCGAGATCGCCTTCGAGGACGACCACCAACGCGATCTCGACCTCCGCCGCCTCGGTTACCGCGTCCTCCGCTACACCGGAGCCCAGCTCCGCAGCTACCCAGCCGAGATAGCTGCGGAGCTGGGCGAGGTCCTGGCCGCGCGGTCACAACCCTCAGTCCTCCCAGTAAGTTGAACCGGTGATCCGGAGGGGAATTACGGCACTTGCGCTCGCCGCCAGCCTCGCCAGCGCCTTCGTCGTCGCGTCGGCGGCCCGTGCGGAAAGCCCCGCCGACTGGCTCTACGCGCCCACTACCTTCACCGAGATCAACCTGACGCTGCCGCCGGCGTCGGTGGCGACGTTGGAAGCCGAACCGGAGGACCACTACGTGCCGGGCAGCTTCTCGCTCGCCGAAACCGATGGCACTCCCGGGACCGCTGGCTCGTTCTCGACCCCGATCGAAGTCGGGATCCGGCTCAAGGGCAGCTCCGGCTCGTTCCGCACCCTCGGCGAAAAGGCCGCCTTCAAAATCAAGTTCGACGAGTTCGTCGACGGCCAGACCTTCTACGGGCTCGAGAAGATGACGCTCAACAACATGGTCCAGGACCCGTCGATGGTCCACGAGGTGACCGCGTACGAAGCCTTCCGCGCCCTCGGCGTTCCCGCGCCCCGCACCGGCTACACCTACGTCCGGGTAAACGGCGAAAGCTTCGGCCTCCACCTGGACGTCGAAAGCCTCGACAAGATCGCGCTCGAAAAGCAGCTGGGCCCGTTCCTGAGCCCGCCGCAGCACCTCTACGAGGGCGAGAGCGGCGCCGACGTCACCCCCGCCAAGTCGGGCCTGCTCGAAGTCGACGAGGGCAAAAAGAAAGAAAAAGGCGACCTGGCGGCGCTGGTCAACGCGGTCGCCGCGACCACGCCCGGCTTCTCCGAACGGGTCGAAGGCCTCGCCGACCTCGAAGAGATGACGCGGATGTGGGCGGTCGAGAAGTACGTCGGCCACTGGGACGGCTACTCGGGGTTCACGATCCCAGGCGGCGAACTGCCGAACAACTACTACCTCTACAGCGACGCGACGGGCGCGTTCCAGATGCTGCCCTGGGGCACCGACCAGACCTGGGCCGACCACCTCCCGTTCGAAGGCGACGGCGGCGTCCTCTTCGACGAATGCAAGGCGGAGACGGGAGCGGGTGGCTGTCAGGAGCTCTATCGCGCCGCGCTCGGTCAAGCGCTGGCGGACCTGGTCGACCTCGATCCGGACCGCATCTCCGGCTGCGCGTCGGAAGCCCTGCGTCCCTGGCAGCAATACGAACAGGCGCAGTCGAAACCGGCGCGGCTGGTCTTCAGCCAGGACGAAATCGAAGACGGCGTCTGGGCAACGCACGAATTCATCCTCAAACGCCCGGCGGAGCTGGCGACCTTCCTCGGCACCAGTGTCCCGGCCACGCCGCTCGATCGGCCCTGTCCGCCGCTGCGGCGGGCGGTCTTCCGGGCGCAGGCGGGCGCCGTCCAGCAGCCGTCGACGCCGGCAACTTCGCCCGCAAGGGTCGTCCTCGGCCGGGTCGACGGGCATCGGCGCCTGCTGACGGCGCGGGTCGCCGTCTCGGGGCCCGGAGAGGTCGAGGTCAGGGGCATGATCGGTAAGGCTGGGGACGGTGTGCGGGCGCTGAATGCCGTCACCGGCTGCAAGGGCGGGAAGGAGGCCGCGGGCGCGGGGGTGGTCACGCTCGCCTGCCGTTACACCCGCTCCATGCGCCGCCAGCTGGCGGCTGGCTCGCTGCGGGTCGAGCTCGGCATCGGTTTCTCGACGCAGGGCGGCGTCGACTTCGACCGACGTGCCGTCAAGCTTCCCGCCCAGCCGCCGGCCGCCCACCGCCAACCGTAGAGTTGCGCCGATGGCCGAGGTCCCGCAGCTCTTCCTGATCGACGGCAACTCGCTCGCCTACCGGGCCTTCTTCGCGCTGCCGGAGTCGATCGGGACCAGTGACGGCCGCCCGACCAACGCGATCTACGGACTCGCCTCGATGCTGGTCAAGATCATCGACGAGCACCATCCGCAGGGGGTCGTTGTCGCCTGGGACGCGGGCATGTCCGGCCGCGAGGTCACCTACGACCTCTACAAGGCGCAGCGCAAACCGCGCCCCGACCTGCTGCGCGAGCAGTGGCCGCACCTGATGCCGCTGGTCGAGGCCTTCGGCTACACCAACGTCAAGGTCGAAGGCTTCGAGGCCGACGACGTGATCGCCTCGATCGTCAAACAGGCGCGCGAAGAGGGGATCGAGGTGATGGTCGTGACCGGCGACCGCGACGCCTACCAGCTGGTCGGCGACGGGATCCGGGTGATGAGCACCTCGCGCGGGATCACCGAGACCAAGATCTACGACGTCGCCGCGGTCAAAGAGCGCTACGGGGTGCCGCCGGAGCTGATCACCGACATGATGGGCCTGCGCGGCGACACCTCGGACAACATCCCCGGCGTCCCCGGGATCGGCGAGAAAACCGCGACGCAGCTGTTGCAGCAGTTCGGCTCGCTCGAGGGGGTGCTGGAAAGCGTCGACGAGATCTCCGGTGCCAAACGCAAGCAGAACCTGACCGAGCACGCCGACGACGCCCGCATGTCGAAGCAGCTGGCGACGCTGCAGTACGAGATCGAGACCGGCGTCGACCTCGGCGAGGCGATGGCGAGCGAGCCCGATCGCGGTGCCCTGCGCGACTTCATGCGCGAGTTCGAGCTGCGGGCGGTGCTGGAGCGGCTCGAAGAAGCGCTGCCCGAGGGCGACGCGGTGCCCGGGCGCAAAGTCGAGACCGAGCTCGAGATCGAGGCGGTCGCAGGCAGCCTCGACGACCTCCGGGAGGGTGAGGGCGCGCTGGCGCTGGCGCTGTCCGGCGACGACTGGGCGGCTGCCGACGCCGCGCGCACGGTGACCGGCACCTCGACCCACGACGAGCTCGCCGTCGCCCTCGGCGACCGCCCGATCGCCGGCCACGACCTGAAGTCGCTCGGCGGCGGTCGCCACGGGCTGCTCGCCGCGGCTGCCCGCGAGGGGGTCGAGCTCAGCCTCGACCACGACACGATGATCGCCGCCTACCTGCTCGAGCCGCAGCGTCGCACCTACGACTTGGTCGAGCTCGCCGCGGACGCCGGGATCGGGCTCGCCGAGGGGGCCGCCGCCGTCAACAGCGAGGAGGACGACGGTCAGCTCTCGCTCGGTGAGGAGGTCGAGGCGGGGCTCGACCCGGCCGAGGAAGCGCGCCTGGTCGCCGCCCTTGCCGAGGTCCAGCGCGGCCGCATCGAGCAGCTTGGGCTGCAGGTGCTGCTGCACGAGGTCGAGCTGCCGCTGATCGACGTCCTGGCGGCGATGGAGCGGGAGGGGCTGAAGCTCGACGCCGAGCGCCTGGCCGAGGTCGGCGCCGGCTTCGGCGAGCGCATCGACACCCTTGAAAAGGAGATCTTCGAGCTGGCCGAGGAGGAGTTCACGATCGGCTCGCCGCAGCAGGTCGGCCGGATCCTCTTCGAGAAGCTCGAGCTGACGAGGAAGCGGCGCGGCAAAACCGGGTTCTCGACCGACGCCCGCGTCCTCGCCCAGATCCGCGACGAGCACCCGATCGTCGAGAAGATCGAGTCCTGGCGCGAGCTGACCAAGCTGAAGAACACCTACCTCGACTCGCTGCCGGACCTGATCGATCCCGACACCGGCCGCGTCCACACCACCTTCAACCAGGCGGCGACGACCACCGGCCGTCTCTCCAGCACCAACCCGAACCTGCAGAACATCCCGATCCGGACCGAGATCGGCCGCCCGGTGCGGGCCTGCTTCGTCGCCGCGGAGGGTCATGAACTGCTCTCCGCCGACTACAGCCAGGTCGAGCTCCGTGTCCTCGCCCACGTCGCCGACGAGCAGGTCCTCAAAGACGTCTTCCACGCCAAGGAAGACGTCCACGCCGCGACCGCGGCCGAGGTCTTCGAGATCGGCCGCGACGAAGTCGACGTCGGCCAGCGCTCGAAGGCGAAGATGGTCAACTTCGGGATCGTCTACGGCCTGACCGGGTTCGGGCTGGCGGACCGGCTGAACATCCCGCGCAAGGAGGGCGAGGAATTCGTCGCCCGCTACCTGGAGCGCTTCCCGGCGGTGCGGCGCTTCCGCGAGGAGATCGTCGAGAAAGCGCAGGAGGAGGGATTCGTGACGACGCTGATGGGACGGCGGCGGGCGATCCCGGAGCTGCGCTCGGGCAACCCCAACACGCGGCGGCTCGGCGAGCGGCTTGCGGTCAACACCGTGATCCAGGGCACCGCCGCCGACATCATCAAGGTGGCGATGGTGCGCTGCCAGCGGGCGCTGCGCGAGGCCGGGGGAGAGACTCGGCTCGTCCTCCAGATCCACGACGAGCTGCTGTTCGAGGGGCCGCCGGCGGAGATGGAGGCGGCGGCCGAGCTGGTGGAGCGAGAGATGTGCGCCGCCTACCAGCTCGACCCGCCGCTCGAGGTCGACATCGGCGTCGGCAAAGACTGGCTCGACGCCAAGTAGACCTGTCGGTGGGGGCGGGGGAACCCCCGGGGAGAGTCCTTAGCGCCTCGCCTTCTTTGAGGCCTTTGCCGTGGTGGTCGAGTCGCCGGAATCGTCGGCGAGCTCGACCTTGACGAAGGTCGCCTTGCCGTCGGCGAGGATCAGGATCGCGTCGTCGACGACCGCGCCGGCGACGAGGTCGTCGGTGCTGCCCTCGTCATCGCCCCAACCGTGGTGCCAGCCGCGGCCGTGGTCGCCGAAGTGGTGGCGCAGCGCGCTGGCCTTGCGGCCGCGGCGCTCGTCATCGCCGTGATCGCCGTGGCGGCAGCCGCCGCCGGTCTCGATCCGGGTCTCGTCGGTGACGAGGCCGCTGATCTGGCCGCCGTCGGCGAGGTCGATCGTGAGCACGCCGCTCGCCGGGTCGAAGGACGAGATCGTCCCCGCCGGGTCGTCGCTGCCGAAGTCTCCGTGGTGATGCGCACTCGCCGGGCCGGCGAAGGCGAGCATCGCGACGATCGCGAAGGCGAAGCCCATGAGCGGGCTGAGCCCTCGTCGGTGTCTGAATCCTCGGTGGTTCATCTGGCGTCTCCCTAGCTTTGGTTTGCGGTGCTAAGCAAAAGTGAGTACCCCGGTGCCGACGCCGGACACCGGGGCTCGAACAAACGTCCAGAGCTAGTGGGCGAGCTCGACCTCGTCGAAGTGCCGGGTGCCGTGCTCGACCTCGAGGTCGGCCTCCTGCACGTCGGCGCCGGCGACGAGGGCGGCGGTGGTGCAGTTGGCGCCGCTGCCGTTGTCGTCATGACCGCGCGAGCCGGAGTTGTCGTCGCCGCCGTGATCGTCGCCCGGCTCCGCCTCACCCGAGCGGCCGCGCCGGTCGCCACCGCGGTTGTGGTGGCGCTCGATCTCCTGGTCCTCGCACTTGATCTTGGTGCTGCTGTCGACGATGCCGCTGACCGGGCCGCCGCGGCGGAAGTCGATCGTCAGCAGGCCGCTGTCGGCGTCGAACGAGGCGATCGTGCCGACCACCGTGTGGTGGTGGTGGCGACCGTGGTGGTTTCCGTTGTGGTGCCCGTTCTCGTGGTTCGCCTCATGGTTGGGGCCGTCGTCGGCGCCTTGGCGCGCGGCGGAGACCATCGGGATCGCCAGCAGGGCCGCCACGCCCAGTGCCAGCGCCAGCAGGCCGCCGAGGCGGGCTCGGCTTCTGTTCCTGGCGTGGTTCATCTTCTTCCTCCTTCGAGTTTGACACGTGTACCGCTTCAACCCGAGGCGAAGACGAAGATCACGGATGGATTACGAGTCGTCGGAACCGCCGCCCGAACCGGAGGAGCCGGATCCGGAGTCGTCAGAGCCGCCACTGGAGCCGGAGGAACCTGAAGGGGGGGCGGAGCCGCCGTTGGGGCCCGAACCGCCGGAAGTGGACCCGGAACCGCCGGAGCTCCCGCTCGAACCGGACCCGCTTGAGCTGCCGCTGGAGCCGGAACCATCCGAGCCCGAGCCGCTGGAGCTGCTGCCCGACGTCGATCCGTCTGAGCCGCCCGAGCCTGATCCTGAAGAAGGACTTGGGCTGCTGGCGTCATCACTGCCGGTGCCGTGGCCGCGATCACTGCGATGGCCGCGGTCGTCACCGCCTCGCCCGTGGCCGTCGCCGTTGCGGCCATGGTCGCCGTGGCGCTCGCCTGCGCCGCGACCGCCGCGGTCGTCGCCCGGCTCTCCCTCGCCGTGCCCGCCGTGGTCGTCGCCGGGCTCCGCCTCGCCGCTCGATCTTCCGGGACCGCCATGCGACGAGTCATCCCCGAGCGGGGTCGAGGTGGACGCGGGTCGGTTCGAGTCGTGGCCGCGATTGCTCTGCTCGACCGCGACGCCGGCGCCGACCGAACCGGCGACGAGGACGGCGGCGACGCCGATCTTCGCCGCGCCGACAGCCCCGAACCCACCCAGGGCGGCGGCCGAGCCGCCGGCACCGGCAGCACCTGCGGCCCCGGCCGCGGCGGCCGCTTCGCCACCACCGTCGAGCAGGAACTTGAGCAGCGGCAGCGGCAGCAGAAATCCGACGCCGTCGCGCAGGGCCGTGCGTGCCCGGTGGATCGCCTGGCGCGCGGCGCCGCCGCTGAGGCCGAGGGCGGCGGCGATCTCCTCGTGGCTCAGCCCTTCCAGCTCGCGCATCACGATCGCCGCCCGCTGCGTCTCCGGCAGCGCCCGCAGCCGCTCGGTCAGGTCGGAGATCTCTTCGCGACGCTCTGCTTCGACCGCGGCGCTGGCGCCGCCGGCCACCGTCTCGCCCAGCTCCTCGGTCGGCGGCGGGCTGTCGCGGATGTCGCTCAGCGCCGTATTGCGGACGATCCGGTAGAGCCAGGGCCGCAGCTCGATCTCGTTCTCGGACCCGCGCAGCGCGAGCAGCGCCTTCGAGAAGGCGTCCTGGGTGACGTCCTCCGAGTGCGAGCCGACGATCGCCGCCGCGAAACGCTCCAGCGGCGCCCGGTAACGGCGCACGATCTCCTCGAAGGCGAGCTCGTAGCCCTCGCGGACCAGGGCGACCAGGCGACGGTCGGGCTGCGTGCGCAGCGCGGGTGCCAGGAAGAGGCGGGAGGCGACGCTGTCGGCTGGGGGCGGGGGCATGGTCTCGATCGTCTCAGTCAGGGATACCCGGCTCGGGTGGCGACGGTTCGATTCCCGTCTCCTTTCCCAAAAACACGCCAGCGGGACAAAGATCACGCGGAAGTACGAGTGGGATTGGAATTCGTCACCTTCATCCGCTCCAGGTAAACGGGTGGCCGAGGGAGCCTCCCGCCAAACGGGATGGATGAGGGTGGAGGTGGCGAGTGTCGAGGAGAGGGCCGAGGTCGCTGCCGCCGCGGGCAGGTTGAGCGGGAAGGTCGCGCTGGCCCCCGGCGCCGGCCAGGGGCTGGCCCAGGCCTTGCCGAGCGCCTCGCCGCCGACGGCGGCCGGCGGCGAGGCGCTCGTCCACCACGGCGACGTCTCCTCGGCCGAGGACGTTGCCGGACTTGCCGAGGCGGTCGAGGCTGCCTACGGCCGCGTCGACGTGCTCGTCAACAATGCCGGCGTCTACCCGATGCGGCCCTTCCTCGAGATGGACTATTCGCAGTGGCGGAAGATGTTCGCGATCAACGCCGACTCCGTCTTCCACCTCTGCCGCACCTTCGTCCCCGACGATCGCATCGGCACCCTCACCCCCGGCAAGCAGGCGGACCTGATCCTGCTCACCATTGAGTCCTACGGGATGTTCCCGGTCAACAGCCCCTATGGGGCCGTCGTCTCGCCCACCCCGGGGTGGGCGAGACGATCGTCGTCGCCGGCAAGGTAGCCAAAGCGCGACGGCCAGCTGGTCGGGGTCGACCGCCAGCGCCTGCGCCAGGCGCGACTACATTTTGAGCAGGCCCGCGAACTGCCGGCGACCGCCGAAGCAGCGCCCGGCGGCGCCTGGATGGCCGCACCACGTCTGATGGGGCGCGGGCGCTGAAACTCCATCACGCCTGGGAGGACCCGCGCGGGTCCGGGCGGGGATGGAGCGGCTGCTCTCGCGTCGCGCCGAGCTGATCGAGGCCGGCGCCAAGCCCATCGGCTGGAAGCTCGCCTTCGGGTCCCCGGCGGTACACGAGCCGCTTGGCCTCGGCGGCCCGGTGGTCGGCTTCCTCACCGACGCCACCCTGCTCGCCCCTGGCGGCACCTGCGCGGTCGGCGACTGGACCACGCCCAAACTGGAGCCGGAGCTGGCGATCCACGTCGGCGCGCCGGTCGACCCCGGCGCCGGCGCCGGGGTCGCGGCGGCGGCGATCCGGCCTCTCGGCGGCGATCGAGCTGGTCGACCCCGACCGGCGGCCGGCCGAGCTGGAGGCGGACCTCGTCAGCGACGTCTACCACCGCCGCGTCGTCCTCGGGGACGGCATCGCAGGTCTCCCTTCGAGCCCGATTGCGGTCGAGGTAGAGCGGGACGGCGAGCCACTGGTGAGCACTGCCGACGCCGAGGACGCTACCGGCGCTCTTCCCGACTTGATCGCCTACGTCGCCCGCTACCTGAGCGAGTTCGGCGCGGCCCTGATGCCGGGCGAAATCGTCATCAGCCGCTCGACCTTGCCCCTGATCGACATACCACCGAAGCAGCGCCTAGCGCTCGAAGGTCGCCGGCGTCGGTGCCGCCGAAGTCGTGCTGAACTAGGCCGGTGAATGGCCCGCGCGGGTACCGATGTTGCGGTCAGACCAGTTCCCAACCGATACTTCAACGGTTGACATATAGATCTCCACGTGTTTGCATCTGTGATGCAGACAGTCACCTCCAAATGGATTCGGGAGAGGGGAGGTGACGTGACACGGGGGAGTCAACTTGAGGGGAGTGCCGGGGGGGCGACCCGCGGCCGGTGCGAAGGCGCTGATCGTAGGTCTTGTGATCTTGAGCTTTGTCTGTCTCGATCGGGGGGCGCCTCCGGCTTCGGCCTCCGTCTGGGAAACCGTCAAGCACTTCGCGCCGGAAAACATCCCGGCGCCGAATCCCGTCGAATGGTCAGAAGATGTACAGCTTGGGGGCGTCAGCGGGATGGCCGTCAACCGCACTGGTGTCGGTGGTGTCGAACCCGGAACGATCTATGCGGCTGGTCAGGGCCAGGGAGCCTGGTATGTAGCTAGGTTCTCGGCCGACGGCGAATTCGAACTGGGGTGGCGGAAGTTCGGACGCTGCGGGCCGAAAGCCGGAGGGGCGCCGCCGCCGAAATGCCCAGCCGTCCCCGCGGCGTCATCCTTCGGGATTGACGTTGACGTCAACCAGGCGACGGGCGATGTCTACGTCTTCTTCAAGGGCGAAAGCCCAAACGTCGTGCGTGTCTACAAACCAGACGGCACCGGGCCGATCGCGGAATTCGGGGAACCGGACATCAATGGCCTGATCGCGACGAGTCCGACGAAGTTCCACCAAGGCTCCGGGACCCAAAACATGGCGGTAAACGGCCAGGGAGTCGTCTACCTCTATGACGAAGACAAAACCTTCCAGCACCGGCTGATGATCTTCAAACCGAAAACGCCGGGCGTGTTCACCGAATACGAATACGGGGGGGAAATCGTCAACGGCGCGTTGGGAACGCCCGAACCGCGAAGGTCGGTGTTGGACGACGCCGGCAACATTTACACGGCGGGAGCGGACTACATTGGAAAGTTCTCATCCACCGGCACGCCGCTTTGTGAATTCAAAGAACCGAAAAGCGGCATCACGGGGTTCACGATCAATCCAGCAACCGGTGAACCCTTCTACTACAGCTACAAAGACCACAAAATCCACCAACTGGAAGCGTGCAGCGGAGGCAAATTCACGCCGGCAGCGGACGGCGAATTCACCGCGATGCCGCTGCGCGGTGACATCGAAGCGATGACGTTCAACCCGGAGCTGGAATGGGAGACGGGACGGGCTGTGGGGACGCTCTATGCGGGGGCGGCGGAACCGTGCCCAGTGGTAGGCAGTTGCCCGAAAGAAACGCAGGGCCAATCTTCCCTCGGCTACATCTTCGCCCAGCCCGTGGAATTGGAACCGATCGTCGAATCGGAGTCGGTCTCGAAAGTGCGGGCGACGAGCGCGACCCTCAACGCGATGGTGAACCCCCAGGGCGCCACCACCACCTACGTCTTCCAATATCTCACCCGCACCGCCTTCGAAGAAGAAGGCGAAACCTTCACCGGCGCCAGCGAAGCGCCGCTCGGCGGCGGCGGTCTCGGCGCTGGCCAGGTGGCGGTGCTGGGCTCGGCAACGGTCGCTGGCCTGGCCCCTGGAACCGAATACGTCTACCGGGTCGTGGCGTCGAGCGAAAACGGCACCGCCCCGGGTTCGGTCCAGAGCTTCCGGACCTTCCCGTCTGCCACCGACACACTGCCGGACGCCCGCGCCTACGAGCTGGTTTCACCGGTAAAGAAGAACGGCGGCGAGGTGATTCCCGCCAACCCCGAGCAGGCGAGCTGCGGCTCAGAATGCAAGCCGGGCCGGGCCGGCAAGCGCTTCCCCGCCCTGGTCGGTCCCGACGGGGGCTCGGTCTCCTACCAGAGCTCGCCCTTCGTCTTCAACGAAGGCGCGCTCGAATACGACCAGCAGGTATCGACCAGAACCGCCACCGGCTGGCAAACCACCAGCCTCAGCCCGCCGATGGCCGGCGACCCGGGCGGCGCAGGGTTCCAGTCCTTCAGTCTCAACGGCAACCTCGCCCAGGCGATCGTCTATGCCCGTAACCAGGCGCTGGTCCCCGAAGCCCCCGCGGGCTACCTGAACCTCTTCCTCGAGCAGACCGCAAACCGCTTCGGCCTCGACCCGTTGATTACGAACGAAAACGCGACGATCCACCGCCAGCCGGGCGAAGGCCTCGAAGGCCTGGTGCTGACCTACGCCGGCGCTTCGGCTGACTATTCGCGCCAGTTCTTCGAAGCCAACGACGGGCTGAGCCCCGAAGCAGTGGACGGCGGCGCCGCCAAAAACAACCTCTACGAATGGACCGGCGGACAGCTTCACGCCGTTAATCTGCTGCCGGGCGGAACCGAATCGACCCCCGGCGCCGCCTTCGGCTCGGGCTTCCTGCTGGGCTCGCCGGCGCCTCCAGCGGCCAACTTCTCCCACGCGATCTCCAGCGACGGTTCCCGCGTCTACTGGACCGCCGCCGGCGGCAAATCCTACCTGCGCCTGAACGGCTCCCAGACGATCGAAGTCCCCGGACCCGGCAGCTTCCTCACCGCCTCGGCCAACGGCTCCCGGGTCCTGCTCTCCAGCGGCAAACTCTTCGAACTGAACGAAGGCGCGGGAACCTTCGAACAGATCGCCGACCTCGGCGAAGGCTTGGCCGGCTTCCAGGGCATCGCCGGCCAGAGCGAAGACCTCTCCCACCTCTACTTCGTCGACACCACCGTCCTCACCGGCGAAGAAACCAACAGCGCCGGCGCCAAAGCCCAGGCCGGCAAACCAAACCTCTACGCCTGGCAGGAAGGTGCGGGCACCAAATTCGTCGCCACCCTGCTCGCCAGCGACAACGCCGCCCTTGGCGTCTGGTCGGCGGCGCCGGTGCGCCGCAGCGCCGAGGCGAGCCCGAACGGGCGCTGGCTGGCGTTCAACTCCGAAGCCGAGCTGACCGGCCTCGACAGCTTCGGCAGCTGCCTCTACAGCCCCCAGCAGAACAAATGGGTCGTCCCGGGGCCCTGCCAGGAGGTCTTCCTCTATGACTCCCAGACCGGGCAGCTGAATTGCCCCTCCTGCAACCCGACCGGGGCGGCGCCGCTCGGCTCCTCGATCCTGCGCCGTGAAACGCATGCTGAAGCGGCGCTACCCCAGCCCCGCTACCTAGCCGACTCCGGCCGCCTTTTCTTCGACAGCCGCGACGCGCTCTCGGCGCTCGACACCAACAACGGGGTCGAAGACGTCTATCAGTTCGAGCCCCAGGGGATCGGCAGTTGCGCGCAGGCAGGGGGCTGCGTGTCATTGATCTCGAGCGGTAGCGACCCCTTCGACGCCAACTTCCTCTCGATGGACGCCACCGGCGACAACGTCTTCTTCACGACCCGAAACCAGCTCCTGCCAGCCGACACCGACCAGCTGATCGACCTCTACGACGCGCGGGTGGGAGGCGGGATCGCTGGACCGGAACCCCAAGATCCCTGCGGAGAAGAGTCCTGCCAGCCACCGCCACCGCCGGCGCCGGCGCGTCCCTCTCCGGACTCCGCGAGCGTCGAAGGCCCCGGCAACGCCAAGCCCAAGAAGCAGAAGAACAAGAAGAAGAAACACAAGAAGCAGAACAACAAGAAGAGGCAGACCAAGTCCAAGCGGGGGGGCTCGAAATGATCCGCCGCGTCCAGCTCGCCCTCTGCTCCTTCGTCCTGCTCGCCGTCCTGGCGCCCTCGGTGGCCCAAGCCGACATCAGCTTCGCCCCCGGCACGGCGAAGATCTCGGCCCTGAACACCAAAGGCGGCCTCGCCACCCTGGCCGGTTCCCATCCGGACTCCTTCACGGTCGAATTCGACCTGAGCACCGAAGGAAACGGCCACACCGAAGGCGGCGAACTGCGGGACGTGATCTTCGACCTGCCGCCGGGGTTCATCGGCAATCCCGAAGCCATCACCCCCTGCACGCGCCAGCAGTTCGAGGGCGGGACCCCGCGCTGCCCCGGCGCCTCCCAGGTCGGCGTCGCCAGAGCGGTCGTCTTCGGCCTCGGCGAAGCGATCAACCCGATCTACATGATCGAACCCCAGCCCGGCTTCGCCGCCCAGCTCGGCTTCTCGGTCTTCAACTTCGCCCCCCAGCAGTTC
>DASSLT010000024.1:0-48145 GCA_035689305.1 Solirubrobacterales bacterium | reverse complement strand
GCTCAAGGCCGCCGCCCCGCTGCGCGCCATCGACCCCGGCGCCGACCCCGCGTCTAGATCCTTGGCTCTCGACGGCGCAGCCGCAGGCGCGCCCCGGTAGTCACCCGAACACCAACGACTTCAGAGCAGGAGCCATGGCCGTAGACACCGCCGCTTATCGCGATATGACCGACGAGCAGGAAGCCATTGTCGAAATGGTCCGCCAGTTCGCCGACGAGCAGATCATCCCCAACGCCGAGCATTACGACCACGAGGACTCCTTCCCGGAGCCGATCGTCGAGCAGATGAAGGAGCTCGGCCTCTTCGGGGTCACCATCCCCGAGGAGTACGGCGGCATGGGGCTCGACCTGACGACCTACGCGATGATCGTCGAGGAGCTCTCGCGCGGCTGGATCTCGATCTCCGGTGTCGTCAACACGCACTTCATCGGCTCCTACCTGCTGATGAAGTTCGGCACCGACGAGCAGAAGGAGTACTTCCTGCCGAAGATGGCGACCGGCGAGCTGCGCGCCGCCTTCTCGCTCTCCGAGCCCGAGGTCGGCTCCGACGTCCAGGGCATCAAGGCCACCGCCAAGAAGGGCGAGGACGGCAACTGGGAGCTGAACGGCCAGAAGATGTGGGTCACCAACGGCCTCGGCTCCAGCGTCGTCTTCGTGCTGATGAAGAACGACACCAAGGCCGACCCGCCTTACAAGGGGATTACCTGCTTCATCACCGAGAAGGAGGCCTGGAAGGAAACGAACGAGGGAGACTTCAAGGGCCTCAACGTCCCGCCCAAGATCAAGAAGATGGGCTACAAGGGCGTCGAGTCGACCGAGCTCGTCTACGACGGCTACCGCTGTTCTCCGGACCGGGTCCTCGGCGGCGAGGAGGCCGGTGTCGGCCAGGGCTTCATCCAGATGATGGACGCGCTCGAGGTCGGTCGCGTCAACGTCGCCGCCCGCGGCGTCGGCATCGGCCAGCGCGCGCTGGAGCTGGCCCTCCGCTACAGCCAGGAACGGAAGACCTTCGGCAAGGAGATCGCCAAGCACCAGGCGATCCAGTTCAAGCTCGCCGACATGGCGACCCAGCTCGAGGCGGCTCGCCTCGTCACCCGCAAAGCGGCGCGGATGAAGGACGCCGGCGAGCGCTCGGACCTCGAGGCGGGAATGGCCAAGCTCCTCGCCTCGGAGACGGGCAAGTTCTGCGTCGAAGAAAGCTTCCGCATCCACGGCGGCTACGGCTACTCGAAGGAGTACGAGATCGAGCGCCTCTACCGCGACGCGCCGCTGCTCCTGATCGGCGAGGGCACCTCCGAGATCCAGCGCATGGTGATCGGCAAAAAGCTGCTGCAGAGGCACAAGATCTAGATGGGGCGCGGCTAGCCGGATGGCGTCGACCGCCGACCTGATCAAGACCGCCGTCGAGCGGTTTCAGGCCGAAGTCCCTGCCCTGGCGAAACTGAAGCTCGTCTTCGGGCTGGAGCTGAAGGCCAAACACGACATTCAGCTCTACCGGGTCGAGCTGCCGGGGCCGAAGATCACCAAGGACCTCGCCCAGGACGAGCGGATCCTGGTCGAAATCGACCGCCCGCAGTTCAACCAGCTGGCCGAGAAAGGCACGATCAAGAGCTACCGCAAAGCCGCCGAGACCGGCCACATCAAGGTCACCGGCGACTCCAACGTGGTGAAGCTGATCGTCCAGGTGGTCGAACGCCAAGAGGAACGGGCGAAGCTGCGCAAAGTCCACTGAGCGCGGTGCCTGCTCCTAATTAGGGATCAGGGTTTGGGGGAGGGTCGGGTGGCCCTCTACCTTCGCTGGGATTTCTGCCTTTGAGTGCCCCTTCTCTCGCTGACGGGCAATGCAGAAATCAGGACGCCGCTCGTACGAGGGCCACCCGACCCTCCGGCCGGAATCCAGGTTCCGATTCAAGGGCCTTCAAGGCGGGGCCGACCCAGCTTCGGAGAGCTTGCGGCTGTCCGCGGGGCGTGGCAGTCATTTCCTTCGCTATGCGGGTGAAATGACTGCCACGTCGGCCTAGAGCCTGGTCAGGTTCTCGGCCTCGATTCCCTTGGTGACGTTGCGGAAGTCGATCACGCAGGCGGCGGCGGCGACCACCTGCTCGTAGTCGACGCCGGGGTGGGCGGTGACGATCGCCGCCAGGTCGGTTGCGGCGAGCGCTGGCTCGAGCTCGACCGAGGCGAGGCCGTGGCCGGGCAGCTGCGGCACGAATGGATCGTGGTAGGAGACCTCGGCGCCCATGTCCTGGAGGCGGCCGATGATCTTCAGCGCCGGCGACTCGCGGACGTCGCCGACGCCGCCCTTGTAGCTGGCGCCGAGAATGAGGACGCGGGCGCCGGCGACCGGCTTGTCGTCGACGGCGAGCGCGCGCTCGATCCGTTCGACGCAGTACGCGGGCTGCGCCTGGTTGACCTTGCCGGCGAGCTCGATGAAGGCCGGGTCGAAGTCGTTCTCGCGCGCCTTGAAGGCGAGGTAGAAGGGGTCGATCGGCAGGCAGTGGCCGCCCATCCCCGGCCCCGGGTCGAACCGCATGAAGCCGAAGGGCTTGGTCGCGGCGGCGTCGATCACCTCCCAGACGTCGATTCCGAGCCGGTCGCAGAGCTGGGCCAGCTCGTTGACGAAGGCGATGTTGACGGAGCGGAAGACGTTCTCCAGCAGCTTCGCCAGCTCCGCCGCCTCGGGGCTGGAGAGGACGACGACCTCGTCGCAGATCTCGGCGTAGAGCGCCCGCGCCCGCTCGGTGCTGGCCTCGGAGACGCCGCCGACCAGCTTCGGCGTCGTCCGCACCGTGAAGTCGGTGCGGCCGGGGTCGATCCGCTCCGGCGAGAAGGCGAGGTGGAAGTCGGCGCCGGCGGCGAGGCCGGAGCCCCGCTCGAGGATCGGCGCCAGCCGCTCGCGGGTCGTGCCCGGATAGGTGGTCGACTCCAGCACCACCAGCTGTTCGCTCCGCAGCTGCGCGGCCAGCGTCTCTCCCGCGGCCTCGAGATAGCTGAGGTCCGGCTCGCGCTCGTCGGTCAGCGGCGTCGGCACGCAGATGACGACCGCCTCGCAGGCGCCGAGCTCGGCTGCGTCGGTGGTGGGGTGGAGGCGGTCGCGAAGGGGGGCGAGGATCTCGTCGCCGACGTCCTCGACATAGCTGCGGCCGGCGCCCAGCGCCTCGACGCGCTCCTCGTCGACGTCGAAGCAGACGACGTCGTGGCCGGCTTCGGCGAAGGCGACAGCGAGCGGCAGGCCGACGTAGCCCAGGCCGATTACCCCGATTCTCATCGTCGGCAGTCTAGATACGACATCCGCCGCCCATCGCGGTGAGGGCCGGTCGCGGCTCGTAGCGCGGCAGATAGCATCGGACGCCGTAAAACCGGACGATAGGAGCGAAGACAAGCGATGACCGATCAGTACGAGCTGGTAACCGACCAGGCCGAGCGCGAGGCCTCTGGCGCCCACAGTTACGGCCGCTACCTCGAGGAGTTCGAGGTCGGTGCCGTCTACAAGCACTGGCCGGCCAAGACCGTGACCGAGGCGGACGACCACCTCTTCTGCCTGATCACGATGAACCACCACCCGCTGCACATCAACGACGTCTACGCGAAGGGGTCCCAGCAGGGCCGCAACGTGGTCGTCGGGCCGCTGGTCTACTCCCTGGCCCTGGGGATGTCGGTCTCCGACGTCTCCGGCAAGGCGATCGCCAACCTGGCGACCGAAGAGCTGAGCCACCCCAATCCCGTCTTCCACGGCGACACCCTTTTCTGCGAGACCGAGGTGCTGGACGTCAAGGAGTCGAAATCGAAGCCCGATCGCGGCATCGTCAAGGTCCACACCCGCGTGCTCAACCAGGACGGCGTCCTCGTCGCCGAGTTCAAGCGGCTGGTGCTGGTCCCGCGCCGGGAGCCGGGGGACAGCTGATCCCGGCGATGAGCGACCTGCTCGTCCTCTGCTACCACGGGATCAGCGAGACCTGGCCGGCGCCGACCACGGTCCGGCCCGGTGATTTCGAACGGCAGCTGTCCGAGTTCATCCGCCTCGGCTACCGCGGCGCCACCCTGACGGAGGCGCTGACGGTGCCGCCGGCGGCGAAGACGATGGTCGTCACCTTCGACGACGCCCACAGCTCGGTCGGCGCCCTGGCGGCGCCGGTGATGGCGAAGCTGGGGGTGCCGGGAACCGTCTTCGTACCGACCAAGTACCCCGACAGCGGTGAGCTGATGGGCTGGGACGGGTACGACGTCTGGATGGGGACCCCGCACGAGAGCGAGCTCGCCTGCATGGGCTGGGAGGAGCTGCGCGGCCTCGCCGCCGCCGGCTGGGAGATCGGCTCGCACACGAAGACGCACCCACGGCTATCGAAGATCGCTGACGAGCCGATAAAGGCTGAGTTGACCGAATCCAGGCGCGAATGCGAGGAGAAGCTGGGTGCCCCCTGCACCTCGCTGGCCTATCCCTACAGCGATTACGACGAGCGCGCCGTGCGAGCCGCCGCCGAGGCCGGCTACCGCTTTGCGGTGACCGTTCCGCGCGGCCCGGCTCCGGCACTGGCGCTGCAATGGCCGCGGGTCGGCGTCTACTTCGGCGAGAGCGAGCGCAAACTGCGAATGCGGGCGCGGGCCCGTCGGCTCGACTCGCCACTGGCGATCCGTGCCCTGCAGGCGCTGCGGAGGCTTAAATGAACTCCCAGCGCCCGCGCCGCGGACCTGAAGGTTTTGTCCACGAAGTGCCGAAGGATGCCGCCATGCCTAATTCCGAGGGGGCCTTGGAGTACGTGCTCCGCGTGCTGCGGCGCCGCAAGGTCGTATTCCTCGTCGCCATCGTCGCCGTGCCGCTGATGGCGTTCCTGATCTCCTCCTCGAAAGAAAAGCTCTACACGGCGACCGCGACCCTGCTGTTCGAAACCGAAGAAGGCAACATCAACTTCCTCGGCGAAAAACAGACCAACGAAGTGCTGGCCAAGCTGCCGGTCGTCGCCGTCCGCGCGGCGAAAGAAATGGGCAACGGGACGACCGCCGGCGAAGTCCTCGAATCGATCAGCTCCAGCCCCGGCGAAGGCCAGGCCAACGTCGCCGACATCTCGGCCACCACCCCGATCCCGGAACGCTCGGCGGAAATCGCCAACGGCTACAGCAAGGCGTACATCGCCTTCCGCAAAGAAACCGACCAGGCGAAAATCCAAAAGGGCATCGACCTGGTCGAAAAAAGCCTGGCCGAACTGTCGCCCTCCGAACGCGCCAGCGGCTCCGGCGCGAAACTCGAGGAAGAACTCAACAGCCTCAAGGTCGAACAGGCGCTGCAGACGGGTCGCACCCAGCTCGTGCAGCCGGCTGGCGTTCCCTCCAGCCCCTCCTCGCCGAAGACGAAAAAAAACGTGATCATCGGCATCATCGCCGGGCTCCTGCTCGGCTTCGGGCTGGCGGCGCTGCTGGAGCGGGTCGACCGCCGGGTCCGCAATCCGGAGGAGCTCGAGGACCTGTTCGGGGCACCGATCATCGCCCGCATCTCGCGCAGCAAGGACCTCTCGAAGCTCGGCATCAAAGGGATCCTGCTCTCCCAGGAAGCCGAGGACTTCCGCAACCTCCGCACCAACCTGCGCTACTTCAACGTCGATCGCGAACTGCACTCGGTGCTGCTTGCCAGCCCCGAACCGGGCGACGGCAAGTCGACCGTCGCCCGTGGCCTCGCGGCGGCGATCGCCGAGGTCGGCGAAGAGGTGATCCTGATCGAGGCCGACCTGCGCAAGGAGAGCGAGTTCCGCAACGCCACCGGGCACGCGACGCTCGGGCTCTCCAACGTCCTCTCCGGGCTGCCGCTCGAGGAGGCGCTGCTGGAGGTCGAGCTCGACGTCCCGACCTCGACCGAGCCGCGGACGCTGACCGTGCTGCCCAGCGGCCCGGTTCCGCCCAATCCCTCGGAGCTGCTCGAGAGCGAGCGGATGCAGGCGCTGATGGGGGAGCTGCAGTCGCGCTTCAAAATCGTCGTCATCGACAGCCCGGCGCTCGGCGTCGTCTCCGACGCGCTGGCGCTGGCTCCGTTCGTCTCCGAGGTGCTGGCCGTCGGCGGCGTGCGGCGGACGACCCAGGACGGCGCCCGCGCCTTCATCAAACAGCTTTCGCTGCTCGGCAAAACCCCGGTCGGCGTGATCGCCACCTTCACCGACCCCGACCGCAAGCGCTACAACTACTACAAGCGGTCCGGGATCGCTGCCAGGGGCTGAGGCGGCGCCTCAGCCGCCCGGCGCGGCTGCCGTTTCGCCATGCGCCGCTCGCGCAGGGTGCGCTCACTGGCGGCGCTGGCGCAGCCGATCAGCAGCCAGACCATCAGCTGCTGCTGGGTGATGAAGGCGACGAAGAAGAGGGCGCAGAGGCTGGTCAGGGCGGCGACCGGCAGGATCACCAGGTCGAACGCCTCCCGTCTCAGCGCCAGCGCGATCGAGACGAGCAGGCCGACGGCGACCGCGATCAGCGCGAACATCGGGATCAGGCCCCAGCTGTCGCCGAGGATGATGTACTCGTTGTCGACCGAGGTGTTGCTGAGGCTGACGCCGTTGGTGACCTTGTTATACGGGTTGCCCCAGAGACCGAGGACGCCTGATTCGGTCGCCCGTTCGAGCAGTTTTTCTCGGTAGGCGCTGCTTTCGGTCACCTCTTCGGCACTCACCGTCTCCGCCTTGTTCGAGGGGAAGACCTGGAGCTCTTCCGGTCCTGAGCCGGTGAGGTTCATCGCGAGGACGATCAGGGCGACGACGCCGACGATCGCCGAGAGCTGGCGCCGCAGGGTTTTCTCAGCCGTCGTCAGCGCCAAGAGGACGACCCCGATCACCAGCATCACGTAGCCGGTCCGGGAGACCGTCATCACCTGGACCGCGACCGCCACCGCCGCCAGCGCCAGCCAGGCCATGCGTTCCTTCGAGATCTTCGCGTACAGAGCCATCCCGAGTGAGAGCAGGGCGGAGGCGGAGGCGTACATCGAGAGCGCGATCGGGTGCCCGAACGAGGCCTGGGCGCGGACCTCGCCCGAGCGGCTGACGGCGTTGCCGAAGGCGGCCGACTCGGCGCCGTTGAACTGGAAGTTGAAGAACGGGTTCTTGGTCCCGAGCGTCTCCAGCACCGCGACGGGCGCGATCAGCACCGTGCCGACGGCGAAGGCGATGGCGACGACCCGCGCCGGCTGCTCGCAGTCCTGCAGCAGCAGCCGCGCCGCCAGGTAGGGGCCGAGCCAGGTGAAGACGTCGTTGTAGTACTCCTTGAATTCGACCTGGGGCGAGACCTGCGAGGAGACGAACATGAGGATGAAGAAGACGGCGACCAGGAGGTCGAGGGCGTTGAAGGTGAAGGGGCGCCCGCGCTGCATCCCGTTGCGCCAGGCGAGGACGCCGGCGAGCAGCCAGGCGAGCCCGGCGGCGGGGATGAAGAGGATCGGGCCGACGCCGGGGGAGGCGTAGCTCGGGATCAGGACCATCACCACGACCAGGCCGTAGAAGGCGCGATCGGGCCTGGTCAGGGCGGCGGAGACGGCGCCGGCGGCGAGCAGGGCGCCGATCAGCAGGGCGACGAGGCTCAGTTTGGAGGCGATCGCGGCGCCGAGGAAGGCGCCGGCGACGCCGCCGAGCAGGATCTGGCCCAGCTTCGAGCTGAGGAACCCGGTCAGGTCCGGGAAGCGCCATTCGAAGATCCCGAGCGGCTCGTGCATCAGGCCGCCACCGCGGAGTCGAAGAGGTCTTCGTAACTGCGCACCATCGTCGCCGAGTCTTGGCCGGAGGCGATCTCTTCGCCGGCGGCGCCGAGCTCGGCGCGGCGGGCGGGGTCGGTCAGCAGCGCGGTCAGCGCCGCTTCCAGGGCCGCCTGGTCGCCGGGCGGGACGAGCAGCCCGGCCCGGCCCTCGAGCATCGCGGGCACGTCGCCGACCTCGGTGGCGACGACCGGGACGCCGATCGCCATCGCCTCCATCACCGTCAGCGGCATCGCGTCGGCGAGCGAGGGCTGGACGAAGACGTCGGCCAGCGGCAGCAGCGCCGGGACGTCGGAGCGGCGGCCGACAAAGTGAGCCCACTCGCCGGCGCCGAGCTCCTCGGCGCGCTGCTCGACCGCGGCTTTGGTCGGGCCGTCGCCGATCAGGACGAGGTGGGCGTCGACGCCGGCGGCGCGGATTCCCGCGACCGCCTCCAGCGCCCCGACCTGGTTCTTCTCCTCACGGAAGACCCCGACCTGCATCACCACCGGCACCCCCTCGGGCAGCCCGACGGCGTCGGGGCCGGGGCCGTCGGCGGCGGTCGAGCGCATCTCCGCGATCGGCAGCCCGTTGGGGATGTAGACGATCTTGCTCGGGGAGACGCCTTCGTTCAGCAGCACCGGCCGCTGCGAGGCGGCGCAGGCGACCGTCGCGTAGGTGAAGGGATCGAGCAGCCGATTGTGCAGGGCCACCCAGCTTTCCCTCGAAGCTCCCTTCGATGAAGTGTGGATCGAGCGGTCGGTCGAGTGATCGGCGACCACGACCGGACGGCGAGCGAGGATTGCGGCGATGCGGCCCCAGAGACTGGCATCCCAGATAGTGCAGTGGACGACTTCGAAGCGGCGCGCGAGCCGCGCCAGCTTCGGCACCGCCAGCAGCCGCTGGATTTTGTGCGAGGCGCCGAGCTCGACGATCTGGGCGCCGGCCGCCCGCACCGACTCGGTCGGGACGAAGGCCTTGTTCATGCAGCAGATGGTGATGTGATGACCCGCCTTGGCGAGCCCCTCGGCGAGATGCATCAGCTGGGTCTCGGCGCCTCCGGGCTGGAGCGCGTTGACGACCATCAGGACTTTGCGGGGGTGGCCCTGCACTGGCCGAGTATAGGTAGGGGACCCGGTCGCGAACCCGTTTTCGACGGCTGTGGGAAGGGCGGTTCGGGCCGATGAGAATCGCCTTTCTGCTGCCCGGACAGGGGGTGCGGCCGACCGGCGGCTACAAGGTCGTCTACGAGTACGCGAACCGGCTGACCAGGGCCGGCCACGAGGTCACCGTCCTCCACCCCTGGAGCTTCTCGCCGCCGGCATCGCGGGCGGAGCGCCGCCGGGCCCGGATCTGGATCACGAAACTGAATCTGCGCCGGTCGCGGATCGCCCAATGGTTCGATTTCGAGCCGGGGGTGCGCCTCGCCGCCATCCTCGAGCCGACTGCCGGGACCCTGCCCGACGCCGACGTCTTCGTCGCCACCGCCTGGCACACGGCGGGACCGATCGCGGCTGCGGCGGCCGCCAAGGGAGCGGGCGGCGCCTACCTGATCCAGGGGTACGAGACCTGGGACGGCGACGTCGACAGCGTCAACGCGACCTGGAGGCTGCCGCTGGAGAAGGTCGTGATCTCCCGCTGGCTGGAGGAGATCGCGGCCGGGCTGGGCGAGGCGGAGCGGACGACCCGGGTGCCGCTGGGGATGGACCTCGACCGGCTCGGCGTCGACGTGCCGCCGGCCGAGCGGGCGCCGCGGCTCGGGTCGCTGCACCACCCCGGCGCGGCGAAGGGCAGCGCCGACGTGCTGGCGGCGATGGAGGCGGCGAAGCTGGCCGGGCCGGACGTCAGCGCCGTCCTCTTCGGCACCCGCGACCGCCCGGCGGAGCTGCCGGGCTGGATCGAGTACCAGCAGCTGCCCTCGCCGACCCAGCTGCGGGCCCTGTTCAACTCCTGTTCGATCTTCCTCGGCGCCAGCCGCTCCGAGGGCTGGGGTCTGCCAGCCTCCGAAGCGATGCTCTGCGGCTGCGCCCTCGTCACCGTCGACAACGGCGGCTCGCGTGAGTTCGCGATCGACGGCGAGACGGCGCTGGTGGTGGCGCCGGAGCGGGCCGGTGAGATGGGCGATCAGGTGCTGCGGCTGCTCGGCGACGACGGCCTGCGCCTGCGCCTCGCCGCCGCCGGTGCCGAGCGCCTCGCCGGCTTCACCTGGGAGCGCTCGGTCGCCGGCCTGGAAGCAGTGCTGAAGCGGGCCGCAGGGGGTGGGGGAACGTGAGCGAGGAGACCGCTACGGAGGAGCGGCCGCGCCGCCGCCAGGGGCTCTTCCGCAACACCCTGTTTCAGTCGGGGCCGCTCTTCGTCAACTTCGGGCTCAGCTTCATCCTCGCCCCGATCATGCTCAGCAGGCTCGGCCTCGCCCAGTTCGGGGTCTGGGCGGTGACCGGGGCGCTGGCCCAATACGCGCGCCTCTTCGACTTCGGGATCACCCGCTCGCTGGCCCGCTTCGTCGCCCTCTTCGACGCCCAGGAAGATCGCCGCGGGATCGAGGAGTCGGTCGCCGTCGGCGTCGCCGCGGTGGTCGCGCTCGGTGTGGTGATGCTGGCCGCCGCGGCGCTGGCGGCGCCGCTGCTCAGCGACGTCCTCGGCGTACTCGACACCGCCGAAATGCGCGTTGTCGCCCTCTCCTCGGTCGGGATCCTGATCGCGGCGCTCCTGATCGACGTGATCAACGCCGTCCCGATCGGGCTGCGGCGGATGGGGCCGCCCAACGTCGCCCTTGTCCTCGGCGGCATCGTCAACTTCGTCGCCAGCGTCGTCGTCCTCACCCAGAGCTCGGAGCTGGCCGATTACGCCGTCGCCAACGCCGCCGCCGCGGTCGTCGCCGTCTTCCTCTCGGTTGGGGCGCTGCTCCGGGTCTGGCGCGGCCCCTACCTGAGCCGGCCCAACCGCAAACGGGCGCGGGAGATCATGAGTTTCGGGCTGAAGAGCCAGGCGATCACCGCCGCCGAGCTGGTCAACGTCCAGACCGACAAGGTGATCATCGCGGCGATGCTGGGGCCGAAGACGGCGGGCGCCTACGAGATCGCCAACCGCGTCGTCCAGGGCGTCCTCGCCTTCGGCACGATCACCCTCTCGGCGATGATCCCGACCGCGACCGCCGAGATCGTCGAGCGCGGCAAGCAGGTGATCGAGGAGTTCTACGCCCGCTACACCCGTTCATCGCTCTCGATCGCGCTGCCGATGTTCGGCGGCCTCTGCGTCAGCTGCCCGTTCCTGCTCGTCGCCTGGCTCGGCGAACGGCCGCCGGAGACCGATCAGATCGTCGTTCTGCTCTCGCTCGCCTTCGCCGCCAGCCTCACCACCGGCGTCGCGATGACGCTGGTGATGGCCGACGGCCATCCGGGGCTGGTCGCCCAGACCGCCCTGCTCGTCGTCGTCCTCAACGTCAGCTCGACCCTCGCCGTCGCCCCGATCTTCGGCCTCTGGGGGGTGCTGATCGCTACCGTCGCCGCCGAGGTGATCGCCAGCACCGTCTTCCTCGTCCGCTTCCACCGTCGCTACGGCTTCGGCTGGGTGGACTTCCGCCACGCGGTCGGGCCGCCGGCCCTCCTCACTCTGATCGTTGCGATCCCGTACGCGGTCGTCTACCTCGTCGGCGTCCCGATCCCGGACACGCGGCTGCCGGCGTTGGCCGGGGCGTTGGCGACCGGTGGCACCTACGGCCTGATCTGCTGGCTGGCGGCCAGCTCGCTCGGGATGCTGCCGGAGAAGCTCAGCTACGGCTGGCTGCGGGCGCGGCTGGCGGCGCGGGGGAGGCTCGCCTGATGGCAGCCGCGCCGCCGCGCGTCCTGCTCGCCTGCGAGTGGTTCGTCAAGTACACCGCCGGCCTCGCCCGGGGCCTTGCCGACAACGGCTGCGACGTCGTCCTGCTCAGTCGCGACCACGACCTCGAGTTCGGCGGCGAGCCGGGGGCGATGCGCGCCTTCGTCGCCGCGATGCTCGACGGCCGCGGCCGCCACGTCGAGATCGGCGGCCGCGTCCGCGATCCCTCGAAGCTGCGCGAGATGCTGGCGCTGCGCCGCGAGCTCGGCCGCTGGAACCCCGACTTCGTCCACATCCAGGACTCGCTCACCCACGACATGCGGCTGGCGGTCGCCGGCGGCTACCCGTGGAAGCGCTACGCGGTCACCGTCCACGACCCGGCGCCGCACCCGGGCGACCCGCAGCCGCCGACCCGGATCCGGGTCGTCCGCAAGCACCTGCGCCGCCACGCCGACCTGGTCTTCACCCACTCGCAGGTGCTGGTCGACGAGCTGCGGGCGCTCGGCGACGTCAGGCACGCGGTCGAGATCGTCCCGCACGGGATCGCGCTGCCGGAGCCCGCGCCCCTGCCCGAGCGGCCCTCGCTGCTCTTCTTCGGCCGCATCTCCCACTACAAGGGCCTCGACACCCTGCTCGACGCGATGCCGGCGGTCTGGGAGCGGGCGCCGGAGACGACGCTGGTCGTCGCCGGCTCGGGCGAGGTCGAGCCGCATCCGGTGCTCGACGACCAGCGGGTGAAGCTGCGCAACGAACACGTCACCGAGGAGGCGGTTCCGGGGCTGTTCGAGGCGGCGACCTGCGTCGTCCTGCCCTACCGGCAGGCGAGCCAGAGCGGGATCGGGTCGGAAGCCAAGCAGTACGGGCGGGCGATGATCGTCACCGACGTCGGCGGCCTGCCCGACCTGGTCGCCGACGGCGGCGGTCGCGTCGTCCCGGCCGAGGACCCGCCGGCCCTGGCGGCGGCGGTCACCGAGTTGGTGACGACCCCGGGCCTGGCCGCCGAGGTCGGCGCCGAGGCGGCGGCATCGATCGGCGAGGCTAGTTGGGACAACGTGGGGGCGATGACGCTGGCGGCGTACCGGCGGTACCTGAGCGGGTGATTCGGGACGGGTTTGGCGTGGAGGGGTTGGGTGACCCTCCGCCTGAAGCCGTTGCGCAGCTGGTCGAGCTCTCGGGGCGCCACCGTTTGTCCGGGAGCTTCATTCGGAGGGTCACCCAACCCCTCCCAACGAAGCTCATCCAAACTCCCCAGGGTCCGTAGCTCTCGTGAGCGGCATCGGCCCACGGTCCCGTTGAGCTTCCTGGGGCGTGGCAGTCATTTCACCCGCTATGCGAATGAAATGACTGCCACGATGCGCGAGGCGGTTGCGTTGCTCAGTCGATGCCGGTGCCGACGGCTTCGAGGGCGAGCTCGAGGGTGACGATGCGGCCGATCAGGGCCCAGTCGACGGCGCCGGGCTCGCTGGCGGCGAGCTCGAGCAGGGTCGCCAGCCGCTCCGGCTCGTAGAGGCTCGCCGAGCGCATCTTCGCCGGGTCGAGGCGGCCCTCCTCGCGCAGGGAGGCGACGATCGCGGCGCGGCCGCGCAGGCGCTGGTCAGGCGCCGCCGGGTCGCCGCCGGCGCCCAGCACCCGGCCGCGCAGCCGTGAGCCGAAGCGGCGCGCGCGCCGCGAGACATAAGGCGTGAAGCGGAGGGCGTTGCTCAGCCGCAGGGGCTCGGCGGGGCCGCCGGTCTCGGTCTGGATCGCGGCGATCTCCGGGTTCAGGTAGCGCATCATCTCCCGCATCAGGCGGTGGAGGTTGCGGTGGCGGGGCGCCGCCGAGATCGCCGTCTCGAAGACCGGCTTCAGGTAGAAGGGGATTTCCATGTGGATCCAGCCGGCGGCGCTCGACTGGTAGGCGCCGAAGTGGCCGGTCGCCTTCAGCGCGTAGAGCAGGTCGCACTGGAAGGTGTTGGGCTGGGAGGAGAAGGGGGCGACCCGGGCTTCGAGCTCGGCCCGCAGGTCGGTCGCGGCGACCGCGGTGGGGTCGGTGCGGAAGACGGAGACGTCGAGCGGTCCCAGCACCCGCCAGGCGAGCAGGCGGTCGAAGTTGACCTTGCTCGTGCGGTTGGCCGCCCACAGCTCCTGCCCCCAGGGGTAGTCGCGATAGTGCTCGCCGCCACCGCCGTTGAGCAGCAGCGACTCACTCGCCGCCTTCTCGCGGTGGCCCTGGATCACCTCGGTCAGGTGCAGCGCCTCGAGGCTGCAGTCGCCCCAGGCGACGGCTTCCTCGACCCGGCCGGGGGCGATCTGCTCCCAGTCGCCAGGCAGGCCGAAGCGGGTCCAGGGCCAGCCGGCCGCCGCCGCGATCTCCTGCGCCAGGCGCACGTCCTCGAGCCCCTCGTCGCCGATCGTGTTGGCGAGGAAGCCGAGCCCGGCCCGCTGGGCGAGCAGCGAGAGCAGACGGGTGTCGAAGCCGCCGGTGAGGTCGAGCCAGGGCCGCTCGCCGCCGTAGTGGCCGGCGATCGCGCCCGCCGCCTGCTCGGCGCAGGCTTCGGCGCAGGCGCTGAAGCCGAGCCGCCGCACCTCGGGGTCGACCGCCGGTTGCCAGTAGGCGCCGCGCTCGCTGCCGGCCGGGGTGAAGGCGATCGTCTCCGCCGGCTGCAGCCGCTCGATCCCCTGCCAGGGGGTGGGACGACCGAACTGGGTGCCGGTCCGCAGGAAGGCTTCGACGCCGCGTCGCGAGGCGGCGCGACCGAGGTGCTTAGCGAGGACCAGGGCCGAGGTCGAGACGTAGGTGAGGCCGTCCTGCTCGGCAATGAAGAGCGACTTGAGCCCGAGCGGATCGGTCGCCAGCCGCAGCGTCTCGCCGTCGGGCTCGAGCCGCAGCAGCGCGAACTGGCCGTCGAGCTGCGCCAGCGGGGTCGTGGCAGCGGCGCCGAGGTCGGCCAGCGGCCCGGCCCAGGCGGTCCAGCCGCCGCCCTCGCGTGCGACCCCGACCATCGCCGGCTGCGGCCGGTCGAGCACCCGCACCGCCGCCCAGCCGCACTCGGCTCCGTCGGCGCTCGCCGCGCCGCCGCGCAGCGACTCGTGGGTCGCGGTCAGCTCGTCGACGGCGACGGTCCGCGAGCGGTCCCGGGAGATGATCGCCAGCAGGTCCGGCATCGGCGCCGCAAGCTAACAGGCGCCGAGGAGCCTGCCGGCGCTCAGCCGCTGACCGATTCGCGGGTGGTGCCGATCTTCAGCGCGCCGAAGTAGAGGGTGCCGGTTTCGAACATCCCGGCTTCGCGGTACTGCATGATCTTCGCCGAGTTCGAGTCGCCGTTGTTGCTGCGGTCCATCGTCTGCATCGCCAGCCGCGTTTCGCGACCGAAGAAGCTGACCTGCTGGCCGTTGATCCACATTTCGACGAAGCCGTCTGAGGCGAAGCGCTCGTGCAGGAGGACGGTCACCCAGCTGCCCTTGATCAGCGGCATCTGCCAGGGAACGTCCCAGTTGTAGGTGCCGTTCCGCATCCACTGCAGGCGGCCGTCGACGACTTCGATCTGCCAGGGGCTGGAGCCGCCGAAGGGGGCGCCGTAGATCGAGACCAGCGACATCCAGCCGTGGCTCGAAGTGGGGAAGTTGGTCGGGATGAAGAACTTGGTCGAGAGCCAGAATTCCTCGCCGTTGTCGATGATCGGCGGCGAGAGCAGCTGGGCGCGGGGGTTCTCGGTCGGAGTGATCGGCGCCACGTCGCGGTCGTTGACCGTCATCTGGAGATTGGTTTCGCCGCTGCCGGCGGGGTCCGGGACTTCGGTGATCGCGCCCGGCGCGGCCTGGATCAGGTCGAAGTCGGAGATGCGGGCGCCGTTGAAGAGGAGGCCGGCGACGCTGGGCGTGGCTTTCGGCTTCGCCACTGCCCTCGCCTTCGAGGAGACCGAGCTGAGGCTGATGTTGTCGGAAACGCCGCGCTTGCCCTGGCCCGCCTGGCGCCGCGCTCGGGCCTTGCGGTGATGACGGCGCTGCTTCTTGCTCTGCTTGGACGCCTTGGCCTTGCTCGCGCCCTGGGGAGCGGGCTTGGCGACGGCGGTCGCGGGCCCGGCGCAGAGGCTCACGAGGAGGGCGGAAGCGGCCAGGAGAGCGGCGATGCGGGCGGAAAAGGGCATGCCCACCACTCGGCCCGAAGCGCCGCTCGTTCAAATTGTCAAGCCCGGACTCGAACATCCGTCCAGGCGAGGAAAGGAGAAATTTTGCAACCCAGGCACGGACGGCCCGGGGCGCGCGCCGCGACCGTCCATAGACTCGGCCGGTGCCCGAGGTGACCATGGTCGAGGTGCTCGCCGACAGCGTCGTCGCCGATGAGGCGATCGCCGCCGTCTGGCGCCGTTTGGCGGAGATTCGCGCCAACCCGTTCCTGACTCCGGAGTGGTTCCGGGCCTGGCTCGCAACGTATCCCTCTGAGGAGCCGTACGCGCTCGTCTGGCGGCGCGAGGGGGAGGTGCGAGGGGTCCTGCCCCTGGTCCGGGTGCGATCCAGGGGGGCCCGCATCCTGCGCTTCGCCGGCGCCCGCCGGGGGGACTGGTTCACTCCCGCCTGCCGGCCCGAGGACGAGGCCGAGATGGCGGCGGCCTGCGCGGCGCTGCTGAAGCAGCGCCGGCGTGACTGGCAGCTGCTGGTGCTCGACCGGATCGATCGCGACAGCGCCTGGCCGCAGGCGCTCTGGGCGGCGGGTGTCGACGGGGTCGCCGCGTCGCGCCAGCGTCGCAGCGACTGCCTGCCGTTCATCGCCTTTGAGGAGGGCGGCTGGGACGCTTACCTGGCCGCCCGCAGCCGTAACTTCCGCAGCCAGCTCGGCCGCCGCCGCCGCAAGCTCGAAAAGGAGCACGAGCTCAGCTTCCGGATGACGAGCGACCCGGCCCAGCTCGATGCCGACTTCGACCTCTTCCTCGAGCTGCACGACGAACGCTGGGACGAGCGCGGCGGCTCCTCCTCGGGCGCCGCCGAGGTGCGCGAGTTCCAGCGCGCCTTCGCCGCCGCCGCCCTCGAGCAGGGCTGGCTGCGACTCTGGATCGCGGAAGCCGATGGCGCCCCGCGGGCTGCTTGGTACGGGTGGCGGCTGGGCGAGCGCTACTGCTACTCGCTCTCCGGACTGGCGCAGGAGTACGAGGACTTCGCCCTCGGCACCGTCCTGCTTGCCCACACGATCGAGCAGGCGGCGGCGGAGGGGGCGGCGATCTACGACCTGATGTGGGGCGACGAGGGCTACAAGAAGCGGTTCCAGACCGATCTCCGCGAGACCGCCAGCTGGGTCCTCGGCAAGCCCCGCAGCCCGGTCGGGGCGCTCGCCTCGCTCGGGGTCGCCGTGGAGCGGCGGGCGAGGAGCGCGCGTGGCAAATGAGGGGGGCCTCGGCGTCGCCGTCCTCGCCTACGGCGCCGGCGGCGAGTTCCGGGCGCTGATCGAGTCGCTCGCGGCGGAGGGGGTACCGGCGAGCGCGATCGTCCTCGTCCACAACCAGGCGGCGCCCGGCGAATCGCCGCCGAGCGCCCCCGAGGGTGTCGAGGTGCTGGCGACCGGCGCCAACCCTGGCTACGCCGGCGGCATGAACGCCGGCATCCGCCGCCAGCTCGAGCGCGGCGCCGAGCAGATCCTCGTCCTCACCCACGACGCCCGCCTGCGGCCCGGCGCCCTCGCCGCCCTGCGCGGCGCCCTCGCCACCCAGTCCGGCTACGGCATCCTCGGCCCGGCGCTGGTCCTGCCGGGCACCGACGTCCCCTACTCGTTCGGCGGCGTCACCGACGCCAACGGCGCCAACTCGCACCGCAAACAGCTGCCGCCCGGCGGCGGCGAGGTCCTCGACAGCGACTGGGTCGACGGCGGCACGATGCTGATCCGCCGCGCGGTCTTCGAGCGGGTCGGCGAGTTCGACGAGCGCTTCTGGGGCTACTGCGAGGAGGCCGACCTCTGCCTCCGCGCCCGCCGTGCCGGTTTCGCGGTCGGCGTCGTCCCCGCCGCCCGCGCCGACCAGGACTCGGGGATGGGCAAGCGGATCGGCGCCTGGGCCTACCTGATCACCCGCAACGGGATCGAGTACGCGGGGCGGGCCAAGGGAGCGCGCGGACTCACCGCTTCGACCCTGCGCTCGCTCTGGCTCGTCGCCCTCAACCTGGCGCGGGCTGGCCTGCGCGCGGCCCACCTGCGCGGTGGCGGCACGGCCGAACCGTGGGCGCTCGCGGTCGGCACCTGGCGCGGGGTCGTCGACCGCTACCGTGGCCGCTGGGGCGCGCCGCCCGCCAACCTGCCGGGGATCGGGGACGTCGGCGGTGCCTGAGCCGGGGTCCCAGCTCCCGCGCGTTCTTCAGGTCGGTCCCGACCCGAACATCGGCGGCGGCATGCCGACCGCGCAGCGGGCGCTGCTCGCATCGCCGCTGCGCGAGCGTTACCAGCTCGACGTCGTCGTCACCTACCGCCGCCCCGGCAAGCTCGGCCAGCTCTTCGACTTCAGCGCCGCCCTCGCCCGGATCGCCGCCTGGAGCATCGCCGGCCGCGGCCGCATCGTCCACGTCCACGCGACCGTGCGCGGCAGCTCCTACCGCAAGGCGCTCGTGATCCTGTTGGCGCAGGCGCTGCGGCGCCGGGTGGTGCTGCAGATGCACTCGGGCGCCGACGAGATCGCCTACTTCTCCTGGACTCGCGACAGGCACAGCCTGCGCCTCTTTCGCACCGCCTTCGGCGCCGCCGACGTCGTCCTCGCCGTCTCCGCCGCCAGCGCCGAGATGCTCTCCCAGGCCTACCACCTGGCCGAGGTCGAGGTGGTGCCGAACCCGGCGCCGGTGATCCCGCCGTTCGAGCGCGAGCCGGCCGCCGAAGGCGAGGTCCGGCTCGCCTACCTGGGCGGCTTCGCCAACGTCGCCAAGGGCGGCGACGTCCTCGTCGCGGCGCTGGAGCAGGCGCTGCCGCAGGCGCCCGGTCTGCGGGTGCGGCTGGCCGGGCCGGGCGAGCCGCCGGCCGAGGCGGAGGCCCTGCTCGCGCGCGAGCCCCGGGTCGAGTGGCTCGGCTGGCGCGACGCCGAGCAGAAGGACGCGCTGCTGCGCGGCTCGGACGCGTTCGTGATCGCCTCCCGCTCGGAGGGCCTGCCGATGGCGCTGCTGGAGGGGATGGCCTACGGGCTGGCGGTGGTCGCGACCGCAGCCGGCGGCATCCCCGAGGTGGTCGACCCCGGCGCCGACGGTTTGCTCGTCCCGACCGAGGACCCGGCGGCGCTGGCGGCGGCGCTGGTCAGCCTCGCCACCGACCCCGAGCTGCGCCGGCGCCTTGCCGCCGGCGCCCTCGCCAAGGCGCACTCGCTCGACGCCGACGAGGTCGCCCGCCGGCTCGACCGGATCTACGCGGAGCTGCTCTAGGACTCGCCGGCGAGGGCGGCGCGGACGCTCGGGCAGAGCGGCGGTTCCGGCGCCTCGGTCACCGGCCGGCGCGGCGGCGCCGCGGCGACGAGCTCCGCCAGGCGGCTGAGGTCGGTGACCTCGACGACGCTGCCGCGCGCCGCCAGCTGCCGGGTCAGTTCGGCCTGGTGTTCGTCGACGTGCTCGCCGAGGTCGTGGCGGCGGGGGACGACCAGCGGCGTGTGGCCCTCGTGGCGGGCGCAGAGGATGCTGCCGACGCCGGCATGGGTGATCACCGTTTCCGCCTCGCGGAAGCACTCGACCATCTGCTCGAACGGCAGGTAGGCCTCGGCGCGAGCGACGCCGGGCGGGGGGGACCCCGGCCCGTACTGGACGACCAGCTCGCTGCCGTCGAGCTGGCCGAGCGCGTCGAGCAGGCGGTCGAAGGGGTCGTGGTGGGTGCCGACGGTGACGAAGATCAAAGGATCCCCCCGTGGTACTCGGCCTTCTTGAAGTGCTCGGCGACGGCGGGCCACTGGACGAAGAAGCGGCCGGCCAGCCGGTAGACCATGCGGCCCGAGAGCGAGAGCGACTCGGTGCGGGTGACGCTCTCGACGTAGACGGTCCGGATCCCGAGCAGCTTGCCGATGAGGAAGAAGGGGACGGCGATGCCGGCGCCGGTGGAGAGGATCGCGTCCGGGCGCCGGCGGCGCAGCAGGCGCCAGGCGAGGCCGGTGTTGCGGGCCAGGTTCTTGACGTTGCGGTTGGTCGGGCTGTGGGCGATCGTCACCTGCTCGTCGGCGAGCAGCGAGCTGACGTCCGCCCCCGGCAGCGTCACCCAGGCGCGGTCGTGGCCGCGCCAGGCCGGCCCCAGCGCCAGCATCTGTTGCAGGTGGCCACCGGGGGAGCAGACGAGCAGGACACGCATCGCGCGCAGCCTAGTAAGCGGGCCAGCCGCCTTCACGCGACCTAGACTGCCGTTCGTGGGCGCCCAACTGCTGCGGAACCGGTCGCGCCGGGCCACCTTCCTCTGCTACCACTCGGTCGCCCCCGAAGGGCCCACCTACCTGACCGTCAGCGCCGAGCTGTTCGAGCGCCAACTCGCGGAGCTGAAGCGGCAGGGGATTCGCGGCGGTGACCTCGGCGCGCTCGAGGCTGGGGCGCGCGGGGACGAGATCGCGCCGACCGCCTTTCTCACCTTCGACGACGGCTTTCGCGACAACCACGGGACGGTGCTGCCGCTGCTGCGCGAGTACGGCTTCCCGGCCTTCGTCTTCGTCCTGCCGCCGCTGGTCGACAGTGCCGGGCCGCTGGCCTGGCCCGAGGTCGCCGCCGACCAGGCGCGCTTCCCGCAGACGATGCGCTCGATCGACTGGGAGATGGCGGGGGAGATGAAGGAGGGGGGCTTCGAGGTCGGCGCCCACACCCTCACCCATCCCCACCTGCCCGAGCTCGACCCCGAGGTGCTGCGCGAGGAGCTCTCGCAGTCCCGCGCCCGGGTCAAGGAGCGGCTCGGCAGCTGCGACACGCTTGCCTACCCCTTCGGCGAGTGGAGCCCCGAGGTTGCCGCCGCCGCCGCCGAGTGCGGCTTCTCCTACGCCTTCAGCCTGCCCCACAACCACGGCCAGCGCCGCGCCGGCCCGCACTCGATCCCCCGCATCAACGTCGACTACCGCGACGACGAGCAGCGCTTCGCCCGCAAGATCTCGCCAACCGGCAAGCGCCTCTTCCTCTCCCCCGAGTTCGCCCTGGCCCGCCGCCTGACCCGCCGCCTCCGAGGCCGCCCCGCCCCCGGCACCGTTTAACGCAGTGTGCCGGCGCCCAGCGTGGTTGAGCTTTTGCGTCTATAGGGAGTAAAAGCTCAACCACGCCTTGGAGCGCTGCGGGCTCTCGTCGAGACCGACTCTTGTTTAGTAGGCGCCGCGGCCGGAGAGGACGACCGGAATGGTCGCCAGCAGGATCTCCACATCTCTGGCCAGCGACCAGCCGGACACGTACTGGTAGTCGAACCGAACCATCTCCTGGAAGGGCAGGTCGGAGCGGCCGGAGATCTGCCAGAGGCCGGTGATCCCGGGTCGCAGGTCGAGCCGGCGCGCGTGCCAGGTCTGGGCGGCGTGGCGGGCCTCTTTGAGGATCAGCGGGCGGGGGCCGACCAGGCTCATCTCGCCCTTGAGGACGTTGATCAGCTGCGGCAGCTCGTCGATCGAGCCGCGTCGCAGGAAGCCGCCGACGCGGGTGATCCGCGGGTCGCGCTTGATCTTGAACATGACCCCGTCGCCGGCCTCGTTGGCCTCCTCGAGCTCGCTCTTGCGGGCCTCGGCGTCGGTGTACATGGAGCGGAACTTGACCAGCTGGAACTCGGATTCGCCGCGGCCGGCGCGGACCTGGCGGAAGAAGACGGGGCCGCGCGAGTCGAGCTTGATCGCGATCGCGATCAGCGCCAGGAACGGGCTGAGGAAGATCAGCAGCAGCGAGGAGATGATGATGTCGAGCCCGCGCTTGGCCAGCCGCGAGGCGCGGCTCAGCGGCGGCGCGCCGATCGAGAGCAGCGGCAGGCCGCCGATCTGGTTCAGCGACTGGGCGCCGTCGAGCAGCTCGAAGAGGCGGGGCACGACGTCGACGGCGACGCGGTGGTCGCGGCAGACGCGGATGCAGCTCAGCAGCTGCTGGTGGCTGGCGCGGGAGAAGGCGATGATCACGCGGTCGACTTCGCGCTCGTCGAGAACCTGGTCGAGCTGGTCGAGCGAGCCGAGCTTCGGCAGGCGCTGGGCGCTGTCGAGCCGGTGGACGTCGTCGTCGACGAGCCCGATCGTCTCCAGCCCGAACTCGCCGTGGCGCTCGAGCCGGTCGGCGAGCCGGTCGGCGACGATGCCGGAGCCGACGATCACGGTGCGCTGGCGCAGCGGCACGACCCGGTGCGCCCAGCCACGGCCGAGGGCACGGGTGATGCTGCCGAAGCCGGCCGTCCCGGCGGTGGCGACGAGCGCGACGATGGCCGGCTGGCTGAGGTCGAGGGCGGCGGCGACGCCGAAGACGGGCCAGGAGAGGACGACAGCCGCGACCAGGGCGCGGGGGGCGTCGGCGAGACCGCTGGCCCAGGTCAGCAGGTCGCCGTCGCTGTAGAGACCGAAGATGAAGGCGAGGCCGATCGAGCCGACGATCAGGGCGGCGGTCAGGGCCGCGGCGTCGGAAGCCGGGATCGCGAACAGCAACGAGGTGATCGCCCCGGCCAGCAGGGCTGAGATCAGATCGGCGCCGAGCAGGAGCCGGTGCAGGAAGATCGAGCGACGCGCCGCGCGCGATGCCGGCGAGAGCGCCGGGTCGACCGACCGCAGCGGCGTTACCGAGGATTCGTAGTCGTAGGCGATGTCGTTCATAGCTGCCGATACCTGTGTCGGCAACGGTCGCTGCGGTCTTGAGATCAACTTGGAGACATTCGTTCGGAGTCGTTGATGCGGAACCGTCTCGACTCAACGAGGATACCCGGCTCGGGCCGGCCTGCGGGGCCAGGTACAGGCGTCAAGCAGGCGTCGTCAACGTTCTTGTTCAGGTGGCATCAACGTTCTTGGGTAGAGGCAGAAAATTGGTGAGAATTTGCATGTCCGATTGCGGTGGACGGAGGGCGCGGAGGATGCGTTCGCCAACCGCCCGCCAGGTGTAGAGGGCGGAATTCTGGCGTGCGAGTCGGCCGAAACGGCGGGCCGTCTCCGGAACCGCGAGCTCGAGCATCGCTTCGCGCAGGGCCTGTTCGTCACCGGGCTCGACGAGGACGCCGCCCGGGCCGACGGCGTCGCTGGCACCGCCGACCGTGGTCCCGATGCTGCCGACGCCGGCGGCGCCGGCATCGACGTACGCGATCCCGAACGGCTCGTAAGAGGACGGCATCACGAAGCAGGTGGCGCGGGCAAGGAGCTCGGAGTAGCGCCGCTGCTCGGGCCCGGAGTCGAGTCGCAACGGGCCGTGGCCGGTCACCCCCTCGACCTCGACACGGGGGTGGTCGCCGACCAGGTCGAGGGTGGCGGCGGGATGGCGCTCGCGCAGGGCCGTGAAGGCCGCGACAACCGCCGGGCCCCGCTTTCGCTCCCAGGCGAGGCCGGCGAAGATGAAACGGGGAACGCTCCAGTCGCGCTCGCCCTCGCCGTCCGCATCGACGTTGCGCCCGAGGCCGACGACGTGGATCCGTTCCAGCGGCATCCCGTAGTCGCTGTGGATCGATTCGGCGACCCAGCGGCTGGTCACGCAGCAGCCGATGCTGCGTTCGTAGATCAGTTTCTGGCGCTGCCGCCAGCGCCGCATCGAGCGCTCGCCGAGGCCCTGGTAGACCGGGTCGTCGCGCCGCGCCGCCTGGGCAACCGTCATGTCCTCGAAGGTGACGGCGCGCAGCGCCGGAGCGAGGGCGAAGCCGCTGCCGATCGCGACGGCGCCGTCGACGCCGGCCGCGCGCAGGGCTCGGCTCGCCCGGGCGCCGCTGGCGGCGGCGAAGACCGGGTTGGCGGTGGCCGCCGCCCACGACATTCCCAGCCGGTGGGCGACCCGGTCGGCGCCGGGGAAGCGAGCGTCGACCGGGACCGGGTCGGCGCCCGCCGCCTCCAGCCCCCGCTGCAGACCGGCCGGCACCCCCGACCAGGAGGCGGGATCGTCGGGATCGCCTTGGAAGGCGATCCCGATTCGGGGCCTCGCCCCAGGTACCTGACCGTTCTTCACCCGGCCATCATTGCGAACCGTCCTGTCAGCCTCCGACTGAGGCGCGGGTCTTGCCGACCCGCAGCGCCCCGAAGTAGACCGTGGTCGAGCTGAACATGCCCACCTCGCGGTAGTTCATGATCTTCGCCGCGTTGCCGCTTTTGCCGTTGTTCGAGGAGTCCATCGTCTGCATTGCCAGGTGTTCGGTGGCGGCGACTTTTTTCGGGTTGTAGCTGCTGCCCGAGGCGAAGAACTTGACCGGGTTGCCGTCGATCCACATCTCGACCCAGCCGTCGCTGGCGAAGCGCTCGTGCAGCAGGACGGTGACCCAGCGGCCGCGGACCATCGGCACTTCCCACGGGGTGTCGTACCCGTAGGTGCGGTTGCGCATCCACGACATCTTGTTGCCTTCGAGTCCGATCTGCCAAGGGCTGGAGCCGCCGAACGGTTCGCCGTAGATCGAGACCAGCGACATCCAGCCGGGGACCGAGGCGGGGAAGTCCGCGGGCAGCAGGAATTTGGTCGAGAGCCAGATTTCGTCGCCGCCGTGGATGATGTCCGGGGAGAGCGCCTGGGCGCGCGGGTTCTCGGTCGGCGTGATCGGGGCGACGTCTTTGTCGCTGACCGTCATCTTCAGCACGGTCTGGCCGCTGCCGAGCGGGTCGGGGACTTCGGTGGTCGCGCCCGGCGCCTGCTGCATCAGGGCGAAGTCTTTGATCTTGGCCCCGGTGAAGATCGAGTCGGCGCTCGGGGTCGACGGAGTCGTCGGCGTGGTGGGGGTGGTCGGAGTCGTGGGCGTCGTCGGGGTGGTCGGAGTCGTGGGGCTGGTGGGCGTCGTCGGCTGGGTCGGGGTCGTGGGCGTCGCCGGCGCGCTCGGAGTCGACGGGGTCGTCGGCGTCGTGGGGGTGGTCGGCGACGAGGGGGCGGTGGGAGTAGTTGGCTGCGTCGGCGTGGTCGGGCCGTAGGTCTGGCGCTTGTGGCTGTTCCGCTTGCGCAGGTTGACGCGTTTCGCGTAGGACACCTTCCCCTGGGCAGCGGCGGGGACCGCAGCGCCGGCGGCGGGGGCCTCGACGCCGACCGCCAGCAGGCAGGTCAGCGCCGCGGCAGCCGCGGTGAGGCGAAGGCTGGGCTTACGGTGGGCGGTGGGTGCGGACTGCGCCAGGTTGGTCATGCGACGGCGCTTCGTCCATTCGCGGCCCGGGCACGAGTGCGTCCAGGGAGAATCGAACGTTCGCCCGGGCCTGCGACGGACGCGTGTCCGAGCGTCGCTACTTAAAACTGAGGATCAGAGAACGGAACTATCGGTGCCGCGGCGTACTTACTGCGACGGGGCGAACAGCGGCGAGAGCGGATTCAGGGAGCGCGCCTTTTCGTAGTAGCGGACCGCGTCGTCGGCGTTGCCGAGCTGGGCTTCGATCCGCGAGCGCACCATCCACAGTCGCCAGTTGTTCTCTTCCCGGTCGGTCGCCTCGCGCGCGGCTTCCGCCGCCGCTTTCAGTTCGCCCTCGGTCTCCAGTACCAGCGCCTCCTGCAGGCGCGGGCCGGCGGCATCCGGTTGCACGTTCTGCGCCGAGCGGGCGTCGCCGAGGGCGGCGCTGAAGTCGTTGATCTGCGCCTCGTCCTGGCTCTGGCGGATCAGCGCGGTGGAGGCGAGCGGGATCGCGACCAGGACGATCGCGACCAGCGACGCCAGCGCGACCCCGACCCGGGCGAGAGGCGGGAACGGCGCCGGCCCACGAACGCTGCGGCCGCTGCTGGAGCCGACCGCGTGGGTGACGACGGCCGCCGCCAGCAGCAGCGCGGCCACCGGCACCACCGGCACCTGCCACAGCCAGTCGAAGATCGCGGTGAAGCAGAAGGCGACGAAGCCGGCGATCGCGGCCGAGAGCGGCGGCGCCCGCAGCTCGCCGGCGCGGACCGCGGCGAGGCTGCCGCCGACCAGGACCGTCAGCAGGAAGCCGAGCAGCAGCGCGGCGCCGACCAGGCCGAGGTCGCCGAGGACTTCCATGTAGAGCGAGTGGGCGTTGTTGACGATGTCGGGCGTGTCCCCGTCGCGCGTCCACCAGAGCTCGAAGGTGCCGGAGCCGCGTCCGGTCAGCGGCTTGCTTTCGAACTCGCGCCAGGCCGAGCTCCAGAACTGGTAGCGACTCTCGCCGGAGGCGCTGGAGAGCCGTTCGGCGTTCTTCCCCGGCACCGTTTCCGGTTGCTTGAATTCGTCCCAGGCGTTGGAGAGCTTGCCGGGCCCGCCCGCGGCGATCGCGACGACCAGGCCGACCACGATGACGGCGGCGAGCGCGATCAGCGAGTGCTGGCGGCTGACCCGGGTCCACCCGGGCCGCATTTCGCGCTCGAGCGCGACCGAGATCCCGAGCTGGACGACGGCGACGACGAGGCAGACGACGATCGTCCAGACCAGCAGCTCGTTGCCCTGGTGGTGGGCGGTCGAGTTTTCGAGGTTGTGGCGGAGGTCGTGGCGGGCGGCGGCGCCGGCGACGAGGACGGCGCCGCCGGCGGCGGTGACGAGCAGCGTCAGCAGCTTCGGCAGCCGGTCCGAGGTGAGGGCGAGGAAGACGCCGAGGGCGAGGAAGCAGGCAGCGATGCCGCCGCGCGAGAAGGTGAAGAAGGCGGCCAGCATCAGCGCCGGCATCGCCGCCGCCGCCAGCGCCCGGAAGGCGATCTGACGGGCGCCGGTTGCGATCTGGAGCAGCAGCGGCAGCCCGATCGCGATCAGCGTCGCCAGCGCGTTCCAGTAGTTGAGCGGGTAGGAGAGCCGTTCCTTGCCGAAGTCGAGGAACTGGGCGGTCTGGTTGGCCGAGGGGAACCAGGCCGGGTGCAGGCGCGAAAGCAGGGCGATGATGCCGACGACGGCGATCGCGCTGCCGACCGCGCCGACCATCCAGCGCGCCCCCCGCGGCCGCCGGTTGAAGACGGCGACGGCGAAGACCCCGAGGTAGCCGGCGACGAGCGCCAGTTCCTCGGCCGTCTTTTCCGAGCTTTCGGTCCAGATCAGGCTGAGCCCGGTCCAGACGACGAAGGCGGCGAACAGGCCGAGGGCGACCCAGGCCAGGGTCGAGGGCCGACGGCGTGGCAGGGCGCCGATCGCAGTCGTCGCCAGCAGCACCCACCAGGCCGCGATCCCGACCTGGTCATGTACGAGCGGGTCGAAGCCGCCGCCCTCGAGGCCGAGGTAGAGGACGAGACCGAAGCCGAGCAGCCAGGTCGAGACCAGGCCCCAGTCGATCCTGCTCGCGGCGGTCGGCCAGGCGCCGCCGGACGGTTTCGGGCTGGCCTCCATCGCCTCCTTATATACGCGGCGTCCCCTGAAAAAGCCCGCTGGACGTATGTGCTGGTCCATGGGCTCTTGCCCAGCCCGTACTATCTGGCCATGCCACCCAAGCCGACTCTGCTCTTTCTGGCGGTGCTTACGGTCCTTGCCTGCACCCTGCCGGCAACGACCGCCGCGGCCGGCGAAATCGTGCCGCCCGGCAACTCCGCCGTGAACCAGTACACGGAGACCTTCCCGACCTCCGAGGGCGAAGAACAGTCCTCGCTGGAAAAAAAGAAGGGCGTGACGCCGAACGAAGTCCTCGGCGCCGGCAACACGAAGAAGCTCGACGACAAGGGCGCGGCCGGCAAGGCAGTGGCCCAGTTCACCGCGGAAACCGCTCCGACCACCAGCTCTGACTCCGGCTCCGGCGACGAAAGCGCCGGCGACGGTGGCAACGGCAAGAGCAACGGTGACAAGGGCAAGGGCAAGCAGCCGAACTCCGGCGGCAACGGCCAGAACGGCAGCCCCGAAAAGCAGGAAAGCTCCGCCAACCTCGGTGCCGGGACCGCCGGCTCGGGTGGCAGCGGCCCCTCCGGCTCCTCGGGCTTCGGCGAGATCGCCAGCCAGGCGACCGGCACCGCCTCTGACTCCGTCGGCCTCTGGTTGCCACTGCTCCTGATCGCAGTCGTCGCCTGGTCCGGCTTCTATGTCTGGCGCAATCGCCAGCAGCGAGTCGTCTAGGCCTCAGCCGGGTTTCAGGCCGAGAATGATCCGCCGCTCACCGAAGAGACGCCCCAGCGCCTACCTGCTTGCGGGACTTGCAGCTCTGCTCGTCTGCGCCGGCCTGGCGCCGGCCGCGGCCAGCGCCAAGCAGCTGCCGCTGCTCAATACCGGCGTCTCCTACGTCTACGGCAACGAACCGGTCGAATTCGAACACACTCTCGCCGCCGGCGCCAACCGGGTGCTGGTGCCGATGCGGTGGTGGGGCGTGGCACCGGAAAAACTGCCGGCCAACTGGAACCCGGAAAACCCGGCCGACCCCAACTACGACTGGGAGTTCTACGACACCTGGGTCCGCAACGCGACCGCCGCCGGGCTGACCCCGGTCCTGCAGGTCCGCGGCGCACCCTCGTGGGCGCAGGAATGTGGGCCGCTGAAACCGGACGAACCGTGCAAGCCGAACCCGGCGATGCTCGAACAGTTCGCGCGGGCGACTGCCCTCCACTACAGCGGCAACGTCCCTGGCGTGCCGCGGGTCACCTACCTCCAGGGCCTCAACGAGCCCAACCTCAGCCTCTTCTTCAACCCCCAGTACGAAGGCAGCCAGGTGGTTTCGCCGATCCTCTACCGGCGCCTGATCAACGCCTTCTACAACGGCGTCAAGTCGGTGATGCCCTCCGACGTCGTGATCGCCGCCGGCCTCGGCCCGATCGCCGTCCCGAGGTTCACGATCGGGCCGATGAGATTCGCCCGCGAAATGCTCTGCATGACCGGCCGCGCCAACCCGAAGCCGATCAAGGGCAACAGCTGCGAAGGCGGCGTCCACTTCGACGTCTTCGACGTCCATCCGTACACGACCGGCGGCCCGACCCACGAAGGCGGCCCCGACGACGTCGAGCTCGGAGACATCCCGAAGCTGCAGCGCCTGCTGCGCGCCGCCAACAAGGCCGGCCGGATCAAGAGCAACATCTACAAGAAGACGCCGCTCTGGATCATCGAGCTCTCCTGGGACTCGAAGCCGCCGGATCCCGGCGGCCTGCCGACGAACATCGAGAACCAGTGGATCGCCGAAGCGCTCTACCGCTCGTGGAAGGCCGGCGTCTACAGCTTCTTCTGGTTCTCGATCGTCGATTTCGAACCGCAGGGCTTGCCGTACAACATCTCGACCGAGTCCGGGCTCTACTACTGGAACCCGAACCCGCACCTGCAGCAGCCGAAGCCGATCATCAACGCCTTCCGCTTCCCCTTCGTCGCCTTCCCGGAAGAGGACGGCCTCTTCGTCTGGGGCCGGACCTCCGTCTACAAAGGCGGCAAGGTCGCGATCCAGGCCAAGCGCGGCGGCAAGTACAAGACCCTGAAGGTGATCCGCGCCGGCTCCAACGGCATGTTCAGCGCGACGCTGCCGTCGCACTACGGGCGGAACAAGAAGGGCGATGTCAGGGCGGTCTACTTCGGGGAGACTTCGGTGCCGTTCCCGATGAATCCGGTCGGGGACTTCATCCAACCGCCTTTCGGCTGAGCGAACTACCAGTTAGGGATCAGGGTTGGGGGAGGGTCCGGTGACCCTCCGCCTGAAGCCGTCGCGCAGCTGATCGAGCCCCCGAAGCGCAACCGTCTGTCCGTGAGCTTCATTCGGAGGGACACCGGACCCTCCGACCGAAGCCGATTCCCGAATCCAAGGGACGGAAGCTCTTAAGCAGGGCCGGTGAGCATCCGGTTCACGAAAGCTTCTGACCCTGTGAAGCTGGAGTCGGATTCGTTGGGAGGGGTTGGGTGACCCTCCGAATGAAGCTCACGGACAAGCGGTGGCACTCCGGGAGCACAAACACCTGCGGAACGGCTTCAGGCGGAGGGTCACCCAACCCTTCCACGCCAAACCCGTCCCTAGTGCGCCTCGTCAGTCGCATGCGCCGGCGGCCGTGACTCCTCGGCCAGCGACGTGATCTCCAGCTGCCCGAACGCCGCCTCTTCGAGCACTTCCGTCGCCTCCTGGGCGGAGCGGGCGTAGAGCTCGACCAGGAGGTGGACGACGATCTGCTCGTCGTCGTGCTTGTGGAAGCGGACGTGGGTGAAGAACTCGCGCACGCCGGCGTCGCCGAAGGCGCCGTAGGTGAGGAACTCGATCGCCTCCGGGCCGGAGCAGGTCTCGACCCGGTCCTGATCGACGCGGACCGTGCAGGAGGCGACCCAGGGGGTGCCGGCGACCATCCGCTGCCAGCGGTTCTCGATCGGGACGACGCGGTCGTCTTCGAAGGTCAGGTGCGGCTGGTCGTGCATGCAGTTGAGGCACTGGACGACCGATTCCTGGACCTCGTCGACCCCGTCGGCGAGCGCCCCGGTGTCGGGGTCGACGGCGCGGATCGCGTCGTAGTGGATCTGGATCTCGAGGTTCTGCGACCAGCAGCGGTAGCAGCGCAGCCAGGCGGAGCGGTCACCGTTCAACTCGGTCATTCCTCCATTGTTGCGAGGCCGGGAGCTCGGCGCAGGCAGGACGGTCTCAGGCGGGGGCGCCGGCGCCTGAGCGCTGCCGGACCAGCTCGACGATCTCGCTCATGATCCGGTTGACGTCGAAGTCCTTCGGCGTGTAGACGCCGGCGACGCCGGCCTCGCGCAGGCGCTCGGCGTCGGCGCGGGGGATGATGCCGCCGACGACGACGGGCACGTCGACGTCGGACTCCCGCAGCAGCTTCACCACCTCCGGGATCAGCTCCAGGTGCGAGCCGGAGAGGATCGAGAGACCGACGACGTCGACGTCCTCCTGCAGCGCCGACTCGGCGATCTCCTCCGGGGTCAGCCGGATCCCCTGGTAGATGACCTCCATGCCGACGTCGCGGGCGCGCAGCGCCACCTGCTCGGCGCCGTTGGAGTGGCCGTCGAGGCCGGGCTTGCCGACCAGGATCTTGATCCGGTGGCCGATCTGCTCGGAGACCTCGTCGACCTTGGCGCGGATCTCGGCCAGCTGCTGGCGGTCGCTGGGCGGCGCCGCGCCGTCGACGCCGGTCGGCGCCCGGTAGGCGCCGAAGACGTCGCGCATCGTCTGCGCCCACTCGCCGGTCGTCGCCCCCGCCTTGGCGGCGGCGATCGTCGCCGGCATGATGTTCGCCGCCTCGTCGGCGGCGACGGCGGCAAGCTCGGCCAGCGCCGCTTGGACGACGGCCTCGTCGCGATTCGCCTTCCACTCCTCCAGCGCCGCGATCCGCTCGCGCTCGACCTCGGGGTCGGGGGTGAGGATGCCGCCGTCGGCGCCGGCGGTCAGCGGCGAGTCCTCGCTCTCGGTGAAGCTGTTCTGGCCGATCACCTTCTGCTCGCCGCTCTCGATCCGGCCGACCCGCTCGCGATGGGACTCGACCAGGCGCGCCTTCATGTAGGGGACGGCTTTGACGGCGCCGCCGTGCTCCTCGACCACGGCCATCTCGGCCCGGGCGCCGGCGGTCAGCTCCTCGACCAGCCCGTCCATCACCACCGAGCCCTCGAAGACGTCCGGATACTCGAGCAGGTCGGTCTCGTTGGCCAGGACCTGCTGGATCCGCAGGCTCCACTGCTGGTCCCAGGGACGGGGAAGACCCATCGCCTCGTTCCAGGCCGGCAGCTGCAGCGCACGGGCGCGGGCGTCGCGGCTGAGGGTGACGGCGAGCGCCTCGAGCACGATCCGCTGGATGTTGTTCTCCGGCTGCGCCTCGGTCAGGCCGAGGCTGTTGACCTGGACGCCGTAGCGGAAGCGCAGCATCTTCTCGTCCGTTACGCCGTAGCGCTCGCGGCCGATCTCCTCCCAGAGCGCGCTCATCGTCCGCAGCTTCGCGATCTCCTCGATCAGGCGGATGCCGGCGTTGACGAAGAAGGAGATGCGGCCGAAGACCTTGCCGAAGTCCTCGTCGGCGACCTGGCCGCGGGCTTTGACCTCGTCGAGCACGGCGATCGCGGTCGAGAGCGCGTAGGCGATCTCCTGCACCGGCGTCGCGCCGGCCTCCTGCAGGTGGTAGCTGCAGATGTTGGTCGGGTTCCAACTCGGCACCTCGTTGACGCTGAAGGCGACCATGTCGGCGATCAGCCGCAGCGAGGGCTCGGGCGGGAAGGCGTAGGTGCCGCGCGAGAGGTACTCCTTGATGATGTCGTTCTGCGTCGTTCCCTTCAGCTCGGCGCGATCGACCCCGTTCTCCTCGGCGACGGTGACGTAGAGGCCGAGCAGCCAGGCGGCGGTGGCGTTGATCGTCATCGAGGTGTTCATCTCGTCGAGCGGGATCCCCTCGAGCAGCTGATGCATGTCGCCTTTGTGGGCGACCGAGACGCCGACCTTGCCGACCTCGCCGCGGGCGAGGACGTGGTCGGGGTCATACCCGGTCTGGGTCGGCAGGTCGAAGGCGATCGAGAGCCCGGTCTGGCCCTTGGCGAGGTTGCCTCGGTAAAGCTCGTTGGAGCGCTTGGCGTCGGAGTGGCCGGCGTAGGTGCGCATCACCCACGGGCGGTCGGGCTGGGGAAGACGGTGGTCGCTCATACCCCGGATTCTAGTTGGGGTGCTAGCCGCCGACGGATTCCCGCGTCTCGCCGAGCGTCAGGGCGCCGAAGTAGAGGGTGCCGATGTCGAACTGGTCCTTCTGGCGGTACTGCATGATCTTCGCCGAGTTGGGACCGCCGTTGTTGCTCGAGTCCATCGTCTTCAATTCCAGTTTCGTCGTCGCGGCGTGATGGCTCGGGTTGTAGGTGCTGCCCGGGAAGAACGTCACCTGCTGGCCGTCGATCCACATTTCGATCCAGCCGTCGGTGGCGAACCGCTCGTGGGTGAGGACGGTGGTCCAAACGCCCTTGGGCAGCGGCGCTTCCCAGGGAACGTCGAAGCTGTAGTTGCGGTTGCGCGTCCATTGCAGGCGGTCGGCGACGACTTCGATCTGCCATGGGCTGGAGGAGTTGAACGGCGGTCCGTAGATCGAGACCAGCGACATCCAGGTTTTGACCGAGGGGAAGTCCTGGGGGATGAGGAATTTGGTCTTGAGCCAGAATTCGTCGCCGTTTTCGATCACGTCGGGCGAGAGCGCCTGCGCCCGCGGGTTGTCGGTCGGCGTGACCGGCGCCACGTCGTTCTCGTCGACGGTCATCTTCAGCACCGTCTCGCCGCTGCCGAGCGGGTCCGGCACTTCGGTGATCGCCCGCGGCGCCGCCTGGATCAGTTCGAAGTCGTCGATTTCGGCGCCTTCGAAGAACGGCGCTTCGGCCGGCGTGGCCGGCGGCTGTTCGGGTGCCGGCTCTTCCTCGGCCGGTTCTTCGACCGGGTCGTTCGGATCGACTTTCGGCGGTTCCGATTCCGGTTCTTTTTCCGGCGGCGGATCCGAGTTCGGCGGTTCCGGACCGGAGTGGGGCGGCTCGGGCTCCGGTTCGTTCGGCGGCGGCGGTTCGGATTTCGGCGGCGGCCCCGATTCCTCGGCCGGGGGCTGCTCTTCGGCCGGGGGCGGTGAGCCGGCACTCGGCACTTCGGTGCCGGGGGGCGTCGTCGTGGCCGGAATGACGGCGACCGGTTCGGAGCCGACGGCGACCGGCGCGGCGGCGGCCGGCGCCTGGCCCGGTGCCGGTGCCGGCGGGAACGACGCGCCCGCCGGTGCGTGGGTCACGGCGTGGCTGCGGTTCAGCGAGGCGGGCCGCCGCTTGTGGGCGACGTGGTTGTCGGCCAGGGCCGGCCCGTCGGAGACGATGTCGGCGCCGCGCAGGACCGCCGTCCCAGCCGAGGTTGCCAGCGAGGTCGCCCGCGAGACGACCGAGGTGCTCAGCAACAGCACTGCCAGCGCTGCCAGGGTGGCGAGCGCGACAAATCGGCGCCTGGCGATGCGGCGCCGGAGGACTGACTGGTTTAGCTCGAATTTCGGATTCATGCCCTGCTTGCCGCTCCCAAAAAGACGACTCCCCTAAATACAGTAGGACATTCGTCTACCCCGGTTCGTGACTTTTATGCAAACACCGGTGTCTCGAACGATGTCTGCCAGCCCCGCCGATCCCGCATCTTTTCGCCCCCTCTGTGTTTAGGCTGCCAGCGATGAAGACGAGATCGATCGCCCTATCCGTTGTCTTTTCCCTGCTCGCCGGGGCCTTTGCCGCCAGCGCCGGGGCGGCGATGGTCGGCATCTACCGCAACAGCATGGATTCGACGGCCCAACGCGCCCAGCTGATCAAGCTGGCCGGCGCGAGCTGCGCCCGCGGTGGCTCCGAAAGCGCCCTGAAAATCACGATCGGCAAAGCGACCGAAGCCTGCTCCTACCGGACGCCGGTCCTCGGCCGCGACCTCGAGATCGCGGCGACCGAGCGCCTGCTCAGCGGGACGCCGGTGGCGCTGCAGAAGCGCGCCTACCTCGGGCTCGAGCTGCGCGCCGGGGCGGGCGCGAAATACCAACTTCTCGTCTACCCGCTGCAGCGCAAGGTCCAGCTCGTCAAGGTGACCGCGGAAGCGACCAAATTCCTGGCGATCGTCAAGGACCAGGCGATGGTCAAAGGCGTAAACAAGGCCAACGCTCTGCGGCTGCGGGTGCTGAACGTGACCAGCGGTCCTGAAAAAGGCACCGCCAAACTCACCGGCTTCCTCGGCCAGACGAAAGTCGCCGAAGCGGCCGACGCCGACGCCGGCGAAGTGACCGGCCGCGCCGCCTCGATCACGGTCGGGGCCGGCAAGAACGGCGACGGCCTGCTCGCCAGCGTCGACGATGTCGTCGTCCGGGTCCCTAGCCCGTTCTAGCCGGCGCTTTTTCCCTTTCATTCGCGTCCGCCCCGGGGCGTTCTTTCTGCTGTTTCTGGGTCTGCTTCGGCTTCGGCGGCGGTGGGAAGGCGACCTTTTCGCGGACGGCCTCGTTGACCAGCCGGGCGTAGAGGCCGGCGGCGGCGGGCTTGAGATGGATCCCGTCCCAGAGCTCGCCTTCGTTTTCGGCGGCGACCGAGGCCCAGTCGATCAGGGTCGTGTGCGGCCAGTCCTGGCCGGCTTCGGCAAGAGCGCTGTTTGACTCGTCGATCCAGCTGACGGGGGCGTGGTCGTTGATCAGGAACAGCTCGCCGACCTTCGCGGTCACCTTCTGGATCGCCTCCATGTCGTCGCCGTAGAGGGGGCCGTTGTTCCCCATCTGGATGATCAGGGCGTTCGGGGTGTGCCCTTCGCGGCGCAGCTGCTGGACGATTTCGACGAATTCGCTGGCCTGGCGGCCGACCTTGGCGTTCATCGAGAAGCCGGGCCCGAGGCGCGCCTCGAGGTTGGCGGCGGCGCCGATCATCACCGAGTCGCCGAGGGCGATGATCCGCGGCGGGTGTTTGGCCGGTGGCAGCGGCCGCTCTTCGCCGCCGATTTCGGCCTCGCTCCTGCCCTTGGCTGAGTCGTCGACGGGGGAGCCGGCTTCCGCTTCTTCCGTTTCGCCTTGCGATTGGCGGACCGGCGCCGCTTTGACCCGGGCGATCGTCGGGGCCGAGGCCTCAGCGGCGTCGGGGCGGCTGTTGCCATCGCCGAAGAGCCCGCTCCAGCCGACCAGGGCGACGACCGCGACGACGCCGGCCAGCAGCGCCGGTCGCGCCACTCTGAGCCAGTTCTCCGGCAGCGCCGGGCGCTTGCCGCGGCCGCGGAAGGGCAGCTCGACGTAGCGGTAGGAGAGGTCGGCGAGGAAGAGGACGAGGAGCAGTTGCAGCGGGATCAGGATCCCTTTCGGCAGCTCGACGTCGACCCCGGGCCGGGTGAAGGCGAGCACCGGCCAGTGCCAGAGGTAGAAGCTGTAGCTGCGCAGGCCGAGCCAGAGGACCGGCGCCTGCCCGAGCAGGCCGCCGAGGCGGGCGGCGGGATGGACGAGGACCGCGATCAGCAGGGCGGTGACCAGGGCCAGCCAGAGGTAGCCGCCGTGCCAGAGGGCGAGGTCGTAGTCGTGGACGTGGATGAAGCTGAGGACGACGTAGGCGAGCGCGAGGACGCCGACGACGTCGAGGATCGGACCGACCATCGGGCCGGTGCGCCGGCGGCGCAGCTCGATCGGGCTCCAGATCAGAGCCAGGGCGACGCCGAAGAGAAGGCCGACGGCGTGGGTGTCGGTGCCGTAGTAGACCCGCGAGGCGTCGCTGCCGGGATCGAACAGGATCCAGGCGAGGGCGACCGAGGCGAGGGCTCCGGCGAGGACGCCGAGCAGCAGCCTGCCGCGCCCGAACAGCTTCATCCCGGCGGCGAAGACGAGCGGCCAGAAGAGGTAGAACTGCTCCTCGACCGAGAGCGACCAGAGGTGGGTGAACGGCGACGGGGCCGCGAACTGTTCGAAGTAGGAGACGTGGCCGAAGATGAAGTGCCAGTTGGCGAAGTAGAAGAGCGAGGCGACGGCGTCGTCGCGGAAGGCGTCAATCCGGTCCGGCTCGAGGATCGCGGCGGCGATCATCGTCACCGCGATCAGGACCCCGACCGCCGGCAGCAGCCGCAGCGCCCGCCGCAGCCAGAAGCGGCCGAGGTGGACGGCGCCGCCGCCGCGGAACTCGCGCAGCAACAGCGAGGTGATCAGGTAGCCGCTGATCGCGAAGAAGACGTCGACGCCGAGGAAGCCACCCGGCATCCAGTTGACGTTGGCGTGGTAGAAGAAGACCGCCAGCACCGCCAGCGCTCGGAGAGCGTCGATTCCAGGCAGATAGGGGAAACGGCTGTCCTGCGGTTTGCTGATGAGATGCATAATGGCGAGCGATGTCCACTTCGACGGTCGAGCGGACGCGCGATGCAGGACCTGGTTCAGGTTTGGGGGGGAACTGGCGCGTGATCGTTCGCAACGACAACCACAACACCTTCGAGCACGTCGCCCAGACGCTGGCGCGCGTGATCCCGGGGGTCAGCCTCGACCGCGGCCACCAGATCGCCGACCGGATCCACAACGGCGGCCAGGCGATCGTCTGGTCGGGGCCGCGCGAGCCGGCCGAGCACTACTGGGCCCAACTCGACGGCGCCGGCCTGACGATGGCGCCGCTCGAGCGCGAGTAAGCGTGCCGAGCCGGGCGAGATGGGCCGCGATCCTGGCGCTCGCGGTGGTGCTCGCGACCAGCTGGGCGTCGGCGACGCGCGCCGCCGAGCTGCCCAGCGGCTTCCGCGACCAGATCGTCTTCAGCGGCCTCGAGGAACCGACCACGGTCCGCTTCGCCCCCAACGGCCTCGTCTTCGTCGCCGAGAAGACCGGCTTGATCGAGGTCTACAACGGCCTCGCCGACCCGATGCCGACCCTGTTCGCCGATCTGCGTACCGAGGTCTACGACACCTTCGACCGCGGCCTGCTCGGCCTCGCGCTCGACCCCGGCTTCCCGGCCCAGCCCTACGTCTACGCGCTCTACACCTACGACCACCTGCTCGGCGCGCCGGCCGGCGAAGTGCCGAAATGGGGAAAACCGGACAGCAGCGGTGACGGCTGCGAAGCGAAACCGAAAGGCAGCCCGGCGGATGCCTGTCCGGTCAGCGGGCGGCTGGTTCGGCTGACGGCCGACGCCGGCCAGGGTTACGAGAAAGCAGTCACGACGAGCGGCCAGGAGGCCCAGCAGGTATTGGTCGAAGGCTGGTGTGCGCAGTTCTCCTCGCACTCGATCGGCGACCTCCAGTTCGGCCCCGAAGGCGCGCTCTATGCCAGCGGCGGTGACGGCAGCGACGCCAACGGCGTCGATTACGGGGCGATCGGGTGGCCGGAGAAAAACCAGTGCGGCGACCCGCCGGCGGGAGTCGGTGGCACGATGGAACCGCCCAGCGCCGAAGGCGGCGCTCTGCGAGCCCAGGACGCACGGACGCCGAACCCCCTTGGCCTCACCGCGGACCCGACCGGCATCAGCGGCGCGGTGATCCGGATCGATCCCGACAGCGGCGAAGGATGGGCGGGGAACCCGCTCGAAGCGAGCCTCGACCCGAACGAACGCCGCCTGGTCGGCTACGGCTTCCGCAACCCGTTCCGGTTCTCGATCGACCCGGTCAGCGGCGAGCTCTACGTCGGCAACGTCGGCTGGAACAACTACGAGGAGGTCGACCGCTTCAAGCCGAGCTCGACCCGTGCGTTCAACTCGGGCTGGCCCTGCTACGAGGGGCCGGGACCCAACCAGAGCTACAAAAACCTGGGCCTGACGCTGTGCGAAAACCTCTACGCGGAACCGGGCGCCGCCACGCCGCCGTTCTTCTATTACCACCACAGCGCCGGCGTCACCGAAAACGATGACTGCCCGCGGGGCGACGGCTCGGCGATCTCCGGCAACGCGCTGTACCGCGGCGGCAAATTCCCCGCCGCCTATGAAGGGGCGTTTTTCTTTTCGGATCCGGTGCGGGGCTGCATCTACGTGATGTTCGCCGACGATGACGGCGCGCCCGATCCGACGACGACCATGACGTTCCTCTCGCAGGCGGGCAAGTACCCGGGCGTCGACGTCGAGGAAGGTCCCGAAGGCAACCTCTTCTACGTCAGTCTCTTCAGCGAAGACTCGCCCGGCGAAGAATTCGGTCCCGGCGCCGTGCATCGGATCTACTACGACCCCGACGCCCCCTTCGCGCGGCTGGCCGCTTCCCAGGTGTACGGCAAAACGCCGCTCAAAGTCGCGCTCGACGCGAGTGCCTCTTCCGATCCGAACGGGGAAGCGCTGAGCTTCGAATGGGACCTCGACGGCAACGGCAGCTTCGAGACTTCGGGCGGCGAAAAACGGGAAGTCGAACTGAACAACGGCAGTGAAAACGTCGAGGTCGCGGTTCTGGTCACCGACGGGATGGCGAAGACCGACGTGGCCAGGGTGAAGCTCTTTCCCGGCGACACGCCGCCGCTGCCGATTATCAAAGCGCCGAGTGCGGCGCTGCAATGGGGAGTCGGCCAGGCGATCCACTTCGAAGGTTCGGCCACGGATGCCGAGGACGGTGGGGCCCTGCCGGCGGTGAAGCTGTTTTGGAAGTCGCGTCTGTACCACTGCCCGCAGAGTGCCGCCCAGTGCCACGTGCATCCGCTGCAGGCATTCCCCTCGACCGCTTCGGGCACGGTGATCGCTCCCGACCACGACTATCCCTCGCGGATCGAACTGACCCTGACCGCGGTCGACTCGCGCGGCCTGACGGCGACCAAAAGCCTTCAGGTGCTGGCACGTCCGGCCAGCATCTCGATCGCTTCCGAGCCACCCGGGCTCGGGATCACGGCCGGCGTTTTCAACGGGGTGGCCCCGTTCACGATCCAGGCGATCGAAAGCGGCAACGTCACCCTGGCGGCGCCGCTGAAACAGGAGCTCGGCGGCCATACCTACAGCTTCGAGTACTGGTCTGACGGCGGTTCGCGCGTCCACTCCGTCAGCGCCGGCGCGGCATCCGGCTACACCGCCTTCTACTCGACGCCCTCGGGACCGCCGCCTCCACCACCCGAGCCGCCGGAACCGTCGCCGCGGACCCGGCTCGTCAAACGGCCGCCGAAGGTGACCCGCAGCGCCGCCGCCCGCTTCGAGTTCGCCTCCGATCCGGCCGGGGCGATGTTCGAATGCAAGCTCGGCGCCGCGCCGTACAAGGTCTGCCGCTCGCCGCGGACCTATCGCAAGCTCCAGCCCGGGCCCTACGTGCTGCGGATCCGCGCCGTCAATGCGGAGGGCACGGTCGATGCGACCCCCGTGCTGGTCAGGTGGAAAGTGCTGGAGACCGACCCCTCGGGGGCGGAGGGCCGGAAGCAGGCTCAAGGCGGCTAGGGATTACTCGGTGGCGACGAGGATGTGCCACTCGGGCAGGAGCGGCAGGTCGTAGAGGCCGATGATCTCCTCACGGGCGCGCTCGATCTCCTCCGAGAACCAATAGCGTTCGAAGTCCGAGCGCTGCTCCCAGACCGCGCTCTGCTGGAAGGAGAGCGGGTCGTCGATCGAGCGGGTCAGCGACCAGCTCTTGGCGCCGAAGGCCGGCATCTTCGCCGCCGCCGGTTCCCAGAGGTCGAGGAAGCGATCGGCCCGAAACGGGGCGATGTGCCAGTTGAGCGTGCAGACCTCGGCCATCGACTATCTCCTTCTCGCGCTCGCGGCGCGGCTTATGCTCCGACCTCGGCGCGGATCGCGCCTGGGCCGTCCTCGTACTTGCCTTCGTCCTCGGACTCGGCCCCGACCAGGATCGAGATCTTGCCGAGGTGCTTGTTTTCGTGCATCAGCTGGTGCGCGGTCGGGACGCCCTCGAAGCCCATCGTTTCCGAGAGGACCGGGCGCACCTTGCCCTCGGCCATCAGCTGGTTGGCCCGCATGCACTCGTACGCGTTGGCGAAATGCGAGCCGATGATCTGCTTCTGGCGCATCCACAGGTAGCGGACGTCGAAGTCGAGCTGGTAGCCCGAGGTGGCGCCGCAGATGACGACTTTGCCGAACGGCTTGACGACCAGCACCGAGGTCGGGAAGGTTGCCCGCCCGACGTGCTCGAAGACGATGTCGGGGGCGTCGCCGAGGATCTCTTTGATCCGCTTGTCGAAGGCCCGCGAGGCCTTGAAGCGGGCCTTGTCGGCCGCCGGATCGGTGAGGTTGTCGTCGGTCCGCATCATCTCGCCGAATTCGTTGCGGTTGATGTAGTCGACGGCGCCGAGCTGTTTGACCAGCTCGCCCTTCTCGTCGGAAGAGACGACGCCGATCGCGTTGGCGCCGGCCGCTTTGCAGAGCTGGACGGCGAAGACGCCGAGGCCGCCGGCCGCGCCCCAGATCAGGACGTTGTGGCCGGGCTGCAGCTTGCACTGGTCGATCAGCATCCGGTAGGCGGTGAAGTAGGTGAGGCCGTAGGCGGAGGAGTCGACCCAGGAGAGGTTGCGCGGCTTCGCCAGCAGCTGCTGGGCCTGGACCTTCGTGAACTGGGCGAACGAGCCCCAGGTCGTCTCGTAGCCCCAGATCCGCTGACTCGGAGCGGCGAGCGGGTCGAGGCCGTGGACCTCGACGTCCTCGTAGGAGGCCTGGTTGCAGTGGATCACGACCTCGTCGCCCGGCTGCCAGCGAGTGACGCCCTCGCCGACCTTCCAGACGACCCCGGAGGCGTCGGAGCCGCCGATGTGGTGGCCGTACTCGGGGTGGTCGCCGTAGCCGAAGACCGAGACCGGCTTCCCCAGCGCCGCCCAGACGTTGTTGAAGTTGACGCCGGCCGCCATCACCCGGACGACGACCTCGAAAGCCCCCGGCTCGGGGACCTCGATCTGCTCGAGCTGGAATGCGTCCTTCGGTTCCCCCTCGCGCTCCTGTCGGATCACCCACGCCGCCATCGTCTCCGGCAGCGTCCCGGGCTCCACGTCGAGTTTTGCGACTGCACTGGTGTCTACGGCCAAGATTCCTCCACGTTCGATCTCCCGCTTCGGGGCAATCCTAGATGAGTGTCTGGGAGCGGCGGCTGATCCCTATGCCGCGTCGGCGGCGTCGCCCTGCTCGTCCCGCATCTCGGCGGCCGTCTCGCGATACCGCTCGGCGAGGTCGATCACGTCATCGCGGGGTGGCTCGAGCTCTTTGATGCCGGGCTCGATCGACTTACTGGGGGCAAGCTCGCTGAGGGGCTTCACCACCTGCTGCCAGACCAGCCCGTGGCTGGTAGTCATCGCGGCGCCGCTGTTGAAGGCGTTAACTGATTCGCCGAGCTTCTTGCCGAGCTTGGCGTAGTTGTCGAGGAACTTCGACATCGCCTCGGCCATCGTGTAGCCGCGGCCGAGAAGCTCCTCGATATGCGCCTCTTTGCGCTCGGCGTGGCAGACCTCGGCGATCAGGATCAATGCCAAGGGGAGCTGGGAGGGCGTCACCACGCAGACGCGATGCGTATTGAAGAACTTGGTCGCATCGAAATCGTCAAGCGCCGCGAGGGCATGCGATGCGCCCTCGATCGGCACATACATGAGCGTCAGGCTGGGGCTCTGTTCGAGACCGCGCCAGTAGTCACGCTGGGCGAGAGCTTTGGCGTGGTCGCGCAGTTTGCGCCCGAACGCTTTCAGCGACTCCGGGTTGCCAGTCGCGAGGGCCTCCGAGAGGCCAGCCAAGCCGGGGTCGTTGGCGAGTTTGGAGTCGATTGCGACGACCGGGTCGCCCAGTCGGACGATGAAGTCGACGCGCTGACGGCCGCCTGCTTCCGGCGTCGCCTGCTTGCTGAAGTCGCGTCCTTCTTCGAGACCGAGGGAGAGCAGCTGGTTGTGAAGGGCGCGCTCGCCGAATGCCCCACGTCCCTGTGGGCTGGCGATCTGCCTCGTCCAGTCGAGCAGGGTCGTCTCGATTCGCTGATTGCTGCCCGCCGCTTTGAGCGTGTCCGCGGCGATCTCCTCCTGCTTGTTGCGAAAGCCGTCGATTGCGTCTTTCAGCCGCTTGATCTCCTGCGACTGCTCCCCGAGCAGCTTGCGATCTGCACCCTGCTCGCCGCGCAAGCGTCCTAGCTCCGCCTCGCGCTCGGTCGCGATCCGCTTCTCGGCGGTCAGCTGCTCGTCTCGGCCGCGGATCTCGATCCGGAGCTCACCGATCTCGGCGGCCCCGGCTTCGGCCTCGGCGAGCTCGGCTTCGAGGTCTCTATTTCTCTCGGCGGCGGTCGTCGCAGCGCTCTTTTCGTGCATCGCGAACGCGACGGCGACGCAGAGTCCCACGATGCAGACAACGACTAGAACGACCATCCAACCCACCTCATCTCGTCTCTCTCACTCATCTGAGACTTCCACCCGGACCGGCGGCAAAAGCGATCCTGAAACGCCGCTTGCAGCGGCAAGGCCGGTCGCGAGGGCGGTGTGGTTGAGCTTTCCCGCGCTAGAGGGGGTAAAAGCTCAACCACGCTCGGAGCATGGCGCTACGGCAGCAGGACGTCGTTCTCGGAGGAGGTCCGGATCGGGCCGACGACGAGCTTGGCCGGCTTGGCGCCGGGGATGTCGGCGGCCGAGATCGTGTAGGTGCCGGTCGGCAGTTCGGTCTGGAAGGTCCCGGGGCTGCTGGCGAAGACCGGGGCGGAGGTCGCTTCCGCCGGGCCGTCGACTTCGATCTTCGAGTCGGTGCCGGTCTGGTTGGCGGTGACGAAGATCACGTCGAGCGGCCGTTCGTCGCCCTCGATCACCGGCTGCGGCTCGTTCTGGTTCTGCGGGATCTGCTGCGACTTTTCCTTGCCGATCCCGACTTCGGTCGGCTGCACGATCACCTTGTCGCCGGAGATCGTGATGCTGACCCGGGTCGGCGACTGCGGGCGCGGCTTGTTCGGGTGGCTCTCGGCGCCGCAGCCGGCGAGCGCCAGCGCCGCGACGGCAATGCCGGCCGCGAAGGTGGCTGCGGTCGATCCCCTGGTTCTCCCACGACCCATCGTGGGGCTGAATTTAACCGAAGGGGAGGGCGGTTACTTCAGCCGTAACGCCATCTTCACCTACGGCGACCTCGGCGCCGGGCTCGGCCTCGCGGCGCAGGATCGCCAGCCCGATCGCGCCCAGCGCGGGGGAGACGCCGGCGCTGCCGAGGCGGCCGACCTCCTTCTCGCCGAGGCGCACGGCGGCGCCGGGCGCGGCCGGCGCGCTCAGCCGCAACCCGCGCAGGTGGCGGTTCGGCTTGCCCTTGTAATGGAGCCGGGCGACCGTCTCCTGGCCGATGTAGCAGCCCTTGGTGAAGCTGACCGCCTGCTCGACGATGCCGGCCTCGGCGGGCATCGTCTCGGTTCCCATCTCAGCCCCGAAGCGCGGCCGGCCGGCCTCGATCCGGAGGATCTCGGCGGCGGCGGCGGAGACCTCGACGGCGCCGGCCTCGAGCAGCGCCGTCCGCAGGCGCTCGCGCTCCGACGCGGCGACGACGAGGTCGATGCCTTCGGCGGACCCGGCGGCGGCGACCTCGATCCCGGCGACGGCGGTCGCTTCGCAGGCGTCCTCGGGCAGCGGCGCGGTGCCGGCCAGCTCGGCGCTGCGCGGGCCGATCAGGGAGAGGACCGCGCGCTCCTCGCTGCAGTCGGCGACGGCGACCTCGCGGCCGATCGAGTACATGGTCAGGTGGCGGACGACCGCCTCGCGGGCGACCTCCTCGACCTCGAGCAGGAGCTCCTCGGCGCTCACCCGCAGCACCCGCAGGTCGGACTGCATGTGCCCCTTGCGGTCGAGCAGCGCCGCGTACTGGCCGTCGCCGGGCTCCAGCGCCTCGACGTCGTTGGTCAGCTGTCCCTGCAGGTACTCGGCGGCGTCCGGCCCGGTCACGGCGACGATTGCGCGCTCGGAGCGCTCGAGTAGGCCGCATTCCTCGCGCAGTTGCCGGTACTGGGCGTCGATCTCGATCTCAACTTCGGTCGTCATGGATCGATTCTACGAGCGGCGGTCACCGAGCTGATTTAGACGGATCGAAATCTTCTTTTAGATGTGTCAAAATCTCGCCCCGGTGGTCTCGCGGCGGCTAACAGAGCGATGAGCGACGAGGGGATCAGTCGCCGGCGTCTCCTCGGCCGCGCGGCGCTCGCCGCGCCGGCCGCCGTCGGGCTCGGTGGCCTGATCGCCGACCACGGCCTCGGCGAAGGCGCTGCGCGGGCGGAGGCGGAGGGGATGACGGGACCCGCCGCCCACGCCGGCGACGGAGATTTCCCGCACGCGTCATTCGCCCCCGACCGCGTCGTCGACCACGGCGCCAACGGCTTCCACCCGACCGACGTCCTGCGGGACTTCGACTACGGCACCACGCGCCGCCTGGCCAGCGGCCGGGTCCTGCGCGAATGGGAGATCGTCGCCGAGGACCGCGAGATCGAAGTCGCCCCCGGGGTCAAGTACGAGGCCTGGACCTACAACGGCCGGGTGCCCGGCCCGACCCTCCGCGCCCGCGAGGGGGAGAGCCTGCGGGTCCGCTTCGTCAACGCTTCCGAGCATCCCCACACGCTGCATTTCCACGGCGTCCACCGGGCGGCGATGGACGGGATGCCGGGGATCGGCGAGAGCGCCGGCGGCGGCCAGGTCGAAGCGGGGGAGACCTTCACCTACGAGTTCGACGCCTCGCCGTTCGGCGTCCACCTCTACCACTGCCACGTCGCCCCGCTCGCCGCCCACATCGCTCACGGGCTCTACGGCGCCTTCATCGTCGATCCCAAGCAGGGGCGCCCGGAAGCCGACGAGATGGTGATGGTGATGAACGGCTTCGACACCAACTTCGACCTCGCCAACGAGGTCTACGCGGTCAACACCGTCGGCTTCCACTACGTCAACGAGCCGATCCAGGTGGCGCGCGAAGAGCTGGTCCGGATCTACCTGGTCAACGTCCTCGAGTACGACCCGGTCAACTCCTTCCACATCCACGGCAACTTCTTCCACCTCTTCCCGACCGGGACCTCACTGACCCCGAGCGAGTTCACCGACACCGTGATCCAGGGGCAGGCGCAGCGGGCGATCCTCGAGCTCGAGTTCCCCTACGACGGCGACTACATGTTCCACGCCCACGTCAGCGAGTTCGCCGAGCTCGGCTGGGCCGGGTTCTTCCGCGTCGGCGACCCCTCGCGGCTGAGCCCGGCCGCCGCCGCGGCCGCGTACTGCAAGCTGCCCTGGGGCGGGGGCCGGGTCTGATGGAGGCCGGGACGAGGGCGGAGCGCCAGCTTGGCGGCGCCGGTCTGCCGAACTGGGCCCTGGGCCTGATCCCGCTGGCCCTGATCGCCGTCGCGATCGGCGCCTTCGCCCTGCTCGGCGGCCCCGGGCTCGGCGAGCGGACCGGGCCGCCGGTCGAGGAAGTCTCGGTCGAGAGCACGAAGCTGCGGCCCGGCACGATCGAGCTCACCCTGCGCAACGACGGCGCCGACCCGGTCGAAGTCGCCCAGGTCGCGGTCAACGACGCCTACGCCCCGTTCACGACCAGCGCCGGCCACGAGATCGGCCGCCTCGGCTCGACCACGCTCGACGTCTCCTATCCGTGGATCGAAGGCGAGGCCTACGAGATCTTCGTCCTCACCTCCTCGGGCGGCACGATCGAAGCCGAGATCCCGGTCGCGACCGAGACCCCGGAAGCCGACCTCGGCTTCTACGGGCTGATGGCGCTGCTCGGGATCTACGTCGGCGTCATCCCGGTCAGCCTCGGGATGCTCTGGCTGCCGTTCCTGCGCCGTCTCGGCGCCCAGTGGATGGGGGCGCTGATCGCCTTCACCGTCGGCCTGCTCGCCTTCCTCGCGATCGACGCGACCTTGGAGGGGCTGGAGATCGCCGCCGAAGCGCCGGCCGCGTTCGGCGGCACCAGCCTGGTCTTCGTCGGCGCCCTCGTCGCCTACCTGGCCCTGGCCGGTGTCGACGCCCACCTCTCGCGGCGTGGCCGCGAGGCGCCGGGAGCGAGCCCGGGCGCCTACCTGGCGCTGCTGGTCGCGGTCGGCATCGGCCTCCACAACCTCGGCGAGGGGCTCGCGATCGGCTCTGCCTACGCAACCGGGGCGCTCGCCCTGGGAGCGTTCCTCGTCGTCGGCTTCGCGATCCACAACACGACCGAGGGCCTGGCGATCGTCGCTCCGCTGCGCGGCGCGGACGGCGCGGCGCGGCCGGGCATGGCGCGATTGCTCGGCCTCGGGCTGCTCGCCGGTGCGCCGGCGATCCTCGGCGCCTGGATCGGCGCCTCCGCCTTCAACCCGAGCCTGGCGGCGCTCCTGTTCGGGGTCGGGGTCGGCGCGATCGCCCGCGTCATCGTCCAGATCTCGCCGGCGATGCGCGATGAGGACGGGCGCCTGCTCTATCCGTCCACCGTCGCCGGGATGCTCGCCGGCATCGCGCTGCTCTATCTCACCGGCCTGCTGGTGTCCGTCTGATGGCCTCGGGAGAGGCGGGGCGGGGCCGCCGCAACCCCAGCACCGAGGCGATCGAGGACTACGCGAAGGCGATCTACGCGATCTCCCGCGAGCGCGACGGTCTCGTCCTCAACGGCGAGGTCGCCCAGCGGCTGGGGGTGACGCCGGCGACCGCGACCTCGATGCTGAAACGGCTGGCCGAGCTCGGCCTGGTCGACTACCTCCCCTACAAGGGCGTCAGCCTGACGCCGACCGGGGAACGGGTCGCGCTCGAGGTGATCCGCCACCACCGGCTGATCGAGGCCTACCTCTCGGAGGCGCTGGGGATGCCCGACGACCGCGTCCACGAGGAGGCCGAGGTGCTCGAGCACTACATCTCCGAGGAGCTCGAGGAACTGATGGCGGCGAAGCTCGGCGAACCGAGCCACGACCCGCACGGCTCGGCGATTCCGGGGCCCGACCTGCTGCCGCCGGACGGAGGCTCGCGCTGAAGCCGCCGCCCGGGACCGGCGAAGCGACGGTCGAGGACGTCCTCCCCGGCGAGGCGGCGGTCGCCGAAGCCGCCCGCCGCTCGCTCGATGGCCACAGCCGCGGGATGAGCCGTGTCTGGCCATTTCTCGGCCCCGCCTTCGTCGCCGCCGTCGCCTACATCGACCCCGGCAACTTCGCCACCAACATCGCCGGCGGCTCGAAGTTCGGCTACCTGCTGCTCTGGGTGGTGCTCTCCGCCAACCTGATCGCGATGGTGGTCCAGGCGCAGTCGGCGAAGCTGGGGATCGCCACCGGCCGCAACCTCGCCGAGCTCTGCCGCGAGCGCTTCTCCCGCCGCACCTCGATCGGCCTCTGGCTGCAGGCCGAGCTGGTGGCGATGGCCTGCGACATCGCCGAGGTGGTCGGCGCCGCGCTCGGCCTCAACCTCCTGTTCGGGATCCCGCTGTTCCCGGCCGGGCTGATCGCCGGCGCCGGCGCCTTCGCGATCCTTGCCCTGCAGCAGAAGGGCTTCCGCCGCCTGGAGGCCGGGATCACGGTCCTGGTCGGGGTCGTCGTCGTCTCCTTCCTCTACGAGCTGATCGACGCCGAACCGCAGGCCAGCGAAATCGGCAAGCACCTCTTCGTCCCCGGCTTCGCCGGCACCGAAAGCATCCTGCTCGCCACCGGGATCATCGGCGCGACGGTGATGCCGCACGTGATCTACCTGCACTCGGCGCTGACCCAGAAGCGGATCGTCGGTCGCAACGACGCCGAGAAGAAGAAGATCCTCCGCTTCGAGAAGGTCGACGTCGTCATCGCGCTCTCGATCGCGGGCGTGGTCAACCTCTCGATGATGATCGTCGCCGCGGCCCTCTTCCACGGCAGCGGCCTGACCGGCGTCGACTCGATCGAAGGCGCCTACGAAGGCTTCCAGAGCCTCGTCTCCGACCGCTCCGCGGCGATCTTCGGCATCGCCCTGCTGGCGTCCGGCTTCGCCTCCTCCTCGGTCGGGACGATGGCCGGCCAGGTCGTGATGCAGGGCTTCATCCGCCGCCGCATCCCGCTCTTCATCCGCCGCGCGATCACCCTGGCGCCGGCCCTGTTCGTGCTCGCGATCGGCCTCAACCCGACCGACGCCCTCGTCGGCTCCCAGGTCGTCCTCTCCTTCGGCATCCCCTTCGCGCTGGTGCCGCTGCTGATGATCGCCGGCAAGCGCGAGGTGATGGGGGACCTCGTCAACCCGCGCTGGCTCAGTGCCCTGGCAGGGGTCCTCGCCGGGCTGATCATCGCCCTCAACGTCTTCCTGCTCGAGCAGGTCTTCTTCGGGTAGGAGCGCCCGGCGAGGCTGACGCCCGCGCCCGGCGGCGGCGGACACGGCGCGGTGCGGCGTCCTCGGTCGGCCAAATAGCGCTGCTATTCGGCCTCCCTGCGTCCTTCCCCCGCTTGGTCCGGCGCTCGCCGGATCGCAGACGTCAGCCTCGCCGGGCGCTCCTTGAATTTGGGTC
>DASSLT010000023.1:0-116033 GCA_035689305.1 Solirubrobacterales bacterium | reverse complement strand
CTCGGCGTCTTCGCGCTCGGGGTCGTCGGAGGGCTCGAACCGCGGCGGCGCCTCGAGGTTGTTCGAGGGCAGGAAGCTCATCAGGTAGCGCACGTCCTCGAGGCAGCTCTCCTCGTCCTCGGAGGCGAAGTGGGCGACGCCGGACTTCGAGTTGTGGCTCATCGCCCCGCCGAGTTCCTCGAACTCGACTTCCTCGCCGGTCACCGTTTTGATCACTTCCGGCCCGGTGATGAACATGTGCGAGGTCTCTTTGACCATGAAGATGAAGTCGGTCATCGCCGGCGAATACACGGCCCCGCCGGCGCAGGGTCCCATGATCAGGCTGATCTGCGGGATCACGCCCGAGCACTGGACGTTGCGGACGAAGACGTCGCCGTAGGCGCCGAGCGAGACGACGCCCTCCTGGATCCGGGCGCCGCCGGAGTCGTTGATTCCGATCACCGGCGCCCCGACCTGGGCGGCGAGGTCCATCACCTTGCACATCTTCTCCGCCATCACCTCGCCGAGACTCCCCCCGAACACCGTGAAGTCTTGAGAAAAGACAAAAACAGTTCTTCCTTCTATGGTGCCGTGGCCGGTGACGACGGCGTCGCCCCAGGGCCGTTTCTTCTGCATCTCGAAGTCGTAGGTGCGGTGGCGGACGAAGGTGTCGAGCTCCTCGAAGGAGCCGGGGTCGAGCAGCTTCTCGATCCGCTCGCGGGCGGTCATCTTGCCCTTCGCGTGCTGCTTCTCGACCGCCTCCGCGGAGGCGGAGTGGACCGCCGACTCGCGCAGTTCGCGCAGGTAGGCCAGCTTCTCCTCGTGGGTGATCGGGTTCTTCTCGCGCATCGGTTAGCGGTTCCTTGGGCGTGCTCGGAGGACCGGCGCGGGATTCTATTTACGGCGCGGTGCCGGTGTACCCAGACCGGTTGGAGACCTGTCGGGAAACGACGGAGGGCCCGCTCGCGCGGACCCTCCACCATCCAGGATGCTGCGGGTAAACCTAGAGTTCGGCGCAGACCGCGTAGGCGACGACCTGCCAGTTGCCACCCTCGGTCGGGGTCTCATGACCGGTGGCGATCCAGCCGACACGACCGTTGTTGGCGGCGACCAGCGGGTAGGAGCCGCTGACCGCGACGCTGACCGAGGTCGGCGAGTTGATTTTCGCGCCGCCGGCGATCGTTTCCCTGCCCGGGGGGCAGAGGGCGGTGACCGACTTTTCGGTTTCGCTGTCGTTGACGCTGGTTTCGGTCACGTAGGTGACGTTCTTCAGCAGCTGGTGGTAGAAGGTGCCCGTCAGCTTCAGGGCGCTGACCGATTCGTTCCCGAGCTTGCCGGCGGAAACCGCTTCAGGGCCGAGGATGTTGGCCGTGACCGATTTCTTGGCGAGCTTGCCGGTGCTGACGGCTTCGGTCCCGAGTTTGGCGTTGGTGACCACCTTCTTCGCCAGCTTCGAGTTGACCACCGATTCCTTGCCGAGGTCAGCGGCGTTGATCCCGAGGTTCTTGATTTTGCCCGAGGTCACGGCCTGGGTCTTGATCTTCGAGTTGGTGACCGCCTGTGAAGCGATGTTGACGGTTCTGACCTGGCCGGGGCCGAGTTTGGTCGCGGCATAGGCGGTACCGGCCAAGGCGACGAACAGGGCGGTGCAAGACAAGACGTTGGCGACCGTGAGGTGCCGCTTGAGGATCTTCACTTTTCTCCGGACTCTCTTTCTGGGGATTCAGCTGAAGGGACGGCGCTGCGGTTCGGCAAGGCGATCGAGCACGGCTTCGAGGTCGGCCTCGACCATGCCACTGGCCTCGTCGGCACGGATTTCGACGCGGGTGCCGAAACCTTTCTCGGCCATCGTCACCTCGAGCCCTTCGACGGTCGCGATCAGCTCCGCCAGCTCGGGTTCGGACTTCATCAGCGTCCTCGAGACCTCGATCATCGAGCCCGATTTCGCCTGACGAGCGCCGCTTCCTCCCCCAGCTCCAGCCTGGGAAAGAACCTTCAGGGGGAGAGCCCAGCGCGCATCCGAGATTGGCCGCGAAGCAGCTACGGAATTCAGCCCAATCGCGATCGAGCGAGCGGTCAACGACGCCGACAAGCGAGATCTGATTGATCCCGAGGCGCTCCGCATCGCATTGGACGATCACGCCGGTAAGCCTGGGGTCAGGCCACTCCGCCAAGTCCTCGACCGTCTCACCTTCCGCCTCTCCGACTCCGACCTCGAGATCTACTTCCGCCCGATCGCGGCCTCGACCGGCCTCAGCAAACAGCGGGTCAACCGCTTCGAGGTCGACTTCTCGCGGTAGAGCTTTTGCCTCCTATAGATGGAAAAGCTCTACCGCGCTCGTTAGCTCGCGCGGTGCCCGCGAGCTAATCCCAACTCCGGGGCGGTCGGAGGTGGGAGACGTGCGACTGAGGGCGGATGTGGCCAAGCAGCTCAAGGACACAGGGAGCCCGAATAGCAGCGCTATTTGGGCAGCCGAGGACGCGGAGATCCGCCGCGCCACATACGTCCTCAGGCGTGCGGCTACCGCCGACGCCCGCCCCTACTACTAGAAGAACGCCCCGCCCTTGTATTCGCCGAAGACCTCGCGCATTGCGCCGCAGACCTCGCCGATCGAGGCGTCGGCGGCGAGCGCGGCGCGGATCGGGTGCAGGAGGTTGCCGTCGCCGCGGGCGACGTCCCTCAGAGATTCGAGCTTGGCCTCGACCGCGGCCTGGTCGCGGCGCTCCTTGAAGGACTTCAAACGCGCCAGCTGGCGCTGCTCGGACTCGGGATCGACCTTGAGGATGTCGACGTCGTCGACCTGGTCGGTGACGAATTTGTTGACGCCGACGATCACGTCCTGGCCGCTCTTGTAGCGCTCGTGGTAGCTCAGCGCCGACTCCTCGATCTCGCGCTGCATGAACTCCAGCGCCTCGACCGAGCCGCCGAGCTCGGCGACCTTGTCCATCAGCTCCCAGGAACGCAGTTCGATCTCGTCGGTCAGTGACTCGATGAAGTAGGAGCCGGCGAAGGGATCGACCGTGTCGGCGACACCGGACTCGTAGGCGAGCACCTGCTGGGTGCGCAGCGCGATCCGGGCCGAGCGCTCGGTCGGCAGCGCCAGCGCCTCGTCGAAGCCGTTGGTGTGCAGCGACTGGGTGCCGCCGGCGACCGCCGCGAAGCCCTGCAGGGCGACGCGGATGATGTTGACCTCGGGCTGCTGCGCCTGCAGCGTCACCCCTCCGGTCTGCGTGTGGAACCGGATCTGCATCGATTTCGGGTTCTCGGCCCCGAACCGCTCGGCGACGATCTTCGCCCACATCCGCCGCACAGCGCGGAACTTGGCGATCTCCTGGAAGACGTTGTTGTGGCAGTTGAAGAAGAAGGCCAGGCGCGGCGCGAACTCGTCGATCTTCAGCCCCCGCTCCAGCGCCGCCTCGACGTAGGCGATCGCGTTGGAGAGCGTGAACGCGACCTCCTGCACCGCCGAGCAGCCCTTCTCGCGGATGTGGTACCCGGAGATCGAGATCGTGTTCCATTTCGGCACGTTTTCGTGGCAGTACTCGAAGAGGTCGGTGGTCAGCCGCATCGTCGGCTCTGGCGGGTAGATGTAGTTCCCGCGCGCCATGTACTCCTTCAGCACGTCGTTCTGGACGGTGCCGCGCAGCTTCTCGGAGGGAACGCCCTGCTCCTCGCCGACCAGCTCGTAGAGCAGCAGCAGCACCCCGGCCGGGGCGTTGATCGTCATCGAGGTCGAGACGCCGTCGAGCGGGATCTGCTCGAAGCAGATCCGCATATCCTCGATCGTGTCGATCGGGACGCCGGTGCGGCCGACCTCGCCGTGGCAGAGCGGGTCGTCGGAGTCGCGGCCGAGCTGGGTCGGCAGGTCGAAGGCCATCGAGAGGCCGGTGGAGCCGTGCTCGATCAGGTAGCGGTAGCGCTCGTTGGTGTCCTCGGGCGAGGCGAAGCCGGCGTACTGGCGCATCGTCCAGAGCCGGTCGCGGTACATCCCCTCGTGGATCCCGCGCGTGAACGGCGGCTCGCCGGGCTGGCCAAGGCGCTCCTCGAGCCCGGGAGCGACGTCCTCGGGGCCGTAGAGGGCCTCGATCTCGATCCCGGAGTCGGTGAAGACACGCTCGTCGTCGGGGCCGACCAGCGGCGCGATCGTGCGGTGGATTTCCTCGGCCGAGCCTTGGGTTCCGCTTGCCATCAACGGGGAGGATATTGAGCGCCACCGGTCCGGTGCGGTCTCGGCGGGGTTGAACGGTCGAGAGCCTCCAAATGCACGATGCCGCCCACCGGAACCTTGGCTGGCCAGCCGGGTTGTGTATGTCGGTGGCCGAGAATAGGCTTGGCCCCAAGTCACTACGTCGCAAGTCGCCTTATGGGACAGCAGGGGGCGACAAGCAACTACGGAGGAACCACATGTCTGATGCATCCCGGCCAAGACTGGCTCGGAGGGGAATTCTGCCCGCCGGTGTTCTAGCGGCTGCGCTCATCGCGCTGCTGGCGGTCGCGCCCTTCGCTTCCGCCGCGCCTGACCCGCTCAGCGGCGGCAAGACGACGATGACGCTCGAAAAGAGCTTCACCAACTACCTGAAGACCTTTGGCATCAGCGTGTCGAAGATCTCCCCCGCCAAACTGAGCGGCCAGACCGCCACGTTCAGCGTCACCGGCGGCTCGCTCGACCCGACGACCGGCAAAGGCACGGTCAACCTCGGCGGCGGCCTCAAGTTCAAGGCCGGCAAAGCGAACGCCCAGGTCAAGGCGCTCGTCATCGACACCAGCAAGAAGTCCCTGACCGCCAAGGTCAGCGGCAAGAAGGTCAAGCTCGCCACGATCGCCGGTTGGTCGTCCAAGCGCAACGGCTTCGGCGCCACCATCACGATCAAAAAGGTCAAGCTGACCAACGCCGGCGCGACGCAGCTGAACAAGAAGCTCGGCTTCTCGAAAGGCAAGCCGAAGCCGTTCCTCGGCAACAAGCTGATCGCCAAGGCCTCGGCTGAAGCTCAGCCGGGCACCACGACCGTCCTCCCGGGCGGCAACGTGACGTTCGCCGCGACGCTGTCGACGCTGAAAAAGCTGACCGACGTGGAAGTGAAAATCACGCCGATCGCGCCGACCGCGGTTCCGAGCCTCGGCTCGTTCCTGTTCCCGATCACCGGTGGCACGGTTTCGCCGCTGGGCACGGCCGGGACGGTGGAAAGCTCGTCGGTGGGCGGGGTCCTGCTCGAACAGATCCTCAAATTCCCGGCTGAAGTCCAGCCGCCGTTGGTAACGCGGATCTCGCTCAACGGGTTCTCCGTCGACCTCGCGGCCAAAACCGTGAAGACGACGGTCACGGCGCAGTCGAACGCCAGCAAAGAACTCAACCTCGGGACGCTGCCGTCGACCTCGATCGCCGACATCGTCATCCCCGGCGTCGTCGCCGACTCGGCGGCCCGCACGGTGACCGTGAACAACGCCCCGGCGACGCTCCAGACCGTCTCCGGCGCGGTCCTGAACGGGTTCGTTCAGGTCTACGAAGGCTACAAAAAAGCCCTCGGCACGCCGGAAGCGAAACCGCAGATCGCTGCCGGCGAATCGCTCGGCACCTTCTCCTTCACGGCGCAGGGCCAGTAGGTCGCGCCAAGAAGAGAGCTCATTGGAAAGGGCGGCCTCCCGGCCGCCCTTTTCTTTGCCGCGGGCCGGCCGGATCAGGCGGGAACGACGATCGGGCGGGCTCTAGTCGGAGGCGCCGACCAGGCGCTCGACGCCGGTCTTCTCGATCGTCTTGCGCAGGCCCTCGACGAGCTCGATCTTCGGCTCCCAGCCGAGCAGGTCGCGGGCGCGGCCGATGTCGGGCTGGCGCTGCTGGGGATCGTCGGTCGGCAGCGCCTCGTAGACGATCTCCGAGCGTGAGCCGGTCACCTCGATCACAGCCTTGGCCAGTTCGAGCAGGGTGAACTCATTCGGGTTGCCGATGTTGACCGGCGTGTGGACGTCGGACTCGGCCAGCGCGACGATGCCGCGGATCAGGTCGTCGACGTAACAGAAGCTGCGCGTCTGGCTGCCGTCGCCGAACACGGTCAAGGGCCGGTCCTGGAGCGCCTGGCGCAGGAAGGTCGGGATCGCGCGGCCGTCGTGCGGCCGCATGCGGGGTCCGTAGGTGTTGAAGATGCGGACGATCGCCGTGTCGAGGCCCTGCTGGCGGTGGTAGGCCATCGTCAGCGCCTCGGCGTAGCGCTTCGCCTCGTCGTACACGCCGCGGGGGCCGATCGGGTTGACGTGTCCCCAGTACTCCTCGTTCTGCGGATGCACCTGCGGGTCGCCGTAGACCTCGCTGGTCGAGGCGATCAGGAAGCGGGCGCGCTTGAACTTGGCGACACCGAGCATGTGGTGCGTCCCGTGCGAGCCGACCTTGAGCGTGTGCAGCGGCAGCCGCAGGTAGTCGATCGGGCTCGCCGGGGAGGCCAGGTGGTAGATGAAGTCGACGTCCTCGGGAACGTCGACGTAGCCCTCGACGATGTCGATGTTGCGGAACTCGAAGGCCTCGTCGCGGATATGGGCGATGTTCTCGAGCGACCCCGTCTCCAGATTGTCGATGCAGATCACCCGGTGACCCTGCCCGAGCAGGTGTTCACAGAGGTGGGATCCGAGGAAGCCGGCGCCGCCGGTGACTACGCAAGTCGCCATCGCCGCGGATGCTAGACGATCGATTCCTCGTCACGTCGGCCCCTGATCCCTGGCATTTTCCGAGAATTCGGGACAGATTCGACCACAAAAGGGGGGAGAAACGAGCGACAGTCGCGACTTTCCCCTGGCATCGTTTGGTGTGAGGAAGTCGACCGGGCGGGGGGAGCCTAGTGGTGGGTCCGAGCAATCGGGAGGACGCGCGTACGCCTGCGGGGGCGAGTGCGGCAGGGAATGGGCAGGGGCGACCCGAGCTGGACGCGGCGCGGCGGAAGCGGGCGGCGATCGAGACCTACTCCCGCCACGAGGCCACCCTGAGACGAACCGCCCGCCGCTACTCGATCTGCGCCGACGACGCCGACGACGCCCTGCAGCGGGCGCTCGAGATCCTGCTGCGGAAGGCGCCGTCCGAGGATCAGCGCGAACTGATCAAGTGGACGCAGACGGTCGTCAAGCACGAGGCGCTGGCGGTCCGCCGCGAGCGCGAGCGGATTCTCGCCGGCCCGGCAGCACGCCCGCCCGAGCCCGACGCCGACGACTGGGTGGCGCTGATCCCGAGCAGGGCAGACGGCCCGCCGGAAAGGGCCGAGCGCCGCGAGGCCGTCAGCCGCAGTCGCGAGGCGCTGCAAGCGCTGAAGCCGCAGGAGCTGCGGGCCCTGACGCTGCTGGCGGAGGGCTACTCCTACCGTGAGATCGGTGAGATCACCGGGTTCTCCGCGACGAAAATAAACAGGTGCCTCGCCGAGGGACGGGAGCGCTTCCGCCACTTCGTCTCGCGCAGCGAGGGCGGGGAGCTCTGTGCCGAGATGCGCCCGCTGCTCTCCGCCTATTGCGACGGTGAGGTCAGTGCTGAGCAGGAGACGCAGGTCCGCGAGCACCTGCGTGCCTGCGGCCAGTGCCGGGCGACGATGCGCGCCTACCGGGCGGCCCCTGCGGCAGCCGCGGCGCTGGCCCCGGCACTGCCGGTCGGCCGCTCCCTGCTCGACCGCGCGCACGACGCCGTCGCCGGACTCGCCGCTCGGTTCAGCGGCGGCGGCGCCAGCGATTCGGCGCTGACGCAGATCGCCACCGCCGGCGGCACTCGCGGCGCCGGGATGGCGGCGCTGGCGAAGCTCGCCGCGGTCTGCGTCGGCACCGTCAGCGGCGCCGCGGCGTGCGTCGCCACCGGGGTCGTCCCGGCGCCGCTCGACCTCGCCGCCAATGACTCCTCGCCGTCCCGGATCGAGCGCACGACGACGCAGGCCGATGAGGAAACGTCAATCCCGGCAGCGGTCGAATACGAACCGGCGTTGGCGCCAACCGAACCGGAAACGAGCCAGGAGACGGCCAAACCGAAGCAAGAGAAGGATCCGGAGCCGGTGGAGCCAACGCCGATCCCGGAAGCAGCGAGCGGCGCCGTCGAATACACGCCACCGGCCGAAACCGCGCCTCCACCCGCTTCAACGAGTGGCGGTTCCAGCGGCAGCGCCGCCGGGGAGTTCGGCCCGTGAACCGCAATCTCGCCCGCCTGCTCGGTCTTCTCACTCTGGCGCTGGCTGCGCTCGGAACCGAGGCAGAGGCGCAAGGGCAGTTCGACGAAGTAGTTCGCCTGGCGCCGGCGCCCGAGAGTGCGTTCTGGACCGCAAAGGGCGACTTCACGTTCGAATGGGAGGTCGTCGACCTTCACGGGGGTGTGGGTCCGAGCGGCTACGGATACCGCTTCCGTGACCCCACCGGGAACCCGCTCGGCCCCGAGGGTCACAACAGCGACCCCGGCTCTCACCGGCTTTCCGCCTCGCTTCCGCGGACCCAGGGCGAGCCGGCCCTCCCCGGCGGCCGCTATCGATTCGAACTCTGGCCCGAGCACGGCGACATCGACGGGAAAGCTGCCATGACCTTCGTCTACTTCGACGAGTCCAGGCCGGCGCCGCCGCGCCTGCTCGCCCCCGCAGGCTGGGTGCGAGCGGGGAGCCCCGTCGAGCTGCAGGTGGAACCCTCGGCGGGACCGCCGCCCTCGGGCATTCGCGGCTACGCGGTCGAGCTCGAGCACCGGCCCGGAACCGGCCCCTGCGATGGCCGCAGCCGCTGCGAGGCCAGCGAGGTCGACATCAGCGGCGAAGCTGGCGGCTCGATCTCCCTCGGGCCGCTGGCCGAGCAGGTCAACCTCGCCCGCGTCGTCACCGTCTCGGGCAGTGGGATGAGCTCGGCGCTGGCCGCGAGCGCGGAGCTGCACGTCGACGGGACGCCCCCACGGGTCGCAGTCGCGGGCGCGCCCCGGGGCTGGGCCGGGGGTCCGGTGGCGATCGCCGCCAGGGCCGTCGACGAGCGCTCGGGGATGGCAGCGGCCGGGGTGGCCGGGCCGCTGACCGCGATCGCCGTCGACGGTGCGATCGCAAAGGTGGCAGCTGGCGACTCAGCGGCCGCCGTCGTCCACGACGAGGGCGTCCACACGGTCGGGGCCTACGCGCGGGACGCCGTCGGCAACTTCAGCGACGGTGGCGACCTCTCCGACCCCCCGGTATCGACGCTCGTTCGCATCGACGAAACGCCGCCGCGGCTCGCCTTCGCCGATTCCGAGAGCCCGGCGGAGCCGGAGCGGCTCGTCGCCGTCATCGCCGACTCACTCTCGGGACCGGATCCCGCCCGCGGATCGATCGCGGTCCGGCCGGCCGGCAGCAGTCAGCCGTTCGAGCCGATCCCGACCAGCAGCAGCGGCAGTCGCCTGACGGCGAGCTGGGACTCCGACTCCTATCCGGCCGGTGCCTACGAGTTTCGGGCCAGCGGCTTCGACCTGGCTGGGAACTCGGCCAGCACCGAACTGCGCGCCTCCGGCGGCCGGATGATCCTGTCCAACCCGGTGAAGACCCCGACCGCGATCGCCTCCGGCTTCGGCGGCCGCCAGTTGGTCTGGCACCGCTGCCATCGCACCGCTGGCGCGCTGCGCTGCCGACGGCAGCTGATCGGCCCGTTCGAGGCGCGACCGGACTCGAGGTCGGTCGCCTACGGCCGCGGGGTGCCGGTCGGCGGCAGGTTGACCGGCACCGGGGGACAGCCGCTGGCGAACCTTCCCGTCCGGATCACCGAGACCTTCGGCCCGGGCGCCGTCCCGGCCGAGCGAGAGACGACGGTCCTCACCGACGCCGGCGGCGTCTTTCTCGCTCGTCTGGCACCCGGTCCGAGCCGGCAGATCGAGGTCGGGTTCGCAGGCAACCCGGTGCTGACGCGCAGCTCCGGGCGCGAGCTGCAGCTCGGGGTCCGGGCGGCCGTCAGGCTGCACTCCTCCGCCGCGACGGCGACGATCGGCGGCGCCCCCGTCGTCTTCAGCGGAGTCGTCGCCCACGACGAAGCCGCGATCCCGCCGACCGGCCTCCCGATCGAACTCCAGTTCCGGCTCCCGGACCTGCCCTGGAGCGAGTTCCGCACCGTCCAGACCGGTCCCGCCGGCCGCTTCCGGTACGCCTACTCCTTCAGCGACGACGACAGCCGCGGCGTCCGCTTCCAGTTCCGCGCCCGCCTCGCCGCCCAGCCCGGCTGGCCCTTCGAGCCGGGAACCTCCCGTCCGGTCGTGGTTACCGGCAGGTAGCGGCTTGAGCTGCCGCTAGGAGTGCTCAGAACCAAGCGGAGCGACGACGAAAAAGCGCCCGCATGGTGGTTCCATGCGGGCGCTTTGAGGTGGCGCATCCGCGCCGCGTTCTGAGTGCTCCTAGCGCAGCGCGGAGATCTGGTCGACGACGGTCTGTGCGCGGGTGGTCTGCTCGTCGATCGCGCGCCGGACGCGTTTCTCGACTTCGGTTCGGTTGCGCTTGATCGAGCTCTCGACCGAACGCTGGCGTTTGCGCGCCTCGCGCTCGACGCGGTTGCGCGTCTTGCGGGCTTCGCTGGTCGCCTTGCGGCGGGCGGTGGCGCCACGACGCTCGGTCCGTTTCAGAGTTTTGCGCAGCTGCGAGCGGTAAGCCTTGATCTGTTTCTCGGCGGAGCTGCGGCCGGTCCACGGCTCGACCAGATCGGAGACGCGCTCGCTGACCGTGAGGACGACACCGACCGGCACGTCGACGGCGGCCTCGGCGACAGCCTGGACCTGATTCTTCTCGGCGACGGCAGCGCGCTGGGTCGCGCTCGCGGTCGCAGCGGCCGATTTCTTCGCTTCGGTGGTGGCGCGTTTGGCCTGCGTTTTGGTTTTGCTTTTACTTGCTTTTTTGGACTGAGTCGGCATGAAAGTTAGTAATCCCTTCGAGTATCGTTTGGCTGCCTCGGGCGTTCCGAGAGCTTAGCGAACATATGTTCTTCACGAACACACGTTCTTAAACCCGCCCCGGAGACCGGTTACACAGGCCCGAAACCCGGCCTCGGGAGCGTCGGAGGGCTCAGGCGAGCTGAGCGCCGAGCACCGCGGCCAGCGCTCCCTCGCCGCAGGCGGCGGCGATCGGGTAGCGGGCGTCGAGGTCGAGCGGAGTCGCCGCCAGCTCGAGCTCGCCGAAGGCGAGCGCTCCCCCCGCCTCGCGCACGATCAGCTGCGCCGCGGCGGCGTCGACCGAGCGGCACGGGCGCAGGCTCAGCATCGCGTCGAAGCGCCCGGCGGCGACGTAGGCGACGGTGATCGCGATCGAGCCGACGACCCGCAGCCGGTAGACCTTGCCCTCGAGCGCCGCCAGCGCCGGCTGCGTCCACTCCGGCTCGGCCGACTCGAGGCCGACGACCTCGAGCTTGCCGTCGTGCTCGGCGGTGACCCGGGTCGGTTTACCGCCGAGGCTGGCGCCCTCGCCGCGGACGGCGAGGAACTCCTCGTCGGCGCCGAAGTCATGGACGAAGCCGAACTCGACCGCGGCCATCGAGGGGCCGGAGGCGACGGCGATGCTGAGGCTGTGCGAGGGGATCGTGCGGCGGGCGTTGAGCGAGCCGTCGATCGGGTCGATCACCACGCGGGCCGCGCCGCCGTCGCCGAACGGAACTTCGCCGCGCTCCTCGGAAACGGCGACGAACGAGGCCCCCTGCGCCGCCAACTGCTCGAGCTCGGCGAAGACCACGTCCTCGCAGCGGCGATCGATCACCAGGGTGTGGTCACCCCCCTCGCCGACTCCGTCGTAGACGGTGCGGTCCTCGATCGTCGCGGTCGCGGCGAAGATCGCCCGCTGGGCGGTGACGATGCGCCGGCAGATTCCCGGCCAGTCTGCGGAGAAAACGTCCATCGCGGGCATGCTAGGCGAGGCGCCGGGCGCGCTAGCGTTGGCTTGATGCGCGAGGAGCCGCAAACCCCCGGAACCCACGCCGACGAGCGCGAGCGCGTGGTCGGCCACGGCGACGGGCCGCTGCTGGTCCGCGGCGCCGCCGGCACCGGCAAGACCGAGCTCTTGGCCCGCCGCCTCGCCCGCCTCGCCGCCGACGGCATCGCGCCGGAGCGGGTGCTGGTGATCGGCTCGACCCGGGCGACGGCGCGGCGCCTGCGCGAGCGCTCCGAGGCGCTCCTCGACACCCCCTACGAGGAGCTCTGGATCGGCAGCTGGGAGACGCTCGGCGAGCGGCTCCTGCGCGACCACTCCGAGGCGGCCGGCCTCGATCCCTTCTTCGACGTGCTCGGCCCGGCCGAGCGCCTGGCGATGCTGCTCGACCGGCTCGACGAGCTGCCGCTGCGCCGGCACGAGATCCGCGGCAACCCGGCCGGCTTGCTGGCCCGCCTGCTCTCCCGGATCGACGCGCTGAAGGCCGACCGCGTCGGCCCGACCAGCCTCGCCGAGCGGGTTCGCGCCCAGGAGGAGACGGGCGATGACGAGGCGGACCGCGAGGCGGTCCAGCGCGAACTCGAGTTCGCCGAGTTCTACACCGCCCACGACCGCATCCTCGCCGAGTCCGGCAGCCTCGACCGCGGCGACGTCTTCCTCGCCCTCGACTGCCTCTTCGTCGAGCGGCCCGACGTCCGCCGCCAGATCGGCGAGCGCTTCCAGCACCTGATGGTCGACGAGCTGGAGGAGACGACCAGCGGCCAGCGAGCTCTGCTCGAGGCGCTCGCCGCCGACAACCCGAACCAGGTCTGCGCGCTCGAGGGCGGCGGCCCGGCGGCGACCTGGTTCCGGGAGCTTCACCCGGCGGCCGACGAGGTCGAGCTCGAGCACCGTTTCCGCGCCCCTGCGCTGCGCTTCTGGAGCTGCGGCAGCGAACGCGCGCAGGCGCAGGCGGTCGCCCGCGAGGCCGAGCACCTGGTCGTCGCCGGTGCCGACCCCGAGGCGATCTGCGTCCTCGTCGCCGATCCCGTCCATGACGGCGGCGCCGTCACCGCGGCGATGGAGGAGCGCGGCATCCCCTTCCACCTCTCGGGGCCGGCGGCGCTGTTCCAGCGGCCCGAGGTCCGCGATGCGATCGCCTGGCTGCGGGTGCTCGCCGACCCCGACGACTCGGCGGCGGCGGCGCGGGCGCTGACCCGGCCCCCGGTCGAGCTGCGCTCCGGCGACCTGGCGCGGCTGACGACGATCGCGCGGCGGCGCAAGACCGACATGGTCGCCGGCTGCGAAGCGGCGCTCGACAGTCCCCAGTTCCAGCCCGAGGCGCGGGAGCGGATCCAGACCTTCCTCAAGCTCTACAACGCCGCGGCGGCGGTGATGGAGGAGCGTCGCGCCGACGTCTTCGTCCGCCGCCTGATCGAGGCGGTCGGCCTGCGCCGCCAGCGCCTCTTCGCCGCCCAGCCCGAGGTCGCCGAGCGCCTGCTCGGGCTCGCGCGCCTGGCCGAGCTGGCGACCGCCTGGGCCCGGCGCGAGCCGCACGGCTCGACCCGGGGCTTCGTCGCCTACGTCAGCGCCGTCGCCGAGGCGGGGGTCGAACCGGCCGGCGGCGAGGAGCCGCGCTCGCCCGGCTCGGTCCAGGGGATGGCGATCGACGCGGTCAAGGGGATCGGCTTCGACCACGTCTTCGTGCTCGGGATGGAGGCCGACCACGACTGGGAGCGGATCGGCTGGCCGGCCCGCAGCGGGCTCGTCTTCTCGCGGCTGCGCCGCGACGAGGAAGGCGAGGCCCGTCCCTCCTCCTTCTACGAGCGAGCGCTGGCGCTGGCCGGTGGCGCCGAGGAGGAGCACGAGGAGGAGCTGTTCGGCCCCGCCGAGGGCCTGCACGCGACCTACCGGACGCTGCGGGAGAAAGTCCTGGAGGCGTCCTGGCGGGCCGGGCGCGAGCTCTCCGAGCCGCGCCTGGACACCGCGATCGACGTCAACCGGGCGATCGCCCGCTACCTCGAGCTGCTGAAGCTGGCGGCGCTCGCCCAGCGCCCCGGTGACGAGCCGACGGTTGAGGCGATCGAGGCGGTCAACGGGCTGCTGCGCCAGGTCGCCACCCCCGAGCAGCAGGCCGAGCTCGACGCCTCCTCACTCGACGCCTACCTGCTCGATTCCGAGAGCGAGCGGGGCCGGCGCCTGGAGCTGATCGCCGCCCGCGAGGAGCCCTCGCTGGAGGCCTTCCTGCCGCGCCGCGGCGACGGCATGCTGAGCCTCTCCGCCTCCGACCTCAGCCTCTACCTGACCTGCCCGCTGAAGTACAAGTTCGCGCGGGTCTTCGGCATCCCGCAGGAGCCGACGATCAACCAGCGCTTCGGGATCCTCGTCCACAACGTGCTCGAGCGCTTCCACAAGGACCCGCCCGAGGACGACGAGGACGGGCTGCGGCGGCTGACGCGGCTGTTCGAGACCGGCTGGCACCGCACCGGTTTCGGTTCGACCGACGACGAGCTGCAGTACCGCGACCGCGCCCGCGAGGCGCTGCGCCTCTACTGGGAGCGCGAGCGGATCGCCGAGAGCGAACCGGTCTGGCTCGAGAAGAAGTTCGACTTCAAGGTCGGCGAGCATCACGTCCGCGGCCGCGTCGACCGGGTCGACCGGCTGCCCGACGGCGACTTCGAGCTGATCGACTACAAGACCGGCGAGCGCAAGACCGCGGCCGAGCTGGAGAACGACTTGCAGCTGGCGCTCTACCGGCTCGCCGCCCGCGAGGCCTGGGACGTGGAGGCTGCCTTCGGCTCCTACTACTACGTGCTCGACGCCGACAAGGTGGCGGCGCCGACCAAGGCCGACGACGCCGAGCGGGTCGAGCGCACGGTCCTCCAGGTCGGCGAGGGGATCATCTCCCAGGACTTCGAGCCGCGGCCCTCGCCGACGGTCTGCTCCTGGTGCGACTACAAGCTGATCTGCCCCGCAGCCGAAACCTGAGCCGGCTCAGACCGGGCCTCAGCCGTTGTTGCCCTGCTGGCGCAGGAAGCGCTGGAACTCGCGGGCGATCGAGTCGGCCGAGGGCACCTCGCCCTCGCCGGTCAGCAAATCGACCTGTTCGGCCTCGATCCGCGAGACGAGCTCCTCGATCTCGGGGTTGGCGGCGACGGCACGGCCGATCTGCTCTTCGTAGGAGGCGGTTTCCTCCTCGAGCTCGGAGGCCTCGACGGCGATCCCCGTCAGCCCCTCGAGCCGGCGCAGCAAGGCCAGCGCCGCCTTCGGGTTGGGGACGGCGGCGACGTAGTGCGGGACCGCCGCCCAGAGCGAGGCGGAGTCGATCCCGGTTTGACGGAAGAGGTCATGGAGGACGCCGGTGATCCCGGTCGGCCCTTCGTAGTTGGAGCGCTCGAGCTCGAGCTCGTCGACCAGGCCCTGGGTCGAGGCGAGGCCGGTGATCGGCACCGGCAACGTGTGCGAGACCTCGGCGATCAGCGCCCCGAGAGTGACGACCAGCTCGACGCCGAGCGCATCGGCGGCGGTCGCGATCGTCTCCGAGAAGGTGCGCCAGCGCAGGTTCGGCTCGGTCCCGTCGAGCAGCACGAGGTCGCGGTCGGCCGCCGGCACCTGGATCGCGATCAGGTTGTTCTCCGGCCAGTCGATCCGCCGCGTCTGCCCTTCCTCGAGACTGATCGTCGGCCGCGTCGACTGGAAGTCGAAGTACTCCTCGGGATCGACGCGGGCGATCAGCTCGCCGTCGAGCGAGTCGGAGATCGCGGTCAGAGCGGTCGAGGCAGCCGCGGCGGCATCGTTCCAGCCGCGAAAAGCGCAGACCAACACCGGGGCTCTGAGGCGCGGCAGATCGCCTTCCCAAGTGAGTGAATCCACGCTTTGAGCGTAGACGATGCGACTCGTCGCAACCGTGAAGGAGGGCTTCTAGAAGAGCCCGGGCGGCGTCTGCTCCGGCCAGCCCAGCGACTCCTCCAACTGGCCCGCGAGCGAGAGCAGCAGCGCCTCTGCCTCGGCGGGGGCGACGAGCTGAGCGCCGATCGGCAGACCGGCCTCGGTGAACCCCGCGGGGACGCTGATCGCCGGCCAGCCGACGACGTTCCAGGGCCAGGCGAAGGGACAGGCCGCGCTGGCGGCGGTGCTGGTCGCCCAGTAGCCCTTGCCGCGCAGATGGCCGATCGGCGGCGGCGCCTTCGCCGTGGTTGGCGTCAGGACCACGTCGACCTGCTCGAAGATCGCCCCCAGCCGGCGCCGGAACGGCGTCTCGGCGGCGCGTGCGGCGCGCAGAGGCGGGCCGCTGAGCAAACGGCCGAAGCGGGCATGGGTGGCGGTGCGAGGTTCGAGTTCGGCGTGGTCGATCTCCCGCTCGCGCAGCCAGGCGTGGACCGCGGACATGCCTCGTGGAATCAGGGCGGCGCCGACCAGGCCGTAGTCGGGGTCGCGCTCTTCGACCTCGTGGCCAAGCTCGCCCAGGGTCGTCGCCAAGCGCTCGATCGCCGCCCGGTGGTCGGAGTCGACCTTCCCCGGCGCGCCGGTCGGCGTCGCGAACGAAAGGGCGATGCGCAAGGTCTGTGGCGGGCGTTCGGCGGCGGCTGCGAAGGGCTCTGAAGGCGGCGGCACGCGGTGGCGGTCGGCGGGGACGTTGCCGGCGAGAACGTCGAGCAGCAATGCCGCGTCGCCGACGCTGCGGGTCAGCGGGCCGTAACAGCTGAGGCCGTTGAAAGCCTCGGCGTCGGGCCAGGTCGAAACCCGGCCGCGTTGCGGTTTGAGGCCGACGAGATTGGTCCAGGCGGCCGGAATCCGGACCGAGCCGGCGCCGTCGGAGCCCATTGCTCCGGCGACGATCCCCGCGGCCACTGCCGCGGCGGCACCGCCGCTCGAGCCCCCTGGCGTGTGCTCGAGGTTCCAGGGGTTGCGGGTCTCACCGAAAGCGCGGGTCTCGGAGAAGTGCCACTGGCCGACCTCGGGCGCGTTGGTCTTGCCGACGATGATCGCGCCGGCCGCCCGCAGGCGCGCAACCGCCTCGGCGTCGCGAATCGCCACCCGATCGACTCCAGCACAGCCGAACGGGGTCGTCTCCCCCGCCAGGTCGACGTCGTCCTTGATTGCAACCGGTACGCCGAGCAGCGGCGCCCACCCGCCGCTGCTCAGCTCCCGATCCGCGTCCTTGGCCTCGGCAAGCGCGGCGTCCCCCCGGACAACGCGGAAGGCGTTGAGCGTCGACTGCGTCTCACCAATTCTCCGCAGCGTCTGTTCAACCAGCTCCTGGGAGCTGATCTCTCCCCCCGCTAGCGCCCGTGCCTGCGCGCCGAGACCGTTCTTCGTCGCGGTCTTCATGGTCTGTTGACCAGAAGTTCAATAAGGCCGAAATTCATACCAGCTATTGAATGGAGGGTCAATAAGTTTTAACCTCGAGTCGAATGCCAGCTCCGAAGCGTGGTCGGATGACCACCGATGCTCGCCGCGAGCACCTGCTCGCCGTCGGTGCCCAACTGCTCGGCCAGCGCCCCAGTGGCCAGGTCTCGATCGGGGAGATCGCCGAGGCCGCAGGGGTCTCGAAAGGCCTGCTCTACCACTACTTTCCGACCAAGAAGGACTTCATCCTCGCTTCGCTCGAGCGCGGGCAGGGGCAGCTCGCGGGACTGCTGAAATCGGATCCGAGGCTGCCTGCGGCGGTCCAGATCCGCAACGGCCTCGACCGCTTCCTCGGCTTCGTCGAAGAGCACGAAGCGGCTTACTCGGCAATCTTCCGCAGCCGCGGGGGCGGTGACCGGGAGATCCAGGCGGCGCTCGACCAGGGGCGCGATGAACGGCTGGAGGCGGTGGTCGACTCGATGGTCGGATGGGACGGTGCCGGGGCGCCGCTGAAGCGCACGCCGCATCTCGAAACCGCAATGCAGGGCTGGTTCTTCTTCGTCGAGGGCGCGGTGCTGCGCTGGCTCGAGCGCCGCGACATGGAGCGTGACGAGCTGCGGCAGCTGCTGGAGCTGGCGCTGCTCGGCTCCCTTCACGCGGCGTCGGTTACCGAGCCGATCCCGCTCGAGATGCCCGGTGAACCAGCTGCGCCGCCATGAACAGGGCGAGCGCGGCGAAGGTGAGCTGGAGCACGCGTTCGGAGACGTTGTTGGCGATCGCGACGCCGGCGAGGACGCCAAGCGGCGAGAGCACGGCGATGACCATCGCCTCGCGGATGCGGACGTTGCCGTAGCCGTTCTGGCGGATCGCGCCGACGAGGGCGACGATCACGATCATCAACAGCGAGGTCGACTCCGCCTCGACCTGGGTCAGGTCGAGGAAGATCGTCAGCGCCGGCACGAAGAGGACACCGCCGCCGACGCCGACGAGACCGCCGGCGAGACCGCCGGCGACGGCGACGAGCACGGCCAGGATCTCGTTCATTTGAGCACCAGCTCGATCGCGATTCCGACCAGCAGCAGGGCGAACAGATAGGAGACCGCCCGCTGGGGGATTCGCTGCTGGATCGCGGTGCCGAGGACGACGCCGAACACCGCCGGGATCGCCAGCAGGAGGCCGGTGACGACGTGGACGTTGCCGTAGATGCCGCCCTGCAGCACCGCGCCGAGCAGGCCGATGATCACGATCGCCGCCAGGCTGGTCCCGGTCGCCAGCCGCTCGCCGTAGGCGAACCAGAGGATCAGCAGCGGCACGATCACGGTGCCGCCGCCGACCCCGAAGAGGCCGCTGAAGAGGCCGGCGACGGTGCCGATCACCGCCAAGCGCAGCAGATCACCGTCACGCATCCCGCGGGTCAGGTCGGACATGGAGTCGCGATACTAGATCCCGTGCCGCGCGAATCAGAGCCAGGGGAGGCTGCCTGGGAGGCCGCGCTGGGTCCCCTTCGCGCCGATCCGGCCAAGGCGGCGATCCTCACCGACGTCGACGGGACGCTGGCGCCGATCGCCGAGCGGGCCGAGGACGCGGCGGTGCCGGCGGCGGCGCGTGAGGCGCTGGCGGCGCTGAGCGAGCGCTACGGCCTGGTCGGCTGCATCTCCGGCCGCCAGGCCGAGGAGGCACGGCGGTTGGTCGGCCTCGACCAGCTCGCCTACGCGGGCAACCACGGCCTGGAGCTGCTGCTGCCCGGTGAGGAGACGGTGCGCCCCGATCCCTCGCTCGCCGGGCGCGAGCACGATGCGGCCGAGTTCCTCGCTGGGCTCGACTCCGACGCGATCGCCGCCGCCGGCCTGCGGCTCGAGGACAAGGGCGCGATCCAGGCCCTGCACTGGCGCGGCGCCGAGGACGAGGCGCGGGCCGAGGCCTGCGCGCACGAGATCGCGATCGAGGCGGGGCAGGCGGGCCTGGAACCGCACTGGGGCCGGAAGGTGCTGGAGCTGCGCCCGGTCGGGGGCGGCGGCAAGGATGCCGCGGTCGCTTCCTTGCTCGCCGGCGACGGCCTCGACCGGGTCGTCTACGCCGGCGACGACCGCACCGACCTCGACGCCTTCCGCCGGCTCGAGGAGCTGCTGGCGGCGGGCGAGCTGGTGGCGGCGGTGCGGGTCGGCGTCCTCTCGCCCGAGGGGCCGCCGGAGCTGACCGAAGAGTCCGACCTCGAGGTCGGTGGGCCCTCGGGCTGGCTGGCGATCCTCGAGTGGCTGGCGCAGTAGCGATCCCGTGCCCTACACCGACCTGCTCCGAATCACCGTCTTCATCACCGGCGCCGAGGCGACCGCGCTCGGCGCGATCACCGCGATCGGCGCCAACCGCGAAGACGACACGACGGTGATCCTGATCGCCGCCGCCTGGTGGCTCGTCGCGCTCCTGATCGGCCTCTGGCTCGGCCGCCCGGCGCGCGCCGCCGAAGACATGCGCGACCCGCTGGCACGGGCCAGGACCGCCACCTCACTCCCCCCCGAGACGCCGGCCCGGATCGCCCTCGGCCGGCTCTGGCCGATCGGCCTGACCGCGATCGTCGCCGGCGGCCTCGGCCTCTTCTTCCCCGGCGTCGCCGTGATCGGCGCCGGCTACGCGCTGCTCGTCTCCCTCGCCTGGCACACGCGCGAGGCGGCGGTGCTGGCGATCGAGCAGCGCGACGGGGTCAAGTTCTACGTCGTCCCCACCTCCGCCCTGCGCCCGATCGAGCTGGTCCGCACCCCGGGCCTGCGCAGCGTCCCTCACGGCTCGGCCTACTGAGGGCCGTGTCGACTTTGTTCGGAGGGGTCGAACAAAGTCGACAGTGGGTCAGAGCAGCTTCTTGAATTGCGCCCAGGGTTTGGTGTTCGCCACGTCCGCTTTGGTCAGCCAGGCGCGGCGGGCGGTGGCGACGGCGTACTGCATGTTGTCGAGGGTGTCGATGCCGTGGGCGTCGGTGTTGAGGACGATCGTGGCGCCGGCGTCGACGGCGAGGCGGGCGTGGCGGTCGGAGAGGTCGCGGCGGTTGGGGTTGCCGTTGATCTCCAGCATCGTGCCGGTGCGGGCGGCCGCCTCGGCGACGGCCTCGACATCGATCCCATAGGGCTCGCGACGACCGATCAGGCGGCCCGTGAGGTGGCCGATGCAGTCGACGTTCGGGTTCTCGATCGCGGCGAGGACGCGCTCGGTCATCTCTTTGGCCGAGATCGCGAACGAGGTGTGGACGCTGGCGAGGACCCAGTCGAGCGCCGCGACCAGGTCGTCGGGGTAGTCGAGGGCGCCGTCGAGGCCGATGTTGATCTCCGAACCGGCGAGCAACCGGAAGCTCCTGCCCCCTTTCCCGGGCCCTTTGTTCCAGGCCTTGATCTCCTCGATCCGCTGCCAGAGCCGCTCGTCGGTGACGTGGTCGCCGAAGCCGTGGCTGGCGGAGTGGTCGGTGATCGCCATGTAGGCGTAGCCACGAGCGCGGCCGGCCTCGGCCATCTCCTCGAGGCTGTTGCGGCCGTCGGAGAGGGTCGTGTGCGAGTGGAGGTCGCCCTTGATGTCCCCCAGCTCGATCAGGTCCGGCAGCTTCCCTTCGCGCGCGGCCTTCAGCTCGCCGCGGTTCTCGCGCAGCTCCGGCTCGATGTAGGCGTAGCCGAGCCGCTCGTAGACCTCTTGCTCGGACTCACAGAGCGTCACCTCGCCGCTCTCGGTCTCGGTGACGCCGTGCTCGGAGACCGAGAGGCCGCGGGCGACCGCTTCTTCGCGCAGCGCCACGTTGTGGGCCTGGGAGCCGGTGAAGTGCTGCAGCAGGTTGCCGAAGGCGGCCGGCGGCACGATCCGCAGGTCGACCTGGACGCCGTTGTGGGTCTGGGCGCGGACGCCGTTGGCGCCGGGGGTGCCGGCGGCGGCGATCAGCGGGTGAGCCGCAAGGTGTTCGGCCAGCGCCTCTGGCTCGTCGGCGGTCGCGATCAGGTCGACGTCCTTGCAGGTCTCGGCCCAGCGCCGGACCGAGCCGGCGACCTCGACCCGGTTGGCGGCCGGATGCTCGCGCAGCGCCGCCGCCAGCTCCTCGGCGATCGGGCGGACCTTCGAGAGCAGCATCCGTCCCCGGTTCTGGTCGCCGCCGTCCTCACCGAGGTTGGCGAGGCGCTCGAGCACGTTCTCCTCGACCTTCGGCCCGAGGCCTTTGAGGTCGCGGATCTTCTCCCCCTCGGCCGCCTCCCGCAGGTCCTCGATCGTCGCCACCCCGAGCTCGTCGTAAAGGCGGCGGGCGGTTTTGGCACCGAGGCCGGGGACCCGAGTCACCTCGATCAGGCTCGGCGGGAACTTCGCCTTCAGCTTGGTGGCGGCCGGGATCTCGCCGGTCGCGAGCAGGGCGTCGATCTTTTCCGCCAGCGTCTTGCCGACGCCGGGGATCTCGGTCGCTCGCCCCTGGGAAGCCAGCTCGGCGACCGAGACCGGGCTCTCGCGGATCGCGGTAGCAGCGGTGCCATAGGCGAGGACGCGGTATTTGACGGCTCCGTCGAGCTCGTAGAGGACCCCGAGCTCGTCGAGGGCGGCGGCGATTTCGGCGTTGTTCACAGGTTCAACTTAATCGCACCGGCGGGCCGGCTTTAGCCCCGGTTTCGGAACGTGAATAGCATCGAAGGCGATGGCAACTCCCGAGAGCGGCGGCGCCTGGTTGGTGCTCCCGACCTACAACGAGGCCGAGAACGTCGAGCCGTTCGTCGCCGCGGTGCGCGACAACCTGCCGGCCGGGTCCCAGATCCTGATCGTCGACGACAACTCGCCCGACGGCACCGGCGCCCGCGCCGACGCTCTGGCCGAGCGCCACGACGACGTCGCCGTCCTCCACCGCGGCGACAAGGAAGGAATCGGCCCCGCCTACATCGCCGGCTTCCGCCGCGCCCTCGCCGCCGGCGCCGGCCTCGTACTCGAGATGGACTCCGACTTCTCCCACGACCCCGCCTACCTGCCGCGCCTGCTCGAGGCGGCCAAGCGCGCCGACCTCGTGCTCGGCTCCCGCTACGTCGCCGGCGGCGGCGTCAGCGACTGGGGGCCGGTGCGGCGGTCGATCAGCCGCGGCGGCAGCACCTACGCCCGGCTCGTCCTCGGCGTCGACGTCCGCGACCTGACCGGCGGCTTCAAGTGCTTCCGCCGCGAGGTGCTGGAGGCGATCGACCTCGACTCGGTCAAGGCCCGCGGCTACGCCTTCCAGGTTGAGATGACCTACCGGGCGATCCGCCAGGGGTTCCGGGTGGTCGAGGTGCCGATCGTGTTTCGGGATCGGCGAGCCGGGAATTCCAAGATGGACCGCTCGATAGTGGCCGAGGCGGCCTGGCAGGTGCCGCGCTTGCGGCTCTCCCGCGAGCGGCGGGAGAATGCCGGGAGCGCGGCTGGACAACGCCGCTATACTTTCTGAAGTATTGAAAGTCCGCCACCAGAGCCAACCAACCGCGATTTGGGAGATCGATATCCAGTGACTGGCAAACTCACCGACGTAACCGACGCAACCTTCAAAGCCGACGTCCTCGACGCCGAGGGTCCGGTGCTTGTCGATTTCTGGGCTCCCTGGTGCGGTCCATGCCGCGTCGTCCACCCGGTCCTCGAGGAAATCGACAACGAGCGCGACGATCTCAAGATCGTCTCGATCAACGTCGACGAGAACCAGCAGACGGCGGCCAACTACGAAGTCCTCTCGATCCCGACGATGATCCTCTTCAAGGACGGCGCGATCGCGAAGAAAGTCGTCGGGGCGATGCCGAAGCGCCGCCTCGAGGCCGAGCTGGAGCCGGCGCTCGCCTAACGGCGCGCCGCTCCGTCTCATCCCATGCCGTTCGTAGAGATCCACTGGTACGAGGGCCGCAGCGACGAGCAGAAGGCCGAGATCGCGAAGCGGATCGAGGATGCGCTGGTCGACGTGGCAGGGGCTGCACCTGAGCACTGCTGGGTGAAGTTCTCGGATGCGAAGAAAACGGACTTCATCATCCCTGAGGCTGAGTAGGGACGGGTTGGGCTTAGAGGGGATGAGGGGACCCCTCTGAGAGCACTGCTCGCTGTACTCGCCGTTGAGGCTCTCAGAGGGGTCCCCTCATCCCCTCCCAACGAATCTCTTCTCAACTTCACAGGGTGAGAAAGCTTTCGTGGGCCTGAAGCTTCCAAGCGCTCGCTGAAGCATCGACCGGGCCAGGACCACGTCGATCCTCCAGTGAGCTTCCGTCCCTCGGAAGCTCAACCGAGAGATGGGCGGCCCCGCCCCGCCGACCTCCCGATTCGGAATCTCGATTTCGGTTGGAGGGTCCGGTGCCCGTCGTACGAGCGGCGTCCTGATTTCTGCAGTGCCCGTCAGCGAGAGAAGGGGCACTTAGAGGCAGAAATCCCAGCGAAGGTAGACGGGCACCGGACCCTCCCCCAAACCCTGATCCCTAACAGGGAGCTCGCCCGACTAGGAGAGGAACGCTTCTCGGAGCCCTTCTTCGATCCAAGGACTGAGCGTCCTCGCAAAGGTCGCCGTCAGATGCGACTTGTCGCGGTAGACGAGCGCATTGCCGATCACGGCCCGACACAGTTCGCCGGGGCAGATCTCGGCGGTGACGTCGATCAGGTGGGTGTTCGGCGCCGATTTGGCGGCGCGGACGTCGAATTCGAGATCCCAGTCGCGGACCCGTTTGAAGGCGCAGTGGTCGAGGTTGTCGAGGTCTTCGGAGACACAGCTGGGAACGTCGCTGGCCGAGGCCGGGGTGTCGCGGATCACGACCGTCTTCAGGCCGGCGCGCTGGATCCGGTCCAGGGTCGATTCGTAGCCGGCTTGGAGGGCTTCGGCGTTGGCGGTACCGCTCAGTTCTTCGCCTTCGGGCCCATAGGCGGTGTAGGCGGTGTCGCCGCTCATCACGACAATCGCCCGTTCGCCCCCTTCTTCGATCCGCTCCAGCTCCTTTTCGCGCCAGGTGTCGCACTGCGAGTACTCGCGGTCGGCGACCATGCTGCGGATCTGCACTTCTCCAGGCGTGCATTCCGCCTTGGTCAGGGCGATCAGGCGCCAGCCGTTCTTGTTCGCGAGCTCTTCGAGCGGGGCGAAGTACTGCATCGCGTGTGAGTCGCCGAACAGGATCAGGGTGCGGCTGCCACGGGGGTCGCCGTAGAGACAGTGACCCGAGTTGGTGCCGGTGATGCCAACCAGGCAGCCGTCGTAGAAGGCGCGTGAGCGGTCGGCGCGCGCCTTCAACGGGTTCGGCCGCACGGCGTTGGCGCGATCCTGAGGCAGCGGCTGTTCGGCCAGCGCCGCGGCGCCTTTGACCTGGGAGATCGGCGCCGTCTCCAGGGTCGGCTGGGCGTCGGTCAGCAGCACACCGCCGCCGACGGCAAAGGCCATGCAGGCGGCGCCGAGCGCCAGCGCCCGGTTCGGCATCCGGGCCAGGTTGCGGGCTCGCCGCACCGGGTCCTCGATGAAGTGGTGGGTGATGACCGTCGGCACCAGCGAGATGAGCACCACCACGACCCCTTCGAGCGGCGAGAGCTGGTGCTCGAGGATGACGACGGCGAAGACCAGCGCCGGCCAGTGCCAGAGGTACCAGGAGTAGGAGATGCGACCGATGTAGCGGACCGGTCGCAAGGAGAGGACGGTGGCCGGCGAGGCTTTGATCTGGGCGTAGACGGAGGAGCCGGCGAGGATCAGCGCCGCGGTGCCGAGGGTCGGGATCAGCGCCGCGGTGCCGGGGAAGGGGGTCGTTTCGTCGAAGGCGATCGCCGCGTAGACGATCGCCGCGACGCCGGCCCAGCCGAACCCGGCGGCCGCCGGGCGCGGCAGCTTGACCGCGCCGAGCAGGGCGAGGCCGCCACCAAGGGCCAGCTCCCAGGCGCGGCCGAAGGTCGAGAAGTAGGCCGAGGCCGGGGTGCTGTCGGTCTGCTGGATGCCGATGATCAGCGAGCCGACGAAGACGACGACGAGCGTCGTCCAGAGGACCGGCCGCAGCGAGCGGCCGCTGCGGCGGAAGAAAAAGGTGACCGCCAGCAGCAGGGTCGGCCAGACGACGTAGAACTGCTCCTCGATCGCCAGCGACCAGAGGTGCAGCACCGGGCTCGGTTCGAGGCCCTGGGCGAAGTAATCGACCGACTGCTGGGCGAAGTGCCAGTTCGCGTAATAGAGGGCGGAGCTGATCACGTCCCCCGACGTTTCAGTCGCCCGCAGCGGTGAGAACAGGAGCAGCGCGAGGACGGTGACGGTGCCGAGCAGGATCGCCGAGAGCGGCAGCAGGCGCTTCGCCCGGCGTGCGTAGAAGCGGCGGATCGAGATCGTCCCGTGGCGGTCGAGCTCGCCGAGCAGCAGCCGGGTGATCAGGAAGCCGGAGATGACGAAGAAGACGTCGACGCCGACGTAGCCGCCGGCGAAGAGGGGGATGCCGGCGTGGCAGAGCAGGACGGCGATGATCGCGACGGCGCGCAATCCCTCGATGTCGGGCCGGAAGCCTCCGGCGGCGGATTTAATACTTGACTGCATCAGTCAACTTTTATGGTACGCGGTGCCGCACCCTTTCTTCTTCCCGTTGCGCCCTTTCTTCTCTCCGCTGCTGCCGTTCTTCGCGGATTTCCTGGCGGACGAAGACCCGAGCATGCGCCCTCCAGACCCCATGTAGCCAATGCATCGCTTCGCTGATCAGGTAGGGACGGAGCCGCTCGGTCGTGTGACCGCCCGGCACCAGCCAGAGATGGACGCGGGGGTACTTGGCGGCAAAGGCTTCGTTCATGGCGGGAGGAACTACCCGATCGCCGCGACCCTGATACACGAGCAGCGGTTTCTCCTCGCGGCGCCGGTCGGGTGAGAGGCGGTAACGGGCTAGCGGGCCGAGGCCGATCTGTTCGAAGTATTCGGGGCCGTACGCGGTCAGCGGCCATTCCCACCCGACCAGGTCGGTGACCGGTGCCTTCGCGACCGCGGCGGCGACGAGGCCGTCCCCGGCGAGCAGTGCCGCCAGGGTGCCGCCGGCCGAGGAGCCGTAGGCATAGACGCGCTCGACGCCGAACTTCTGCCGCAACCGCCGCGCTTCGGCCCGCGCCCGCAGCACCGCCGCCGGCATATCCCCGAGCGGATAGGTCACGTAGTGGGGTTCGAAGCCAGCGGCGATCGCCCGTTCTGCGGTGGATGGCTCGAAGTTCGGGTCTTCGAAGAGAAAGGAGCCGCCATGGAAGAGCAGCAGTTGGGGCGGCGGGCCGGCTGGTTCCCTTTCCTTGCCCTTGCCGGGACCGGTGCCCCCCGCCGCGGCGAGCGCAGCGACAGGGGCGATCAGCGCGAGCAGCACCAGCGCCAGGACCGGGGTGGCGAGAAGACGGCGGATAGGCCCTTAAACCCGGCTCAGCTCGATTTGGACCTGACGGCCGTCGATCTCGGTAGCCGTCTCGCCTGCCTCGACATCGAAGCCGAGGCTCGTCGCCAGCACCTCGCCGGCGAGGTAGGCCTGGTGCTCGCGGGCGGCGGCGAGCAGTTCCTCGTCACCGCCGAGGCGCAGCTCGATCCGGTCGGTGATCTCCAGGCCCGCGTCTTTGCGGGCGTTCTGGACGGCGTGGACGAGCTCGCGGGCAAGGCCCTCGCGGCGCAGCTCGTCGTCGAGCTCGAGCGCCAGCGCCACCGCGTGCCCGGCCTCGGCCTCGACCTCGTAGCCGTCGAGCGGCTGCAGGGCGAGCGTGACGTCCTCGGGGCCGAGGGTGTGGTCGCTGCCGTCGATCGCGATCCCGACCTCGCCGCCGGCGGCGAGGGTGGCGGCAACGCCGGCGGCGTCGAGTGCCTCGATCGCGGCCGCCACCTGCGGCATCTTCTTGCCGAAGCGCGGGCCGAGGCTGCGGTAGTTCGGCTTCACCGTGTAGCTCGCGAGCTCGGCCTCGTCGCTGACGAAGTCGAGCTCCTTGACGTTGAGCTCGGCCGTGACGAGGTCCGCGCGAGCTTCGATCGCGGCCCGCTCGGCGTCGTTGGCGACGATCACGGCACGGCGCAGGGGCTGGCGCATCTTCGCCTTGGCCTGGGCGCGGGCGGCGCGGCCGAGCTCGACGGTCAGGCGCACCGCCTCCATCCCCGCCTCGAGCTCGGGATCGGCGAGCGCCGGGTCGACGACGGGGAAGTCGCGCAGGTGGACCGAGTCCGGCAGCTCGCCGGCCGCGCCGGCGCCGCCGCCGGCGAGGTTGCGGTGGATCTCGTCGGCGAGGAAGGGCGTGAACGGCGCCAGCATCGCGACCGTCTCCAGCAGGCAGTGGCGCAGGGTCGCGAAGGCGGCGCGGTCGCCCTCCCAGAAGCGGCGGCGCGAGAGCCGCACGTACCAGTTGGATAGCTCCTCGACGAACTCGGCGATCGCGCGACCGGCGGTGGTGCAGTCGAAGTCGTCCATCCGCTCGCGCACCGTCGCCACCGTCGCCTGCAGCCGCGAGAGCATCCAGCGGTCGAGGTCGGTGGCGGGCTCCGGTGCGGCGCCGAAGTCCTCGGGCCCGAGCTTCTCCGCGTTCGCGTAGAGCACCCAGAACGAGTAGGTGTTCCAGAGCTGGAGCACGAACTGGCGCACCGCCTCGCCGACCGTCTCGACCGAGAAGCGGTAGCCGGCCCAGGGCTGCTGGGTCGCCAGGTAGTACCAGCGGAAGGCGTCGGCGCCGTGGCTGGCGAGCACGTCCCAGGGGTCGACGACGTTGCCGCGGCTCTTCGACATCTTCTGACCCTCGGGGTCGAGGATCAGGCCGAGGCAGACGCAGTTGCGGAAGCTCGAGGTGTCGAACAGCAGCGTCGACTCGGCCAGCAGCGTGTAGAACCAGCCGCGGGTCTGGTCCTGTGCCTCGCAGATGTAGTCGGCCGGGAAGCGCTCCTCGAACTCCGCCTCGTTCTCGAACGGGTAGTGGAACTGGGCGAAGGGCATCGCGCCGCTGTCGTACCAGGTGTCGATCACCGACTCGACCCGGCGCATCTCGCCGCCGCACTTCTCGCAGGGGACGACGACCTCGTCGATGTAGGGACGGTGGAGGTCGTCGGGAACCTCGGCGCCCGAGCGCTCGCGCAGCTCGGCGACAGAGCCGGCGCAGAAGCGGCCGTCGCAGCCCTCGGCGGCGCACTCCCAGATCGGCAGCGGCGTCCCCCAGTAGCGGTCGCGCGAGAGCGCCCAGTCGACGTTGTTCTCGAGCCATTTGCCGAAGCGACCGTGCTTGACGTGCTCGGGGTGCCAGCCGATCTCCTCGTTGTTGGCGAGCAGCTGGTCGCGGGCCTGCGAGGTGGCGACGTACCAGCTCGACTTCGCGTAGTAGAGGAGCGGCGTGCCGCAGCGCCAGCAGTGCGGGTAGGCGTGCTCGTAGATCTGCTCGCGGAAGAGCAGGCCGCGGCGCTCGAGGTCGGCGATCAGCGCCTTCGTCGTCTCCGAAGCTTTGACCGGCTGGCCCTCGAAGCCCGTCACCTGGCGGCCGAATTTGCCGTCGAGGCCGACCGGGTTGTAGAGGCTGCCGTGGTCGGTCGGGTCGAAGAGGCCGTTGGCGGCGGCGACCGCGTAGTCGTCTTCGCCGAAAGCGGGGGCGATGTGGACGAGGCCGGTGCCGTCCTCGGTGGTGACGAAGTCGCCGGCGAGGACCTGGAAGGGCTCGGCGCCGGTCCCGGCGGGGCCGCCGTCGCCGAGCTCGAAGACGGGACCGCGGTAGCGGCGGCCGACCAGCTCGGAGCCCGGGAAGCGCTCAGAGATCTCCGCCCCCTCCCCCAGCACCCGCTCGACCAGCGGCTCGGCCAGGATCAGGGTCTCGCCCTCGACGGTCGCCCTGACGTAGGTGACCGCGGGGGCGACCGCGACGGCGACGTTGCCGGGCAGGGTCCACGGGGTCGTCGTCCAGACCAGCATCGACTCGCCGCTCTCCGCTCCGTCATCGCCGAGCAGCGGGAACCGCACATATATGGACGGGTCCTTGACGTCCTGGTAGCCGAGCGCGACCTCGTGCGAGGAGAGCGCCGTGCCGCAACGGGGGCAGTAGGGGACGACCTTGTGCCCCTCGTAGAGGCGGCCCTGGTCCCAGAGCGTGCGCAGCGACCACCAGACCGACTCGATGTAGTCGTCCTCGAGCGTCACGTAGGGGTCGTCGAGGTCGATCCAGAACCCGATCCGCTCGGTCAGCTTGTCCCACTCCTCGACGTACTCGAAGACCGACTCGCGGCAGCGCTGGTTGAACTCGGCGATCCCGTAGTCCTCGATCTCCTGCTTGGAGGAGATCCCGAGCTGGCGTTCGACCTCGAGCTCGACCGGCAGGCCGTGGCAGTCCCAGCCCGCCTTGCGCGGCACCCGGTAGCCGCACATCGTGCGGTAGCGCGGGTAGACGTCCTTGAAGACGCGGGCGAGGACGTGGTGGGAGCCGGGGCGCCCGTTGGCGGTCGGCGGGCCCTCGTAGAAGCTCCAGACCGGCGCCCCCTCGCGATTGGCGAGCGAGCGGGCAAAGAGGTCGTCCTGGCGCCAGCGCGCGAGGACACGCTCCTCCAGCTCGGGGAAGGACTGCTTCGGGTCTACTGGTTCGAATCCGGACACGAACCCCGGATTCTAGGAACGGAGGGTCGGCGACCGCCGGCCCTCACCAGACGAGCACGAAGTCGTTCGGGTCCTGCGGGTTCGCGTAGGCGGGCAGGACCAGCCCCGGGTTCATCCGCTGCGCGGTGAAGACCGGCATCACTTCGCGGCGGCTGACCTCGCTGCGACCGACGCCCGGAATGTCGAGCTCGAGCTTCAGCTTCATCAGCGGCATCTCGTTGACGGTCGTGCTGCTGCCGGCGTCGAGAACGGTGGCGGTGCCGCGGATCCCGTTCTCGAAGACCCAGTCCTGGTGGTCGGCCTTCTTGTCCTCGCGGCGAGCGAACAAGATCAAGCCGACGATGACCAGAACCCAGATCCCGCCGAGCAGGATGAAGGTGAAGCGGCCCTCGGCCGGCATCGGGATCACGACGCCGGCGATGACGAAGGCGAGGCCGCCGAGGCCGAAGAAGAGGAAAAGGGCGATGCCGGTCTTGTTCAGCTGCATCGCTACTCCTCACACTCCCGGCGGACGCGGGCGGCGACGTGCGCGGTCGCTTCGCAGAGCGCCGCCAGGCCGGCGGCGTCCGGGTTGTCCTGCTCGACGCTGCCGAGCAGGGCGCCGTAGGCGAGCTCGAAGGAGAAGTCGGCCGGCGGCTCGCTCGCCAGCCAATCGACGAGCGCGGGTGAGAAGAGCTGGCGCAGCCAGACCGGGTCCTGGAAGGGGCTGATGCTGACCGTGTAACGCTCGTTCAGCTTCGTGCTCTCGGTCCAGAGCTTCGAGTAGCGCGCCTCGAAGCCGTAGAACTCGTCGTCGCGGGTGTGGCGGCCCTTGCGGACGCAGAACAGGCGCGGGAGGAAGGCGGTCGAGGCCGGGACCTCGGTCAGGGCGACGCTGAAGCGGAAGGTCTTGTTGCGGGTGTAGGCGAGGTGGCCGACGATGCCCTCGACGCCCTCGCCGAGGGTGCCCCGGGCCGCCGGGCCGAGCTGTCCGGCGCCCGACTCGACCAGCAGCGGGGTCAACGGACCGGCGGCGAAACCGGGGATCGGTTCCAGCCCGCGGTCCGCGGCGAAGGACGAGTAGGCCGCGTCGAGATCAGACACCGGCGGCAGCCTAGCCGCGGCGGCGGCGCAGTGGACGAATCGGCCGACTGGCTGGCCGGCCAGCGGATACGCTGCCGCGATGACCGACTTCTCACTCAACGGAAAAGTGGCGCTGGTGACCGGCGCCGCCCGCGGCATCGGCTACGAGACCGCGCGGCAGATGCACATGCGCGGCGCCTCGGTGGCGGTGCTCGACCTCAGCGCCGAGGAGGCAAACGAGGCGGCGGAGCGAATCGGCCCGCGGGCGATCGGCCTCGCCGGCGACGTCACCGACATGGGCGCGATGCAGGCCACGGTCGCCAAGGTGGTCGAGGAGTTCGGCGGCCTCGACTGCGCGGTCGCCAACGCCGGCATTGCCCAGCAGAACTTCGCCACCGTCCGCGGCATCTCCGGCGAGGAGTGGGAGCGGGTCTTCGAGGTCGACATGCTCGGCGTCTGGCGCACGGTGCGGGCGGCGCTGCCGCAGATCGTCGAGCGCAAAGGCCAGATGGTCGTCATCTCCTCCGTCTACGCCTTCATGAACGGGTTCGGCAACAGCCCCTACGCCGTCGCCAAGGCCGGCGTCGAGCAGCTCGGCCGGGCGCTGCGGGTGGAGCTCATCCCCCACGGCGCCAATGCCAGCGTCGGCTACTTCGGCTGGGTCGACACCAAACTCGTCCAGGACGCCTTCGCCCAGCCCGACGCCGACCGCGTCCGCGAGCTCTCCCCGGAGTGGCTGCTGAAACGGATCACCCCCGACGAAGCCGCCGCCGGCCTCGTCCGCGGCATCGAAGAACGCGCCCCCCGCATCTTCGTCCCCAAGTGGTGGCGCTACGCCTCCGCGATCCGCGGCGTCCTCAACCCGTTGCTCGACCGGGCGATGGAGCGCGACGAGAAAATCCGCTCTCTGATCACCGACCTCGACGCAAAGGCGCTGGGTACTGGTGGGTCCGGGCCAAGTGCCGCTGTGGACGAGGGCGCGAAGCCGCTGAACGGCTAGTTGGAGCTCGCGGCAGCGCGTTTGCGCTCGTAGACGGCGAGCTGCACATGGTCATAGAGGGTCTCGGGCGCGATGTCCGCTTCGTTCGGCCACTCGATGGTGACGCCGGTCTCGTTGATTTTCAGTCGGCGAAAGAACTCCATATCCCGCAACGGCTCAAACACTGGCCCGCACCCCACATGGCAGGAGAGATCGACATCCGCCGCAAGCCCGTCCGCGAATCGAAGGTGGACTCGGTAGCCATCGAGCGGGACAGCTTCAACCAAGTCGGGTGGAAGATTGACGATTGGCGTCATGATCGGAGCCAGTGTAGACAATTCATTTCAGGGGTTCTATCGGCTTCAGGTCGAGCTTCCTGCGAGCGCGTTCCCAGTTCGCAAGCAACTCCTGCGTATGTTCCCTAGCCCACAGGCGCAGCTGACGCTCGACCTGAGGAGGCAACTCTCCTCCCAGCCGCGATAGGTCTTCGATGTCGTACGAGGCTTCGCTCCCGCCATGGCGAGCATGGAAATGCGGTCGGCCCGCATGCAAGCCCTCTCGGAAGAACATCGTGATCGTAATCCCGCGGAACCTGGAGATAGTCGGCACCACCGCCCAAGTCGAGCGGCAAGCCTGACTCTCCCCCGCGGCAACTACTCGGCCCGCGTCAGCCGCTCGAGCAGGATCAGGATCGATTCGTAGGGCTCGCCAGTGGCGCGGGTGAGGCCGATCTCGCAGGTGCGGTTGTTGGAGAGGCGGGCGTCGAAGTGGCGGCCGGCGAGCTCGTCGGCCTGGGGGCGGGTGGCGGACTCGGTCAGCTCCGGGTGGGAGATGCCGCGGTCGCCGGCGAAGCCGCAGCAGGTCGCCGACGGGGCGACGTAGACGTCGTCGGCAAGCGTCTCGGCGAGGGCCTTGAGTCGCAGAGCCAGGCCCATGTGGCGGGTGGCGCAGGTCGGGTGGACGGTCGCGCTCGGGACCTTGGCGGCCACCCCGAGGAAGGGCATCAGCCGGTCGTGCGCCCAGCTGACCGAGTCGATGATCTCCAGGCGCGAGAGGCGCGCGGCGTTGATCTCGTCGAGGACGCCCTCGCCCGGCTCGGAGATCGCGTTGGTGCAGGAGGCAGCGTCGATCACGATTGGCAGCGTCCCCTCGGCGCTCCATCCCCAGAGCCGCTCGACCATCTCGTTCGCCTTCTCGCGATGCGCGGCGCCGAACCCCTTCGAGCTCCACGGCAGCCCGCAGCAGCTGCCGACGACGTCCTCGGGGATCCAGACCGGCAGCCCTGCCCGGGCCGAAACCGAGACCATCGCCGCGGCCGGCGAGCCGGCGAAGATCCGGTTGGTGCAGGAGGGGACGTAGACCGCGGCGGCGCCGGCGTGGAGCGTCGCCGGCAGCGCGCTCTTGGCGGCGCCTGGGAGGCCACGGCCGCGCCGCGTCCGCCGCGCCAGCGGGCCGCCGACGCGGAGGCCGAAGCGCGAGGCGCCCTCGACCAGGCCCCAGTGGCGGGCTTTCGTCAGCTCCGCCCGTTCGCCGCGTGGGCTATGTCTCTCTTTGCGCAGTTCCTTGACGAGAAGGCCGGTATCGATCCCGACCGGGCAGGCGAGCTGGCAGGAGCCGTCGGCCGCGCAGGTCTCCAGTCCCTCGTACTCGAATTCCGCTTCGAGCGCCTTGCGCACGGGCGAGCCCTCGGGCTGGCGGGCGATCTCGCGGCGGAGGACGATCCGCTGCCGCGGCGTCGTCGTCAGGTTGCGGCTCGGGCAGACCGGCTCGCAGAAGCCGCACTCGACGCAGGCGCTCGCCGACTCCTCGATCGCCGGCGTCGTCTTCAGGTTCTGCAGGTGCGCCTCAGGATCGCGGTTGAGGACGACGCCCGGGGAGAGCACGCCGTCGGGGTCGGCCAGCCGCTTCACCCGCCACATCAGCTCGGTTGCCTTCTCCCCCCACTCGCGCTCCACATAAGGGGCCATGTTGACCCCGGTCCCGTGCTCGGCCTTGAGCGAGCCGTCGTACTTGCCGACGATCAGCTCGACCAGCTTGCCCATGAACGCCTCGTAGCGGTCGAGGTCCTCCTCTTTGGCGAAGTCCGGGGTCAGCATGAAGTGGAGGTTGCCGGCGGAGGCGTGGCCCGCCACCCCGGGCAGGAAGCCGTGCTCGCCGAGCAGCGCCTGCAGGTCTTTGGCGCCCTCGGCGATCCGCTCCGGCGGCACGCAGACGTCCTCGACGATCAGCGACGTGCCCGGCAGCCGCAGCTTGCCGATCAGGCCGTGCAGGCCCTCGCGCACCCGCCAGCTGAGCTCGATCTCCTCGGCGTCGCGGCTGAAATCGATCGGCCGGATCGTCTCGTGGCCGGCGAGGATCTCCAGCCCCCGCTCGACCTGGGCCGCCAGCCCGGCCTCGTCGTCGGCGCCGAACTCGACCAGCAGCACCGCCGACTCCGGCGGCAGCTCTTTCCACTCCTCCGGCGCCCCGACCATGTTCCAGGCAGCGGTGATCAGCGCCGGCGCGACCATCAGCTCGACCGCGGTCGCGCCCGAGTCGACCAGGTCCTGGACCGGCGCGATCGCGCCGTCGATGCTGGGAAAGTGGACCCAGGCGGTGGTCGTCACCGCCGGCACCGGCACCGTCTCGAACACCGCCTCGGCGACAAAGGCGAGCGTGCCCTCGGAGCCGACCAGCAGGCGGCGGAAGATCTCCAGCGGCTCGTCGGCGTCGAGGAAGGCGCAGAGCCGGTACCCGGTCGTGTTCTTGATCGCGAACTTGCGCCGGATCCGGTCGCTCAGCTCCTCGTCGGCGCGGATCTCGTCGCGGATCGCTTCCAGGCCGGCGGCCAGCTCCGGCTCGGCGACGGCGAAGTCCGCCCCGGCGCCGGGGGCGCCGGTGTCGATCGTCGTCCCCGAGGGCAGGACGAAGCTCAGCTCGCGCACCGTCGAGTAGGAGTCCTTGGTGACCCCGCAGCGCATCCCGCCGGAGTTGTTGGCGACGACGCCGCCGACGGTGGCGACGTCGGTGCTGGCCGGGTCGGGGCCGAGCCTGGTCCCGTGCGGGGCGAGGACGCGGTTGGCGTGGCCGAGGATCGTGCCCGGCTTGACGCGGGCGCGGGCGCCGTCCTCTTCGACCGTGACACCGCCGAAGTGGCGGCGGACGTCGACGAGGATGCCGCCGGTCTGGCCCTGGCCGTTGAGGCTGGTGCCGCCGGAGCGGAAGGTGACCGGAATCTTCTTCTCGCGACCGTAGGCGAGGACCTTGGCGACGTCGCCGGGCTCGCGGGCCATCACCACCGCCTGCGGAAAGAGCCGGTAGGGGCTGGCGTCGGAGGCGTAGCGGACGATGTCCCCGGGGCTGGTCAGCACGCGGTCGGCGCCGAGCAGCGCCTCCAGCTCTCCGCGCAGGGGCTGGGCGACGCCGGCGGCGAGGGAATCGGGGGCGCGGTCTGGTGCGGGCGCCGGGACGGGCTCTGCGGTCGCTGCCTCCATCGGCCCCTCCAAGTTAGAACAAGGACATGCCGGGGGCCACCTGGACTTCGACCAGCTCGGGCTTGGAGGAGGCGAGGGCGGTGGTGAGCGCGGCGCTGACCTCGTCGCGGTCGCCGGCCCGGTGGGCGGTGACGCCGTAGCCCTCGGCGACGGCGGCGACGTCGAGCTTCGGCAGGTCGAGGCCGGGCGCGTTCGACACCTGCTCGACTTCGGCGAACCACTTGAGGATCGCGTACTCCTCGTTGCGAACGACGAGGAAGGTGACCGGCACCTGGTAGGCGACGGCGCTCCAAAAGGCGGTGATCGCGTACTGGGCCGAGCCCTCGCCGATCACGCAGACCACCGGCCGGTCGGGCTGGGCGAGCTGGACGCCGACCGAAGCGGCAAGACCGAAGCCGAGGCCGCCGCCGGCGCTGAAGTAGTAGCTGCCGGGGCGCGAGAGCCGCAGCTGGTTGCGCAGCGCCAGGGTGCTGGAGGGCGACTCGAGGACGACGATCGCGTCCTCGGGCAGGACCTCGCCGAGCGCGGTGTGGACGGTCGAGGCGTTGAGCGGGTCGGTCGGCGGGATTTCCTGCGGTCCGGGATTCGGCTCCGGTACCGGGCGCGAAGACTCGGGCAGCAGCGCCAACAGCGCCTCCAGGGTGAGCTTCACGTCGGCGACGATCGCGTCGCCCATCGGCGCCCGCACCGCCTCATCCGGGTCGCTGGTGATCGCGACCAGCTTCGCTCCCTCCGGCAGCAGCGGCCCGGGGATGTACGGGTAATAGGGGAAGACCGAGCTGCCGACGACGACGATCAGGTCGTGGCCCTCGAGCGTCTGCCCGACCGGGCCGATCGCCGGCGGCAGGACACCGCGGAAGTTGGGGTGGTTCTCGGGGAAGCCGAGGCGGACGCCGCCGGTCGCCGGCGAAGCCCAGACCGGCAGCCGCTGCAGCTCGGCGAGGGCGACGGCGAGATCCCAGGCGCCGGAGGCGTCGACGTCGGGGCCAGCGACGAGGACCGGGTTGGCGGCGGTCTCGAGCCGCTTGGCCAGGGAGCGGACGGCGTCGGGGTCGGCGACTGCGCGTCCGGTCACGGCGCGGTCGATCGCCGCCTGGGCGTCGGTTGCGTCGACCTCTGCGTACCAGTCGTCCATCGGCAAGGAGACGAAGACCGGGCCCCGCGGCGGCAGCGAGGCGAGGTGGGCTCCGTGGGCGAGCGCCAGCGGCACGTCCTCGGGCCGCGGCGGCTCGTAGGACCACTTGACCAGCGGGTGCGGCATCCGGGTCGCGTCGCGGTTGGTGAGGTTGGCCTGCAGGGTGATCTGGGCCCGCGCCTGCTGGCCGGCGGTGATCAGCAGCGGCGAGTGGTTGGCCTGGGCGTTGAAGATCGCCCCCATCGCGTTGCCGACGCCGGGTGCGGTGTGGAGGTTGGCGACCGTCGTCTTGCCGGAGGCGAGCGCGAAGCCGTCCGCCATTCCGACCACGACCGCCTCCTGGAGGCCGAGCACGTAGCGGAAGTCGGCGGGGAACTCCGCCAGCATCGGCAGCTCGGTCGAGCCGGGGTTGCCGAACATCGTCGTCATCCCGTGGGCGCGGAAAAGGTCGAAGGCTGCATCTCTGACGGTAGGCATCGGCCAACCCTACCGCTGGCAGCAGGAACGCTGAGTACTGACCTGGCCGGCCCGCCAGCCGAACGCGATTTGCCTGCAAAAAGCCGAAAAGAAACCCAGTTTGTCGCGGGATTCAAGGCTCGCGCCGAGCCGTCGATAGCGAGAGGGTGAATCCTTCTCGCGCGATCGCGATTGCCGCCGCACTCACCGGCCTGCTGCTGCCCGCGGCAAGTGCCGGCGCCACCGAACCGCCGCCTGCTTCGACCCGGCTCGTCTACGCGCCGGGCAAGATCGTCCCGATTCCGGCCTCGATCCCGCACGAACCAGGCGACATGGTCGACAAGCGGATCCTGCCCGACCTGCGCTGGATCGCCAAGCGCTACCCGCTCTACGTCACCGACGGCTACTCGGGCCCGCTGCCGAACGGCACCCACGTCGGCTGCGACGAATGCCATGTCAAGAACTCCGACCACTACAACGGGCTCGCCGTCGACGTCGTCCCGCTCGAACCGAGCTCCCGCTGCGACTCGCACTGGACGGCGATCACCGAACTCGCCCTCTGGGCCGAGCCCGAACAGAACAAACCGGTCCCGCCCTTCCGCTGGATCGGGTACGAAGGCGACGCCGGCCACGGCTGCGGCAACCACCTCCACCTCTCCTGGAACCACGCCCCGGTGGCCCAGTTCCAGCTGGCCGAATGGGTCGAAGTCTTCCCGGTCGGCCCCGAAGAAGGCGAAACCCAGCCGCGGGGCAAACGGCTGCCGAAGGCGAATGCGCCGAAGGGCCCGAGCGGCGGCATCTCCCAGGTCCGGTTCGGCGGCCTCTCCCCCCGCGGAACCGGCGACTGAGCCAAGCAAGGCACTGAAACAGGCGACCAGGGCCGGCCGCCTTCTACCTGCGAATGGAAACGACCAGCGCAACGCTGGTTTCGTCACGCTGCAGTGATCACCGCAGAACCCACTGCTTTCGGGGTCAGACCGTCGCTCTCCACGGCTCTCACGCTTCCAGACTGCGCGCATCCTTCACGGGCGAGTAACCACAAGCTCGTTGGCTCTGCAGCACCCCGGTAAGGAAGTCGCCCAGGTCGCTCCGGAGTCCGCGCCCGACCAGGAGGAACGGCCGGGCCTAGAGCCGGCCACCTCATCTCCAGATAGAAGACACGCAGGGTGAAAGCTTGAGTCCACCCAACCGATGGTCGACGGTCTCTTCACAGCGACACAACGCATCCTGGACAGCATTGATCTGTCTTTAGAGAGAGAAAGAGAGAGGCCATGATCAGCACCCGTAAGAGCGCCATCAGCATCGCCGTGCTTTTCGTCTTCGGGCTAAGCGCCTTCGCGGCGACGTCCGCCTCGGCGAGCGGAGCAACAACATACACATGCGTAAAAGACTCAGGGGGAACCCTGTTCGGTTCTCATTGTCTAAAAGACAGTTCCGGCGACAAGTACACGCATGTCGCCTTCAGCGAAGCGACAACAGCGACAGCCACGAACGCGAACACGGCGTCAAACACAGTTGCAGCGGCGCCTTTCATTCTAAAATATGGCACCTTCCCGTTTAATGTTGTTGAAGTGAGATGCTCGGAAGTCCATGGTGAAGGTACTGCTGAAAACAAAACAGTTGAAGGAGAAATGAGGGGCCATCTGAAAACGTCACTTCACTACACGGGCTGCGCCGTAAAAGCTCCGTCGGAAAAAGGTTGCAAAATACCGGGAGAAGCAATCAACACTAATCAACTGGCAGTGAGAAGTGTGGGCGGTGGCGAAACGGTGAAAATTGAACCTGAAGAAGGCCTAGAAAAAATCGCTGAATTTACCATCGAAGGATGCTCGATCGCGGCTTTCAATACCACCTATCCGGTAACCGGCAGTTTTGAAGCCAAAACGAACGGGGCGACAGTGACGACGACCCACAACGAAGTGACAGCTCAGGGTATCTTGATGGTGAAAAACATGAAAGCAGGAATCGAAAGCGCCCTGACATTCAAAGCACATTCGAAAGCAGGTGAGGAAACAAAGCCGCTCGCCCTCACAGGCACGGCATAGGGCGAGTGGCGCGATCTCGGGCCGGCCTCCCGACCGGCGCGAGATCGAGACTACGGTGTTTCGACTGTTGTGGCGCTGAGCGGCGTGAAGACCGTCTCTTCGAGCACGGGATCACGACCGTTGAGTGTGATCGACCCTTCGATGCCCGTTTTCTGCCCCCCGAATTTGAGGGTGTTTTGAGCTGTCGTTTCGGCGTGGGTGAATTTGATTGTCGCCCCGTCGGTAGCCCCACTTACGCTGCCGGAAACGGGAAACGTATGGTTGAGCCCGGATATCGAGCAGCCTTCGATGGCGAATTCGGTGAACGTCGTTCCCGACGCGGGCGTGAAGTTCAGGGCGTCTCCCTGACCGGCGCTAGTCGACACGATCTGTTTCGTTTCGACTTTTCCGCCTTTCACTTTGCAGCCTTTGCCCGCGGGGGCGGTCACCGACGCTTCTGTGTAGATGACTTTGCCTTCGCCGTGGACGAAGTGTTCGCCGCTTTCCGCTTTCGAGTTCGTCAACGTCCCTTCGAGGTCCAGCCCTTTGGCCTGGATTTCGACAACGACCCCGGCAAGGGTGCCTTTCAGCTTCGTGACTTCTTTCGCGCCTTCTGTCGTGCCGGCGGTGCCAACGACCTGTGTAGATGTGCCTTCCGGGATCGCGACGTGTTCGTATTCGCCGCCGACCGCGTCCGCCGGGGCGCAGTGGGCTTTGCTGAAGGCGTGACCCGGCCCTTCGTTCTTGCATGTAAAGGCTGTTGTGCCGTTGGTCGCCGCGGCAGCGAACTGGGCCGCAAAGGCGCTGAATGCAAGCGCGCAAAGCAGACAGAGCCCGACCACAGATCGGTGTCCGTTCATTTTCTTGCTCCTCTAGATAGTTGGGCGTGAACGCATGGCTCGTCGAACCTCCTGGACGAGCTCCAGCCAAGGTTCTTCTCTTTGTGAAGACACGTCAAGACTCGGATCCGCGCACCCGCGGATCCGAGTATCTCCGATTCTGACCTCAGGCCTGAGAACGCGGGCCGAGCAATGGCTACGGTGTTTCCACTGTTGTGAAGCTCAGCGGCGTTGGTTGTTCTTCACCTCCGGAAGGGCGTCCGCTGAGTGTCAGTGAGCCTTCAACGCCGGCTTTGGCGCCTCCGAACGTGAAGGAATTCGCGGCTGTGGTGTCGGTGTGAGCGAAGGTCAGCGTCGCCCCGTCGGCACTTCCCGCGATGCTGCCTTTCGTGGGCCACGCGATGTTGAGGGGTTCGTAAGCGCAACCTTCCATCTGGATGTTCGCGAACGGTTCGCCGCCTTCAGACGAGAGTTTCGGGGTCATTTTTTGGCCCGCGGTGGTGAACTTGATCGGATTCGTTTCGAACGAGCCATTTTTGACTTTGCAGCCGACTCCGGCTCCCTCTTCACCACCTGTGTACATCACCGTCACGCCGGTATAGGTAATCGTGACGCTGCCTTCGGCGAAGTGTTCGCCCCCTTTGGCGAGCCGGTTCATCAACCAGCCATTGGCCGAGACCCCGGTTGCAACGAATTCAATCGGGAGGCCGAAGATCGTGCTTTTGAGAAGGGTCGGCGCAGCTGCGGATGTTTCGCTTGCCGTAGATGAATTGGTCCCGCTCAGGGTTGTTTTCGTGTCTACCGGAATAGCCATGTGGGCATAGTCGCCGGTACCAGCGTCGCCGCTCCGGCAGTGCATCCCTTTGAAGGTGCCTTCTTCTTTTTCCGGGCTGACTTTGGCGCATGTGAACGCTGTTGTCCCATTGCTTGCCGCTGTACCCGTATCCGGGGTGCTGAAAGGCGCCAGCGCGCAAAGCATGCCGATGCAAGCGGCAGCTTTTCTTCCGAACATATGTGCCTCCCATTGGTCTGATGACGTGGACTTCCGGACTTCAATGTGCATGTTCAAGGCTCTTGGGCCGCCCGGTGCGAGTCAATCTGCAAAGGGGTGCGCACGCCGATCCGCGCGCGTCCGCTTCAAGGGAATGGGCGCGACGTCCATAGGATGGGCCGCGATGCACGCCCCAAGACTGATCGTGGTCCTCGTCAGCGTCACCGCTCTGCTTGTCGCCGGCTGCGGCAGTCAGAACGACGACTCGACGCCGGTTGCCTGTCGGGAAGGGACGGGGGCCTACCTGAAGGCGCTGCGGGCGGCGCCGGGGCGGGTGACGCTCGGGGACGAAACGCTGATCAGCGAATGCCTGGCGGAGAACCAGCAGGCTGGTGATTTGGCGACGGTCGGGGAAGCGATGGTCGCGGCGGCGACCAAACTGAACACCGAAGCGCGGGTGCAGCCGGGCGGCGACGCTGCCGTGGAGCTGGGCTACCTGCTCGGCGCCGCCGAACGGGGAGCGGAGAAGACCGAAGGCATCCACGCCGACCTGATCCGCCGCCTCACCGTCGCCGCCCGCTTCGCGCCGGCCGACGACCCACTGCCGGCGGAATTCCTCGACGCCTACCGCGAAGGCTTCGACGCCGGCCGCGAAAACGGCTGAGCGTGGTTGAGGTTAGTCGCGTTATCCGCGACTAACCTCAACCACGCTGGGTGTTCTGACACCTAGCGGGGGGAGACGATCACGATCCGGCCGTCGGCGAGGCGGTAGGCGGTGCCGACCGGCTGGCCGTGGCCGCGGGCCTTCCGTTCTGAGCCCGGCTTCGGCAGCACCCTGACCTTTGCCGTCGGTGCCTTGTCCGAATGGCGCGCCTGCTCGTCGGTGGCGTTCGTCGCCAGCCCGACGCCGGCGATCAGGAAGGCGATCGCGAGGACGATGCCGACATCGAAGAGGTTGACGAGCCCGTCGAGGGGATCGCCGGCGTTGTCCTCGATGCCACCGTGGCGACCGAGGCCGATCCGGCTCATCGGGCCGCTCCCGCCATCGGCGCAGGGGCGGCCGCGACTGGGAAGACGTCTCGGCGCAGCGCCTCGGCGGCCCGCTCCAGCGCCGCCAGGTCCTCCGTGTACATCCGCGTCCGGGTCAGGGTCAGGGCGAAGGCGACGGTCCCGACCAGGAGCCCGATCACCGTTGCCGCCAGCGCGTCGCGGAGATCGCCGGCGAGCTCGGAGACGTCGCCGTCGCCGAGCGCGGCCAGTCCGGGGGCCAGGGGGATCAGCGTCCCCATCAGCCCGATCGCCGGCCCGGCGCGAACGAGGATCCGGGTGCGGTCGAGCCGGCGCTGGACCGCGAGCTCGTAGGCGACCAGCGCCTGCTCCATCTCCGCCGGCCGCCCGTTTGTGACGGCTTCGACGATCCCTCTCAGCGCCGCCTCGGCGAAGGCACTCGGCGCGTAGTAGGCGTAATGGGCGACGTGCGCAGGGTCGGCGGCGGCGTGGCGGACCAGCTGGGAGAGCTCCATCTCCCGCCCCCGCCGCCAGCGGCGCCAGAGCTCGGCGCCGTAGCGGCCGACCTCGAAGGCACCGGCGACGAGGACGACGATCGCGGCAATCAGGACCGGCACCCGCAGCACGGTCGCGATCTGGGCCAAGGCGTCACCGAGGCTGTCGCCGAGCGTGGCGAGGACGATCACGCCGACCTCACCCCGGCGCGCTCGCGGCGGCTGCCGAGCAGCGCCGCGACCAGCAGAGCGCCGACGATCCCCAGCGCCACCCCGGTCTCGGTGCGGCCGCCGGAATCCGCCTCGAACAGTCCGGGGGCAGCGCCGCTGCGGCCCTCGCGGGCGCCGACGAGGATCCCTTCGACGGTGCCGGCACCGGCGCCGCCGCCGGTTCCGTTTCCGCTGCGCCCGAGGCCCCTGCCGGTGCCGTCCTCATCGCCGCTTTGCGCGGCGGCGCCGACGGCCGCGGATTCGTCGCTCGCCGACGCGTCTTCGGGCTGGGCGGCTTCGGCCTCGACGTCCCGCGCCCCATGCGGGGTGGAGCCACCGCTCTGCGGCTGCGGGGCGGTGAACACGCGGGCGCCGCGCCCGCCGCCGCCGGCGATCACCCCATCGCCCGCGACGACACCGCGGCCGCCGTGTCCGTGGTGAGAGGAGCGTTTCGCGTCGCTCGCTGCGACCGCCTGCTGCGGCGCTTCCCGCGTGGGCGCCTTGACTTCGGGCGGTACACAGGGCAGCGGGTAGGTGGTGCCGGCCAGCGCCGGCCCCACCTGCGCCGTCATCCACAAAGAGTTCGTGTCGTCGTTCGCGGTCCAGCCGATGCTGCCGTCGGGGTGCTGCAGTGAGGCTAGAAACGAGAGTGGGTCGGCGCCCGATTCGGTCTGCCATTCGCGCGGGTCGACCCCGGCCGCCCACATTCCCTGCAGCACCCAGGCGGTGCTCGCCGAGTTGGTCGACTGGCCTGGGAGCTCGCGGAAGCCGCCATCCGGCCCCTGCAGCGTCTTCAGGTATTCGAAGGCGTTTTCCTCGGCGGCGGCAACTCGCGCCTGCGCTTCTTCGCCCTCGAGGTCCGCCGCCCCCAGCGCCTCGACCGCCGCTCCGGTCATGTCGGATTCGGAGACCGAGTTGGCGGTGGTCGACCCCCAGCTGCCGTCGGGCCGCTGCTGGTCCAGCAGCCAATCCGCCGCCGCCTCGACTGCGGCATCGGCCTGCGGCGTGCCAACCGCGCTGAGCGGGAAGATCGACCAGATCGTCGCGTTGTTCCATCCTTCCGTGAGCCCGGCGCGCTGCGGAAAGGAGCCGTCCGGCAGTTGGCGCGAGAGGATCGTGCCGATCGGGTCGACGCCGCCGAAATCGTCGGGCGAGGTGCAGGAGGCGAGCGCGACCAGCGCCACCCGATCGAAGTCGGTCGTTTCCCGCAACTCCGCGGTGTGGCGGGTGAGATAGGTGAAGACGTCGACTCCACCGGGCTGCGCCTGGTCCCGCGGGTTGATGCTCGCCGCCGCCAGCGCGTAGGCGGCCCAGGCGCTGAAGTCCGGGTCGGAGGCACCGCCGGCCTTGCCACCGAAGCCGCCGTCTGCGTTCTGGGCTTCCTGAAGAAAGCGAACGCTGCGATCGAGGGTCGCCTGCGCCTGCACGTCCGGGGCGAGGGCGGCGGTCCGCACCGGCAGCAGGCAGCCGGCGAGGAGGCAGGCGCAGAGGGCACCAGTCCCCGCCCGCACCGCTCCTCGCCGCCGCCGGCTCATGCCCCGCCTGCCAACCTCAGGGTCAGGGTCCGCTGCACCGACGCGGTGACGCCGCCGACCGGGGTGAAGGCGACCGCGACCGTGGTCCGCAGCCGGCCCTGCCGGCGCAGCGCCTTGCGCGCCTTCGCCTTCGGCTTGATCGACAAGGTGACCGTGCCGGCGGCCCCGGCCTCGATCGTGCGCCGCAGCACCTGCACGCCGGAGACGACCAGCGTGCCCGGACCCGGCACCGACACCTCGAGACCGGCGACGCCCTTGCCGGCGTCGATCGCGGTGCCGCGCAGCGTCAGCGCGTTCGACGGCGGCGGCTTCGGCGTTTCCGGCGCCGGCCTGGCCGGGGTGCCGCCGGGGTCGACCGGACCGACGGGCGGCTGGTAGCGCGAGGGGACCCGCAACGCCGCGTCTTCCGGTAGCGGCCCGCAGCCGGCGCCGAGGGTCGCTTCGACGCAGACGTCGAGCCGGTTGGAGCGGATGAACCCGGCTTCCTTCTGGGCCTTGATCCGGTGCCAGCCCGGGGTCGCGAAGGTGACGCTCGCCGAGCCGTCGCCGGCGGTCGTCGCCGCCGACGGAGCCGCGGTGTCGACGTCCTGGAAGCCGGTCCCGGGGTCGGTCGTGACCGGGCCGACGGTGACGCCGGCGGCCGGCTGCACTTCGGCGCTGGCGCCTTCGGCGCCGATGTAGCCCATGACTTCGAGCGCCAGTGGCTGGTTGACGACGACGTGGGCGGTAGGCAGCGGCTTCTGCGGCGCCGTCGCCGGGTCGCTCGCGGCCGCCAGCCAGAGCAGTCGCCGGCCGCTGAAGGCGTCGTAGACCCAGAGGACTTCGTCGCCGGCTTTGTCGGCCCACTGGCAACCGCCGACCGGAGTCAGCACACCGTTGACGAGGACCCCCCAGAACTTCCCGCCTTCGGCGAAGGTCTCCATGTCCGGTCCCCAGCGTTCGACGTAGTAGTCGTCGTAGCCTGGGAACCAGTCGGCGCCGAACGTCTGCCCGACCAGTTCCATCGCGTCGACCGAGGACGCGGTCGGGGTCGGCCCGGGCTGCGGGTGGGCTGAGTTGTTGGTCCCGTCGCAGGTCCGCGGTTCGGTGTCTCCGGAGGCCTGCACCGCATGACCTTCGGTCAGGATCGGACCCTCGAAGAGCGTCTTTTCCCTGCCCTCGATCCGGACCGTCAGTTCAGTCGGAGCCGCCTGGGCCCCTGGCGTCACTAGTAGCGAGGCGCCAACTGCAACCAGCGCCGCCGCGATCGCTCGCTTGCGCAACACATCCCCTTTCCTCGAGGGCGAATGCCGTGTCGGATCGGAGAAGGTCTCCTGGCTTCCGAGCCATCCCTCCGCGCCTTCCCAACCTGGCGAGGTCAGTGGCTGCGACGTGCGCGTGCGAAGGGCTTCCTCGGTCACAGTGGCGGGCCCGCGCCGGATTTACACCGGCTTCCCTACCACCGATCCCTTGATCTTTTCGGTGAGCGGCGACTCTAGCCGACCCGCCCGACCCGCGCGAGGTTGCGTTTCCCGACGCAGAGCGACGGAAAACGCAACCTCGGCGTCAGGGCGGGTCGGGTTACTGCTGCTTCAGGTAGATCGTGTCGCCGACGTGGATCACGGTGCTGCGTTTGGCCAGGGCTTCGGTGCCGTTGTCGATCGAGACGTTCCATTTTTCGGCGGGCACCGCCGGGGCGCCGTTGATCTGGGTGATCGCCCCTTCCCCGCTACCAGGGAGGAAGCTGGTCACGCAGGACGCCGGCGTAGTCCCGGCGACGGCCGCGTTGAGGACCACCGCCAGGGTGGTGGTGGTCGCTTTCGGCGCCAGCGTCACCGAGCAGATCTTCAACGGCGAGCTGCCGTCGTCGACGATCAGCGCCAGCGAGGTCGTTTCCGCTTCGCCGGTGGCGAATTCGGTCACGCCCTTGAACTGCGAGCCGCTTTTCGGTTTCGGCGGCGTCGCCGTGAAGCCGCCGCTGCCGAGAGCGCGGATCGCGTCCTGGCTGGCGTACTCGTCGACGGTCGTGCCGGAGGTGCCGTAGCGGAAGCCACCGGATTTCTGCTGCTGGGCGATGAGGAAGTCGATCGGCGTTTTTTTGCCCGAGCCGCCGCCGGTGAATTCGGCTCCCTGGGGGTCGATCCCGCACGCTTTCAGCCCCTGCACCGCCCAGGCGTTCGAGTCGGTGTTGTTGCCGAACGTGTTTTTGAACGCCCCCGTCGTCCCTTCGAAGATCGAGACCAGGTAGTTCTTGGCGTTCGTGATCGCCGTGCTGCCGCTGCTGACGCCGGCGCTGCAGAGCGCCGCCATCGCGGCTCCCGTCATGTCCGGTTCCGAGGCTTTTTTCAGTTCTTCTTCGCTGCCGGCCGCTTTGGCCCAAGTCCAGCCGCCGTCGGTGTGCTGGTTGGCTTTGACCGCTTCCACCGCCTGGTCGAGGACGATCTGCGGGATCCGCTGCGCCCCGGCGGTCGTCTTCGCGCCGGCCAGCGCCAGCAGTCCGAACACGGTCCCGTTCAGGGTTTCCCCGTAGTAGCCGGGGCTCGCGGACTGGTAGAAGGAGGCGACTTTGGCGATCAGGTTCTGCCGTTTGGAGACCCGCGCCGGATCGATCCCGGCCGCATAGGCGAGCAGCACCCCGCGCTCGGGGTCGGTCGCGACCGCGCCTTCCCCCGGCCAGGTGGCGGCGCCGACGACGCCTTCGTACCAACTGCGGGCGTCGCTGCCTTCCTTGCCGGCTTTGTTGACGTCGGCGGGCGCGGTGCCGGCCGCGGCCAGCGCGGTCAGCGCCCAGTCGCCGCCGAAGCCGGGGATTTCGCCGCTTTCTTTCTGCAGCCCCTTCAGGTATTCGACGCCTTTGTTCTTGGCGGTGGTGATTTCTTCGCTGCTGGCTTTCGCCGCCGCGGAGGCAGGCACGAGCAGAGCTGCGAGAGCGGTGGCGAGCAGCGCCAGCCGCAAGCTGGTGAATCTCATTCTGAGAACTCCTTCCGTCCGTTCGCGAAACAGGGGTAGGTATGTCTGCGTCAGGCGGCGAGTACTCGGACTCGGGCCGGGCGGTCCTTACTGGCACCGCTGCCCATACCGTTGCGCGTCAGTCCCGGATTCGCACCGGGTTCCCTCGACCGCTTGACATTTCCAAACCTAACTGGGCCCGCGGCGGCAGCGCTTGGGGCTGGCCGGATCTCGTATAGATTGCGCGCCCAAACCAAACCACCGGATCGGTGGACGGGGAAGCCGGTGCAAGTCCGGCGCGGGCCCGCCACTGTGACCGAGAGAAGCCCGCCGCACGCCCACGGGGCAGCCACTGGCCGAGAGGCCGGGAAGGCGCGACGGGAAGGCTCGGAAGCCAGGAGACCTCCCTCCGATCCCTCCATCAGCCCTCGAGGAAAGGGGTCCAAGGATGCGAGCAGTCTCGGTCCGAAGTGCGTGCGCGCTCAGCGCGTCCCTCATTGCAGTTGCGGTTCTGCCGGCCAGTGCGGCGGCCACCTCGACCCAGAGCGAAATCGACGCGGCGGTGACCAAGGCTGTCACCTATGTCAGCGCCGCACAGGACCCCACCTCGGGTGGGATTCTGGACTTCGGCGGTGACTGGGCGGTGACGGCGCTGGCCGCGGCCGGAGTCGATGCCAGCACCGTCAAGGTCGGCGCCGGCCCGAGCCTGCAGGACTGGGCGCTCGCCGAATACGGCTCCGCCGACTGGGGCGACGACCCGCCCAGCTTCAACGCCACCGATTACGAGCGGGCGATCCTCCTCACCCACGACGCCGGCCTCGACCCGGCCCGGCTCTCGGCGGCCTCCAACCAACCGGCGCAGCTGGCCGGGCGCTGGAACCCGGCCGCCGGCAGCTTCGGCGAACCGAGCACCAACAGCACCGTCTTCGGGATCCTCGCGCTGCGGACGACGCCACTGCCGGCCTGGGCGCTGGCGCCGGCGGTCGATTTCCTGCGCCGCAACCAGCACGACGACGGCGGCTGGTGGTTCCCCGCCGCGCCGACGCCGGCCGACCGGACGCAGCCGAGCGAAGAGGACATGACCGGGGCTGCGATCGCGGCGCTCTGCGAAGCCGGCGTGCCGGCCTACGACCCCGACGTCGTCGCCGCGCTCGGCTTCCTGCAGAGCCGGCTGGTAAACGCGACGGGCGGCATCCAGTACCACTGGGGAGGCACCAACGTCGACGTCAACGCCTGGGTTGTCAGCGGCCTCAACGCCTGCGGGATCGACCCCCAGTCCGCGGCCTGGACGACGGCCGACGGCAAGACGCCGGTCGACTTCCTGCTCTCGCTGCAGGTCCCGTCCGGCCCCGAAGCAGGCGGCTTCGGCTACGAAGATGCCAGCAGCGCTGGCCTCTACGGAACCCAGGACGCCCTGCGGGCGCTGGCCGGCGGCGCCTTCAGCGCCGAGCCTGCGAGCCTGCGAGCGGTGCCGACGGTTTCGCCCGCGGCTGCGGTGTCGCATCTGCTGGCGATCGAGCTGGCGCCGGGCAACGTCCGGATCTGCAATGTGACGGCGGCGGTCGGTGCGGCCCTCCCCGTGGTTCTGGCCGAAGCTGAAGCCGGCTCCCACCCCGGGGGCTGCGTCAGCTCGTTCAAGGTCACGGGCGGGAAGCTGACCTCGCTCGACGGCGTCGAGCCCGAGGGCGAAGACGAAGCCTGGCTGCTGCGGCTCGACCGCGGCGCCCAGGCGGTCGCCGGCGAACAGCCGGTCGGCTTCGGCGACCTGATCGCGCTGCGGCTCGGTGCCGTCGGCGGCGCCGGCGGTGGCAGCAGCCCGCAGGGACCGGCCGGTCCGCAGGGCCCGGCCGGTGCGGCTGGGCCACAGGGGAACGCAGGCGCTGCGGGAGCCAAGGGCGACACGGGGGCGAAGGGCGACACGGGAGCGCAGGGATCGGCCGGGCCAGCGGGCCCCGAAGGTCCCCAGGGCAAGCAGGGCAAGCGAGGCCCGCGCGGCAAGGCCGCCCGCAACGCCGAACTCTCCTGCCGCGCCAAGCACCGGAGCCACGGCAAGGCGAAGGTCCGCTGCCAGGTACGGGCGACCCGCCGCTAGCCCGGTTCGGCCGCTAGCAGGGCTGGACCGGAACCGCCCGCAACAGCCGCTCGGCGCGCTTGGCCGCGTCGGGCGGCGCGGCGCCGAAGAGCGGCGGCGACGCCTCGTCGAGACGGGCCGAAGGGGAGTCCAGCGCGGTCACCGAGAAGGTCGCGGCCAGCGCCGCCTGCGCCTCGTCGTGCTGCAGGCCGGGCTCGGCCAGCAGCCGTTCGGCGCAGCGCTCTGCGGCCCGCGGGTTCATCGGCCGAGCTCGGCCCTCGCCTTGTGGGCCAGCTTCACCGTCGCTTTGCGCAGCCCCGCCGGCTCCTCGATCGGCTCCTCGTAGAGGACGCGGACGGGAACCTCGCCGTCCGCCGTGATCGCGACCAGGTCGAGCCCGGTGCGGTCGGCGTCGAGGCAGCGGGCGGCGCTCGCCTCGGGGTGGCCGCCGAGCGCCTGGACCATGTCGAGCAGCGCGTCGGCGTGATCCTCGTTGAGATGGGCGATCGCCCCCGCGGCGCCCTGACTGACCGGATCGTCCGCCTTCATCGCCGCGCGTACCGTTCGATCACCAGCTGCTCGCTCGCCGGCATCGCGATCTCGCTCCGCTCCGGCGCTCGCAGCACTTTCCCGGCCAGCGCTTCGTGGTCGACCTGCAGCCAGGCCGGCAGCAGGCCGATGTCGTCGGCGGCTTCGCGCGCGACCGGCTCGACCGGCGAGCCGGGCTTGATCTGGACCAGCGACTCGTCGCCGACGGTGGCCGAGGGGATGTCGAGGCGGCGGCCGTCGACGAGGACGTGGCCGTGGCCGACGAACTGTCGTGCCTGGCGCCTGGTCGAGGCGAAGCCGAGCCGGCGCATCTGCTTCTCCCGGATCCCGTAGGCGATCTTCAGTTTCTGCGCCTCGCGCAGCTGCTGGCCGTAGACGCTCGGCGCCCGGCGCCGGGCGGCGCCGTGCTGGCCGGGTGGCACCGGGCCCCGCCGCTCCAGTGAAGTCTTTCCCAACAGCTGTCGTTTGCCCTTGAGGTCGAGGGAGACGCCCTCTCGGCGCTCCAGCTTCTCGACCGGGCCTATGTATCTACCCATTAGGCCACCCTAATAGATTGTCATTAGGGACGCCTAATTCCTGGCAGAGGAATACCCTCCCTGACCCACACGAACTTCACCAGATCCCCATACGTATTCCGCGTAGAACCTTCCGGAGGCAACGACCTTGACCTTGACCGAGACCGAGCAGCTCTGGGGTGGCGAGACCACCAAAGCCGTCGACAACTTCCCGGTTTCCGGTGAGCGGGTGCCCGTGCCCGTGGTCCGCTGGCTGGGCCGGGTCAAGGCCGCCGCGGCCGAGGTCAACGGCGACCTCGGCCTGCTCGACGCCGACCTGGCGGAGCGGATCGCCACCGCCGGCAAGGCGGTCGCCGAGGGCGAGCACGACGACCAGTTCCCGATCGACGTCTTCCAGACCGGTTCCGGCACCTCCTCGAACATGAACGCCAACGAGGTGCTGGCGAACCTCGCCGGCGACGGCGCCCACCCCAACGACCACGTCAACATGGGCCAGTCCTCCAACGACGTCTTCCCCTCCGCTGTCCACCTGGCGGCGCTCGACGAGGTCACCCACGACCTGGTCCCGGCGATGGGAGCGTTGGAGGCGGCGCTCGAGGCCAAGGCCGAGAAGTTCGCCGACGTCGTCAAGGCCGGCCGCACCCACCTGATGGACGCGGTGCCGGTCACCCTCGGCCAGGAGTTCGGCGGCTACGCGGCCCAGGTCCGGCTCGGGATCCAGCGGGTCGAGGCGACGCTGCGCCGGGTCGGCCAGATCCCGCTCGGCGGCACCGCGACCGGGACCGGGCTCAACACCCACCCCGAGTTCGCCGCCAAGGTCCGCGAGCGGCTCGCCGCCGACACCGGCCTGGCGATCTCCGAGCCGCTCGACCGCTTCGAGGCGCAGGGCAACCGCGACGCCCTGGTCGAGCTCTCCGGTGCGCTCAAGGTCTACGCGATCTCGCTCAACAAGATCGCCAACGACCTGGCGCTGATGGGCTCCGGGCCGCGCGCCGGCCTCGCCGAGCTGCGCCTGCCGGAGCTGCAGAAGGGCTCCTCGATCATGCCGGGCAAGGTCAACCCGGTGATCCCGGAGGTCGTGATCCAGGTCGCCGCCCAGGTGATCGGCAACGACGCCGCGATCACCGTCGCCGGCTCCCAGGGCCAGTTCGAGCTCAACGTGCGGGTGCCGCTGATCGCCCGCAACCTGCTCGACTCGATCAAGCTGCTCGCCTCCGCCTCGCGCCTGCTCGACACCAAATGCGTCGAGGGACTCGAGGCCAACGAGGAGATGACCGAGCGCCACGCCGAGGCGACCCTCGCCACCGCGACCGCCCTCAACCCCCACATCGGCTACGACCGCGCCGCCGACATCGTCAAGGCCGCGGCCGAGTCGGGCCGCTCGCTGCGCGAGGTCGCGCTCGAGCAGGGCGTCGAGCCCGCGGTCCTCGAGGAGGCCCTGGACCACCGCCGCATGGCCCGTCCGCACGACTGATCCCCTGGGGCGTGGTTGAGTTTCGTCCCGCTATCCGGAACGAAGCTCAACCACGGTCTTCGACTTCGATACCGATCTCGGCCGCCATTGCGCGGGAGAGGTCCATCAGCTGCAGCGCGTCGATCTTCAACCCGCGCAGGCCGAGGACGGAGCCGGCGAGGTTGAGGGTCGAGCCGCGGGCGTCGACTTCGTCCAGCTCCGCCTTGGTGAAGTCAGCGCGGCCGAGGTCGCAACCGTCGAAGCGCGTGGCGCCGATCTTGGCGCCCTGGAAGTCGGCCTCGGTCATCGCGCAGCCGCTGAAGGTTACGTGGTCGATCTCGCCGTGGCGGAAGTTCGCGTAGTCGAGTTTGCAGTCCTCGAAGCTGACGTCGGCGAGCCGCGCTTCGCCGAGGTCGAGGCCGGTCAGCCGGCACTGGCGGAAGGCGACCCGGCGCAAAGTGGCGCCCAGCCAGCGGCCGTTGGCGGCGTTGACCCGTTCGCCGACCAAGTCGACGAGGCTGAGGCCGCGCAGCTTCGCGCCTTCGAAATCGACCTCGATCAGGTGAGCGTGCTCGAAGCTGGCCGAGCCCCACTCGACGGCGCCGATCGCAGCCGCCTCGATCCGCGCGTCTTCGACCTCGACCGGCGGCTCGAGGCCGCCGGGGTCGAGGTCGCGCAGGTCCGCGAAGGAGACGTCGGGAGGCTCGGTCACCCCTGCAGGGTGACGAAGCGCTCCTCGGTCAGCTCGTAGACGGCGAAGGCCGGGCCCTCGCGGGTGTTGCCGGAGTCCTTGACGCCGCCGTAGGGCTGCTGGTCGGCGCGGAAGGTGGGCACCTCGTTGATCAGGACGCCGCCGAACTCGAGCGTCCTCGCCGCCTCGAGGCCGCGACCGATGTCGCGGGTGAAGACGCCGGCCTGGAGGCCGAACTTGGAGTCATTGGCCATCGCCAGCGCCTCCTCGAAGGAGGAGAAGGTGTCGATCGTCGCCACCGGGCCGAAGATCTCCTCGCACCAGACCTTGGCCTCTTTCGGCGGCGCCCCGAGCAGGGTCGGCGCCAGGCAGCGACCCTCGTCGACCAGCTCGCCGCCGCTCAGCAGCTCCGCCCCGGCCGCGACCGCCTCGTCGATCCACCCCTTGACCCGGTCGCGGTCGCCGGGCGTGATCAGCGGGCCGACGTCGGTGTTGGGATCGAGCGGGTCGCCGACGGTCAGCTTCTCGACGTTGGCGACGAGGCGCGCCTTGAACTCGTCGGCGACGGCCTCGTGGACGAGGATCCGCTGGATCGAGATGCAGCTCTGGCCGGCGTGGGAGAAGGCGTGGATCTGGGCTTTGTCGGCGGCCGCCTCCCAGTCGCCGTCGTCGTTGACGATCAGCGGCGCGTTGGAGCCGAGCTCGAGGTTGACCTTCTTGTGGGGGACGCGCGAGCGGATGTCCCAGCCGACCGGGGCCGAGCCGGTGAAAGTGATCGCCTTCGTCAGCTCGTGCTCGACGATCGCGTTGCCGACCTTCGAGCCGGGCCCGGGGACGACGCTGAGCCAGCCCTCGGGCAGCCCCGCCTCGAGCAGGATCTCGGCCAGCTTCAGGGCCGAGATCGGGGTCTGGCCGGCGGGCTTCAAGACGATCGCGTTGCCGGCGGCGATCGCCGGCCCGAGCTTGTGGGCGACGAGGTTGAGCGGGAAGTTGAAGGGGCTGATCGCGCCGACGACGCCGTAGGGGACGCGCAGCATCACGCCGAGCTTGCCGGCGCCGGCGGCCGAAGCCTCCATCGGGATCGTGCCGCCGGTCAGCTTGCGCGCCTCGACCGAGGAGAAGTTGAGGGTGTCGACGCAGCGCTGGGCCTCGACCGTCGCCGTCTTGATCGGCTTGCCGGCCTCGGCGGCGATCGTCGCCGCCAGGTCCTCGACCCGCTCGCCGACCAGCTCGGCGGCGCGCTCCAGCATCGCAGCGCGCTCGAACTGGGGGAAGTCGGCGGACTCGAAGGCCTCGTGCGCAGCCGCGATCGCGCGTTCCGCGGTCGCCGCGTCGCCGATCGCTACCCTGCCGACGACGCTGTCGTCATAGGGACTGCGCACCTCGCCCCATTCGACCCCCTCGCTCCACTCGCCGGCGGCAAGGAGCTTGTGGTCGGTCGCCTCGAAAGTCTGCGTCGCCAATTTGAGCCCTCCTCGAGAATCTACGTATGCAGGCCGCTACTCCGATCCGTTGAACCTGTTGCCTGAGAACTTGTCGGTGATGAAGCGGCCCAGAGCAATGAAGCGGTCTCTGTCGAGACTAACGACGTGCGTACTTGCGCTCGCGTTTTTCGCGATCTCGGCGGCGCCGGCCTCGGCCGCCGTCTCCTGGGTCGTCCACGGCCGCGGCTTCGGCCACGGCGTCGGGATGAGCGCCTACGGCGCCTACGGCTACGCCAACCACGGCAAGAGCTACCAGTTCATCCTCGGCCATTACTACACGGGGACCACGATCGGGACCCTCGACAAGCCGCGCGTCGTCCGTGTCCTGCTCAGCAGCGTGTCCGGCGACGTCGGCTTCAGCGGTGCCACCAGCGCCTGCGGCCAGCAGCTCGACCCGGCCCGCAACTACGAGGCCCACCGCCTCGGCCGTGGCGTCGTCCTCCGCAGCTCCGGCGGCAAACCGCTCGCCCGCTGCGGCGCGAAACTCCGCGCCGCCGGCAAAGGCAAGATCACGATCGCCGGCCTCGGCAGCTTCCGCGGGGCGCTGGAGACGGTGCCGGAAGGCAGCCTCCTCAACGTCGTCAACGCCCTTGCCGTCGACGCCTACGTCAAAGGCGTGGTCCCGAACGAGTCGCCGCCCTCCTGGCCGATCGAGGAGCTGAAGGCGCAGGCGGTCGCCTCGCGCTCCTTCGCCCTCACCGCCGGCCGCGACGGCAACGGCTTCGACCTCTACGCCGATACCCGCAGCCAGGTCTACAAAGGGTTCGAAAGCGAGTACCCGCAGAGCAACCGGGCGGTCGAAGAAACCCACGGCCAGGTCGTGATGTACGGCAACGAAATCGCCGAGACGCTGTTCTCCGCCTGCTCGGGCGGGAAAACGGAGAGCATCGTCAACGTCTTCGGCAGCCCGATCCCCTACCTGGTCGGCGTCCCCGACCCCTACGACGGTGACTGCCCGCTGCACGAATGGACGCTCGACTTCAGCGGCCCCGAGATCAGCTCGGCGCTCAGCAGCTACCTCGACGGGCGCCTGAAAAAAGTCGTCATCACCAAGACCGGGTACTCGCCGCGGATCATCGAAGCGAAGCTCTACGGAACCGGGGGCGTCACCTCGGTGACCGGCGAACAGCTCGAGGTCGCGCTCGGCGGCTACTCGACCTGGATGACTTTCCAGAAGGTCGTCGGCAAAGGCTGAGCACCGATCGTCGCCGGCCTCAGGGCAGGCGCAGCCGCGCGAAGACCGCGCGGTGGTCGGAGCCCGGCACGTCCTCGACCGCGTAGTCGACGACGCCGAAGCGGCGGTCGGCGAGCACGTGGTCGATCGTCACCAGCGGCGGCACGTCCCCCTTGTTGGGCCAGGTCGGCTCGAGGCCGAGCCCGGCGACGTCGCCGGCGTCGCGGTAGCCGCGGCCGATCAGTTCGCGCAGGGCCGAGTTGTCGAGGGTCGCGTTGAAGTCCCCGGCCAGCACCCAGGGCGTGCCGGCGCCGGTGCCGGGCAGGCCGGCAAGGGTCTCTTCCCAGACGTCGATCCCGTTGCGGGTCGGCGTGATCGGGTGGATCGCGATCAGCCGCAGGGCGCCGCCGCCGGGCAGCGCCAGCCGCGCCCGCGGCATCGGGAAGGTGTAGACGCGGCCTTCGTCGAGCTCGGTCAACGGCAGGTCCGAGTAGATCGCCGAGCCGAATTGCTCGTGCAGTGCGATCTCGGCTTCCGGTAGCAGCCGCCCGAGCCCGGCGCGCCGCAGGCCGCGGACGAGCTCCGGGCTCAGCTCCTCGACCATCAGCACGTCCGGGTGCAGCCGTTCGACCAGCCCGACCAGGGCCTCGGGGTCGGCGTGGCCCCTGAGCGCGTTGGCGGCGAGGATGCCGATCGTCCTGTGCCCGTCGGCGGCGACGGTGCCGTCGCCGACCGCCCGCGGCAGCACCACCGCGGCCAGGGCGAGCGTCGCGATCCAGGCGACGGCGGCCGCCGCCCAGTTGCGAAGGGCGACGGTGACGCCGGCCACCAGCAGGCCGGCGGTTGCGACGTAGGGCGTGAAGGCCATCATCGCCACCAGCGGGAAGCCCTGGTCGAGGCCGAGGAGCCGGACCAGCGCCCAGAACGCCAGCGGCACGACCGCGATCCAGATCCACCAGTAGCGCCGAGCCGCCGCCAAGCCTCCCCGCCTCAGCCGTCCGGGTAGGGCTGGATCGGGATCCCGTGGTCGGTCTCGCGCATCCCCAGCTCGTAGGCGGCGGCGCCGGCCAAGGTCAGCTCACGGGCCGGCAGGCCGGGGCGCTCGACGGTCAGTTCGAGGTCGGCGACCGAGCAGTTGACGGTGTTGTGCTCCGGCCCCTTGGGGTCGGCGTAGACCCAGCCGACGAAGTCCTTCTCCGGCGCCGAGACGCGGCCGCGGACGACGACGTCCTTGCCGGGGAGGACGAACGAGCAGGCGGCGGGGGACTCCTCGACATGGGAGGAGCGGATCGCGCCGAGGCCGCCGAGCCGGTACGGCTCGCCGTCGAGCATCAGCATCCCCGAAGGGATCCAGGGGCTGACCCGGCTGCCGAGCGCAACCCGGGCGGCGCCGGCGTCGAAGTAGGTGCCGGGCTCGTCGGGGAAGCCGGTGCCCTCGAGCCAGACCCAGCGCTCGGCGTGCTCGGTGCCCCAGTTGTGGCCGATCATCCCCGGCCAGCCGGAGAACTCGATCGGTTCGTCGTCGACCGTCAACCGGCCCTCGAAGCGGACGTCGGGCCAGGGGGCGACGAACTTGGTCCGCGGCAGCGGCGCCTCGTAGAGCCAGTCGGTCGGCAGGTACTTGCAGGGGCGGTTGTCGCCGTCGAAGTTCAGCGTCCAGGCGGCGGTGAGGGCGTCGGTCTCGATCGAGCCCTCGGCGCTGCCGGGGCCGATCTCGGCGTCGGCGATGCGGATCCAGGACCCGGGCGGAGTCGAGAGCTGGGCGGCGGGAACGGTCACCTTGGTCGCCCGCGGGGCGGCCGCGGCCCGATCGAAGAGGACGAACCAGATCGAGCCGTTGGGCTCGGCCCCGGGACGCTTGTGGACCGTGTGGCGGATCCAGACGCCGCGCCCGCCTCCCGGCTCACAGGCCTTGAGGTAGAAGCTCTCGTAGTGGCCCCGCTTCGCCGCCACGTCGGGATACCGCGCCCGTTCCTCCATGCGCCAAACCCTAGAGGTCGGGAAACCAAGCAGGTCGGTGACCGAGGACGCCGAGATGCGCCGGTTTCCCGACCTCTAGACCTTGATGGTGATTACGTCGCCGTCTTGAACGACGTAATCGCGGCCCTCGATCCGCAACAGGCCTTTCTCGCGGGCGGCGACGTAGCCGCCGCAATCGACCAGCTCCTGCCAGCCGATCGCTTCGGCTTTGATGAAGGCTTCCATGATCTCGGTGTGGATCGTGCCGGCCGCCTCCAACGCCGAGGCGCCGCGGTGCAGTGGCCGCGCCACCGCCTCCTTGTCCTCGCCGGCGGTGAAGAAGGTGATCAGCTCCAGCAGGTCGTAGGCGGCGCGGACGAGGCGGGCGAGGCCTGAACCCTCGACCCCGTAGGACTCGCGCATCTCCTCCGCTTCCTCGGGGTCGAGCTCGGCCAGCTCGCCCTCGATCCGGGCGCTGACGGCGACGACGCCAGCGCCGTTGGCAGCGGCGTGCGCGGCGACCGCCTGCGGCGCCTCGGCATCGCCCTCGTCGACGTTGGCGACGTAGAGGATCGGCTTCGTGGTCAGGCCCTGAAGGTTGCGGGCCGCGTCCGGGGCGCCGTCGGGAACCGGGATCGTGCGCGCCGGGCGACCGGCGGCGAGCGCCTCCTTCACCGCCTCCAGCCACGCGAGCTCGGCGATCGCCTCCTTGTCGCCGGACTTCGCCCCCTTGCCGACGCGGCCGAGCCGGCGCTCGACCTGCTCGTAGTCGGCCAGCACCAGCTCGGTCTCGATCGTCTCGATGTCGGCCAGCGGGTCGACGCGGCCGTCGGGGTGCGGGACGCCGCTGTCCTCGTGGCAGCGGACGACGTGGCAGATCGCGTCGGTCTCGCGGATCGAGGCCAGGAACTGATTGCCCAACCCCTCCCCTTCGGAGGCGCCTTTGACGAGACCGGCGATGTCGTGGAAGTCGATCGTCGCCGGCACCAGCTCCGAGCTGCGCACGGTCTCGGCGACGGCTTCGAGGCGCTCGTCCGGGACCTGGGCGACGGCGACGTTGGGCTCGATCGTCGTGAACGGGTAGTCGCCGGTCTGGGCGCCGCCCTTGGTCAGGGCGTTGAAGAGCGTGGACTTGCCCGCGTTCGGCAGGCCGACGATCCCGACCTTCACAGGGAGAGCGGGACGATCAGGCCCAGGGCAACGCCGAGAACGGCGCCGGCGAGGACGTCGGACGGGTAGTGCATTCCCAGATAGGGGCGGCCGAGGGAGATCGCGAGGGCGATGACCAGGGCGCCGGCGGTGGCCGGATCAACCCGGAACATCGCCGTCGCCACCGCGAACGAGGAGAGCGCGTGGGCGGAGGGGAAGCTGAGCGAGCTGGGGGCGCCGCCGAGCGGCGGCAGGCCCTCGAGCACCGGCCGCGGCCGTTTGACCAGCAGCTTGATCCCGTAGTTGAGGACGATCGCGATCGGGCCGAGGGCGGCGCAGATCAGCCACTCCTCGTGCCGTTCCCAGTCGAGGATCGCGAGCAGGACGCCGAGCACGACCCAGACCAGGCCGTTGTTACCGGCCTTGCCGAGCGCTTTGGCGACGGACTCGGCCCCGGGCGTGTGCCCGTGGGTCCGCATCCAGCGCAGCAGCCTCAGGTCCGCGCTCTCGATCGTGCTTGGGGCGGTGTTCGCCATCGGCGCCGCAGGATACGGGTCGGTCCCGCCTGGCGGCCACTCAGTCAGTATTCGCCCATGGCCTCCGTACCCGGGTACGTCCACACGCCCGGCAACCACTGCGGCTCGACCGCGCTGCGCAACCTGATGGCGTTCCACGGGATCGCGATCAGCGAGGAGATGGCGTTCGGGCTCGGCGCCGGCGCCGGCTTCTACTACCTGGCGCTGGAGGGCACCTCGCCGAGCCGCTGGTTCAACGGCCGCACCGCCCGGCTCGAGGAGAGTTTCCGTGACCTGACCGGGGCGGCGCTGCAGATGCACACCTTCGCCGCAGACGACGGCGAGTCCTGGGCGGCAGCCCGGGCCGAGGTCGACGCCGGTCGGCCGGCGCTGCTGCTCACCGACATCTATTACCTCGACCACTACGGCGACTCGGCCCACTTCCCCGGCCACGCGGTCGTCCTCGCCGGATACGACGACGAGGTCGCCTACCTCTCCGACACCGCTTTCGAGGAGCTGCAGACGACGCGGCTGGAGAACCTCGAGCGCGCCCGCCACTCCGCCCACCCCGCCTTCCCGCTCGAAGGCCACATGTTCACCGCCGGCGAGGGAATCGACCGAGCGGCGCTGGAAGCGGCGATCCCGGCGGCGACCGAGCGCGCCGCCCGGGAGATGCTGGAGCCGCCGTTCGGCGAGTTCGGCGGCCTGCCGGCGATCGACCGCCTCGCCGCCGAGGCCGGCGAGTGGCCCGACCAGGTCGAGGACTGGCGCTGGTGCGCGCGCTTCGCCTACCAGGTGATCGAGCGCCGCGGCACCGGCGGCGGCGCCTTCCGGCTGATGTACGGGCGCTTCCTCGAGGAAGCGGGCCGCGAGGAGGCGCCGCTGGCGACCGCGGCGGCCGCCCGCTGGACCGAGCTCGCCGAGGCCTTCCGGGCGGCGAGCGAAAGCGAGACGCCCGAGCCCGAGCTGTGGTCCGCGATCGGCGTGCGCGTGCGCGCGGTCGCCGAGGCCGAGCACGAGCTATGGGGGGCCCTGGGTTAGACCGGGCTCCGCCATCGACCCAGATGGAAATCGCCGACGTCGTCGCCCCGGAAATCGCGCTCGCCTACTGCGTGAGCATCATTGCCGGCCTCGTAGTAATAGTGCTGGTCAACGAATGGCACTGGAGTCGGCGGGTTGTTCTCGGCATCGCCATCAGCGTCGTGGCGCTCGTGGCATTCACGCAGGTCTTCGAGAACGCCAAGGATGCGAAGCCGACGATCGCACCGGAAGTGCCGGGGCCGCAAACGGGACAGACTGGTGAGACGACGAAAGTCGTAAGCCCGGAGCCGCCGGACGACCGTGATGGCGACGGGGTGATGGATGCCCACGATCGCTGTCCCGCGATACCCGCGGAGGTGCGCAGCGGGTGTCCGAGGGGGCATGCCATTCCCGGCACCAGGTTGGCGGTGGCCGAAGCGCACCTGGTCCGATTCCTCAACGAACAGAGCCTCGCACCGTCATGTGAACTGAAGCGGCCCTTTCCTCGCCGGGCAGTTGTGCATGTCCGCTGCGTGATCGACGGTCGCACTTCCTTCTTCACGCGGTTTCACAGCGGCCGCGGCGCCTCCGACTACTTCGCCGCCCTCAAGAACCAAAGGGTTGTTCCCTGGACGACCCCTTCGTGCTCGGGCGAATCCGAGGAATGGTTCGACGACACCGGGCGAATTCGGGGCAGGCTCGCTTTTCGCAAGGGTGGTAGCAAGGTTCGGGCGGTCTGGACCTACGAAGAGGCGCATGTGGTGGGACTGATCGTCGGTCCGAAATCGGATGCCGCACGAATCTGCAAGCAGTGGTACAAGGACTCGATTTGATGCCCGAGCTGCCCGAACACGTCGCCCGCAACCGCGCCTACTGGAACGTCCTCGCGGCCGAGTTCATCGAGGACGGGAAGCTGAAGTGGTCCCAGCAGGAACCGAGCTGGGGGATCTGGAGCGTGCCGGAAACCGAACTCGGAGTCCTCCCTGCCGATGCCGAGATCGACGGCAAGGACACGATCGAGCTCGGCTGCGGCACCGGCTACGTCTCCGCCTGGCTCGCCCGTCGCGGCGCCCGCCCGGTCGGGATCGACAACAGCGAAGCGCAGCTGGCGACGGCGCGGGAACTGCAGGCCGAGCATGGGATCGAGTTCCCGCTCCTGCACGGCAACGCCGAGCAGACCGGGCTGCCCGACGCCAGCTTCGACCTCGCGATCTCCGAGTACGGGGCCAGCATCTGGTGCGACCCCTACGCCTGGATCCCGGAGGCGGCGCGGCTGCTGCGCCCGGGCGGCGAGCTGATCTTCCTCGTCAACAGCGTCCTCGTCATCCTCTGCGACGCCGACGAAGGCGAGGAGGTGCCGGTGGGCGACCGCCTCGTCCGGCCCCAGTTCGGCCTCCGCCGCCTCGAATGGGCCGACGACGACTCGGTCGAGTTCCACCTGCCGCAGGGAGAGATGATCGACCTGCTGGGCGCCAACGACCTCCAGGTCGAGCGCCTGATCGAAGTCCGGCCGCCGGAGGACGCGACCACCCGCTATCCGTTCGTCACCCTCGAGTGGGCGCGAAAGTGGCCTTGCGAGGAAGTCTGGAGAGCTCGCAAGCATTAAGTACTGGCCTGCATCTGCGATTTATTCGCTGCAGATGCCGGAAAAGCCGATCCGATGGAGCGGGACGACCACCTTTCTGCGGGCGCCGCGAACGGCCGTGATGACCCGGGTCCTGCTCGATCCTCCTCACCTCCTTCGTCCAGCTCGCGGCGCCGCGGCTCTCCTGGCTGCGGATCGAGGAAACGGTCGCCACCGGGGTGATGGCCCGCGGCGGCCGCGTCCACTGGCTCGGCCGCACGATCGTGGCCGTGGCACTTCTCCTCCCGATCCTCCGCGAATGGCACCTCAGCGCCGAATACGCCGCTTTCTGCGTCGCCGTCGCCGGCCTGAGGTCGTCTCCGCGGCATCTCCAGCGGTCGTCGAACCTGAGCTCCTCTGGGGACACATCCCGACCCTACAATTGGGCCGAGGAGGGATCCATTGGCGAAACCGCGGTTCTCGATCTATGCCGTGCTCGCGATCGTCGCGTCGCTGGTTTTCGGCAGCGCGCTCGCGACGGCAAAGCCGCAGCTGCCGAAGGAGCCGCGGATCGCGATCCCACGGACCGAGCTCGAAGCCTCCTTCCACTGCCACGCCGAACTCGCCGGCGCGGCCAGGGAGCCGGTCCTCTTCGTCACCGGCACCGGGGCGACCGGCGAGCAGGGCTACCTGATCGGGCAAGGCGCCTTCGACGCCTTCGGCCACCCGGTCTGCGACGTCGACTTCCCCGACTACACGACCGCCGACATCCAAGTCTCGGTCCAGTACCTGGTCTACGCGATCCGGCGCATGTACGCCGAATCGGGACGGCGGATCGCGATCGTCGGCATCAGCCAGGGTGGCCTGCTGCCGCGCTTCGCCCTCACCTACTGGCCGAGCCTGCGGCCGATGGTGACCGACGTCCTCGCCGCCGCCGGCACCCAGCACGGCTCGACCGTCGCCGCCGGCACCTGCTCGGCGACCGTTCCCTGCCCGCCGGCGATCTGGCAGCAGGCGGCCGGCTCCAACCTGCTCAAAGCGCTCGACAAGCAGCCGCTGGAGGCACCGGGACCGACCGCCTGGACCACGGTCCGCTCGGCGACCGACGAAGCGGTCCAGCCGACGACCGGCCCGCACCCGACTTCGGCCCTGAGGGGTGCGGCCAACATCCTGATCCAGGCCGTCTGCCCCGGCCGCGTCGTCACCCACATCGGCACCGCTTTCGACTCGGTCACCTTCGCCGCCTTCGCCGACGCGATCTCCCACAAGGGCCCGGCAGAGGTCTCGCGCCTGCCGGCCGACGTCTGCGCCCACCCCTTCGCGCCGGGGCTGAACGAAGCGCTGGCGGAAACCTTCCTCTCGGGATCGGGCAGCCTGATCGCAAGTCAGGAGGCCGCGGTGCCGCGGGTCACCGCTGAGCCCAAGGTGCGCGCGTACGTGAAGCGGCCGATGGTCGAATAGCGCCGCCGCGACCTACCGCCCGAGCGGGGGGTTCTCGTTGCTGGTTTCAAGCCTGGCCTAGGCACAGTCGATAGCCCCGGCGTGAAGACCGCTCGCCCCTTCGCAGCCGTGCTCCTGCTGCCACGATGCTGCTGATCCCGGCCGCCGCCCAGGCGGCGCCGAAGACGCACCCGGTCGTCGTTCGTGTCCTCGCTTCCGGCGGCTGGAAGGCGCTGCCGGTGGTGGGAGCAAAGCTGAGCGTGCGTCAGGGAGGCAAGCTCGTCGCCCGCGGCCGCAGTGGCTCGCGGGGGATGACGATCCTGCGCGCGCGTCGTGGCCAGGGCGCGCTCCGGGTGACCGCCCGCGGCGGCAAGGTCGGCGGCCGGCACTTCGCCGGCACGATGTCGGCCGAGGTCCGCCGCTACAGCTGGCCGGAGACGATTCACGTCGACTCGGTCACGACCCTCGCCAACCGCTACCACGGCGCCCACCCCAATCTCTCGGCTTCGAAGGCGAGAAGCCGCACCAAGCGCTTCCTCGAGCTTCCCGCTGGCTACGTGTTCGGCCGCGACGGCACCAGCGACGCGTCGACGGCCGCCGCTTCCTCGCGACCACCGGCACGGGGCGCCGCTACGACCGCTTCGTCGGCCGCCTGGTGCGGCGGATCGGCAAGGCGAAGGCACACCGCTCGTTCGCCTTCGTCGCTCCCCAGCCACCGCACCTCGGCGGTGGCGCCGGGGCGCAGTCGATGGCCGAAGACGGCTCCGAGCTCGAGCAGGTGACGCAGGACATCTCCACCGGAGCGGGCTTCTTCTCGACGCTCGAAAAGGGCAACCAGGTGCTCGACTTCGTCCACGTCGCGCTGCAGCTCGCCGGCGTCCAGAGCGGTCAGGCGAGCGCCGCCGAAGTACGGGAAATCAGCAGCCAGCTGCAGCAGGTCGAGCAGAGCATCGGCGTCGTCCAGGCGGCCGAGGAAGAACTGCGCAACATCACGATCAGCGGCCAGTACAGCCAGGCAGTGCGCGAAGGCCGGGAAGCTCGCCTGGCGACGGTCAGCGCCGAGGACACCATGCACTCGGCGGCCGAACTGGCGCTGCAGGAAGGCTGCGTCCCCGAGCCCGAGCCGGTCACCCAGGCCTGCGAAGGCGCGCAGCAGATGCTGGTCGGCGTCGACGGCTTCAGCGACCGCCTCCGCGAAGCGAGCTTCAACACCCCCTCCCAGGTCAACTCCCTGGCCGAGCTGATCGGCGGCTCGGCCCTGCCCGGGGCGCCGGAACACGAACAGGGCATCATCCAGCTCGGCTCCGAGCTGACCTCCTTCGCCGCCAACCAGGTCTTCTTCACGACCGAAGACTCGGAAGACCTGCAGTCGATCGTCGCCTACTGGACCTCGATCTATGCGGAGGCATTGGTCGTCGTCCCGATCAGCTGGGCGCTGGAAGGTGCCGGCGCCGACACGCTGCAGGATGACGTCGAACAGCTGCACGAATTTTCGTCCGCGTTCCCGAAGCTGATGCCGAGCGCGGTCCCGGCCGGCACCGTCGTCGACACCGAGCACGGCTGGATGTGGCCGACGGAAGCGACCGGCAGCGGCACCTGGACGCCTTGGTCGACGCTGGTCGGTGCCAACCCGTGGCAGATGAACGGCCACGCCTGGATCTCGGAGGCGAATCCCGAACTCAGCCTCTGGTCCCGGAGCGGCGAAGAAGCGCCGGCGCTGCCATTCCAGAACTGGGCGATCGCCGGCACGGCGCAGATCAACCCGCTGCTCGAAGGGGTGACGACGAAAAACGGGCAACTGGCCGGCGAAGCGATCGTCGAACAGGCGGGGATGACGCGGAGCTCGATCACCCCCTGGTACCCGGGAGCCGCCGATGGGGGGCTGGAAATGGAATACCAGGACGCCGCCAGCGGCAACACCTCCTTCTGCCGGGAACCGACTCGCGCCAACTGCTACTGGCCGGTCCTCGCCAACGACGAAGTCATCGTCACCAGCTTCCACGACGTCACCTCGACCTACTACTACATCCAAGGCACCTTCAAGACCGAAAAATTCCTCGATCTCGAGTGGGCCGGCCTCCCCCTCTACGGCTTCAACAACGCCCACACGATCTTCGGCAGCGCTCCGATCGAAGCGATTCCGGTGATGCTCTACCGCGGCGTCGGCCCGAATGAGTGCTACTTCTACCCGGCGCCGAAGCAGGCGACGGGTGGCTCGCCCGGCTGCGCCTAGCAGCGACGGAGCGACGCCCCACCAGCACGAAAACGACCGGGGATGGTGCCTGTCGCCTGCCTCGCGCGTAGCCTTCGCGCTTAGAAGCTTCTTGCACCACCTTCGAGATCGATCACCCCGCGGCTTACGCGGTGTCTCGGCCTCTCCCGGTCGCAGGAGCGAACCTACACGCGGGTCGGGGCGGCGCAAGGGGGCGCGGAGACGCGAATCCGGAAACTGGGGGATAGCGTTGGCGCTGTGAAGCGCCTGTTCCCTTGCCGTCGCCGTGGTTGTCCTCGTCGCCGCGCCTGCAAGCGCGGCCCGGGCCGAGCCGCCGAAGGCGATCTCGATCGCCGCCGTCGGCGACACGATCCTCGGCAACACTCCGCAATTACCGGGAAGCCCGGCGAAGTACTTCCGCAGCGTCGCGCCGCAGCTCCGGGGTGACGTCGTCTTCGCCAACCTCGAGGGAACGCTGACCGACGCGAGCGGCTCCAAGTGCGGCGCCGGCTCCAGCGAATGCTTCGCCTTCCACAACCCGCCCCGCTTCGCCCGTGCCTTCAGGGCGGCCGGGTTCACGGTGATGAACCACGCAAACAACCACTTCGGGGACTTCGGGGCGGCCGGCGAAGCCGACACGATCCGCGCCCTCCGCCGGGCCGGCATCACCCAGGTCGGTCGACCGGCCGACATCACCGTCATCCCCGTCAAGAACCAGCGGGTCGCCTTCCTCGGCTTCGCCCCCTACGACAACACTCCGTCCCTCCTCGACCTGCGGACGGCGAGGAGCCTGATCCAGACGGCTGCCAGCCTGGCCGACATCGTCGTCGTCGCGATCCACGCCGGGACCGAGGGCTCCGACGCCACCCACGTCACCGGCCACGAGGAGCACGACGTGGGCGAGGACCGCGGCAACCCCGAGCGCTTCGCCCACATGGCCGTCGACTTCAACACCAGCGGCGTCCTCAGCCTCGCCGCGATCCTCCACGTCAGCCTCGACCCCTACGGCCGCTTCCGCTCGGGTCGGATCACCTCGGTTCGGCTGGCGGGGCCGGGACGGCCGACGATTGATCGAAGTCGGGCGGCGATCCGCTTACTCAGAAGGCTGTCTCGATCTGACCTGGGTCGCTACGGAGTCAGGATCAGCGATAAGGATCTTGAGGAACCATGACGTTTCCTCCAGCCCCACAAATTTCACACCCTCGCCGTTAACCTGTCACCCGATCTTGGCCCTCAAAGGGCAGATAAGTGACGACGGGGGAGTAGGTATGACGGGGAAAGCGGAGGACGGCTCGGTAACGCTGCTGCATATCTCGGATCTCCAGTTCGGGTACCGCCATCGCTTCGGGAACCTTGCGGCAGGTGATCCAGACGCCGAATTCGATTCCCTGTTCGGCCGCCTCCGCGAGGACCTGACCGCACTGGCGGATCAGGGAATGCGGCCCGAGGTCATCGTCGTCTCGGGGGACCTGGCGGAGAAGGGACAGCTCAAGGAGTACGAAGACGCACACGAGTTCCTGGTTCGACTCTGCGACACGCTGGCGCTTCCTCGACGTCGCGTGGTTCTTGTCCCCGGCAACCACGACGTGAACTGGAAGTTGTGTGAAGCCTACTTTTTGCAGGAAGAAGCCAGTGAAGGTAAGCCGCGCGTTCCGTACTGGCCGAAGTGGAGCCCCTACGCGCAGATGTTCGATGAGTTCTTCTCCGAGCACGCGGACATCACCTTCACCGAGGAGGAACCCTGGAGTTTTTGGGAGCTGTCAGATCTCAAGCTCGTGGTGGCGGGGCTGAACTCCACCTATCTCGAATCCCACAGGAAGGGGGATCACTTCGGACACGTGGGCGAGCGGCAGCTCCGTGCCATCGCGGACCGGTTGGGCGAGTACCAGAAGTGCGGCTGGTTTCGCCTCGGCGTCGTCCATCACAACGTCAGTCGCGGACCGGTCAACGATGACGAGAACCTGCGCGACGCCGAGCTCCTCGGCGAACTCCTGGGGCCCTCGCTGAACCTGCTCCTGCACGGGCACACCCATAGCAGCGGGATGTCCTGGCTAGGGCAGGAAGGCCTGCCGGTGATCTCGACCGGGAGCGCCGCATTGAGCGCCGAGGCACGACCGGGGGAGGTGCCGAACCAGTTCCAGCTCGTCCGGCTCGAAGCCGGAGGACTGACCCGCTGGACGCGCAGCTACGCACCGGAGCGGCGCAGATGGATTGCCGATCCCCGCTCCTCGCAGGACGGCAATGACTGGCGGGTGAAATACGAAATCTCCTTCGCCTCGACTGGCGCAACCTTCAACCGCAGCGAGAACGGCCCCGAGCGGGAACCGAGCTCCCCCGAACCAGACGCTCCCCGAGCAGATACGACCGCAGTCGCCGCCGGCGACCCTGCCAAGTGGTACATGGAACGGCTGGCCGCGCCACGACAAACGGTCTTCAACGAGGTGAGCGAAGCGCTGCGCAACGACGGCAGCGGCATCCTCATCACCGGCCCGGAAGGGGCCGGGAAGACCTGCCTGCTCGAGGCGCTCCTCTCGCGGCACCGGGATGACAAGGACCTGAACCTCGTCCCCGTGCGGCTCGAGGGCCAGACAGATCCGCAGCAGGCACTTGGCCTCGCGCTCCAGTTCAGGTTCGGGGGGAGCTTCGTTCCAGACGGGAACGCCGTACTTGACAGCCTCCCCCCTGCCCTGCCGAGTGGCACGGTCCTGCTGGTCGACAATGCCAACACCCGGAACGCGACTGACGCGGTGTGCTGGATCAGGGAGCACTTCAGAGCGGTGCCGACGGTAGTGACCAGCCGGACCGGCGACACCTCCCAGTTTCCCGGCTTCGTGCCAATCAAGCTCGGAACGATCGGCGAGCGTGACGCGAGAGAGATACTGCAGGAGTTCGAACTCGAAGCCGCGATCACGCAGGAGGTGATCGCCAGGGCGGGCGGGAACCCGCAGGCGCTGCGCCAGCAAGCCGCAGCCGCGCGGGCCAAGTCCCCCACGGACCGCGAACCGATCGAGAGCATGAAATGGCCGAGGTCGGCCCGACGCTCCCTCTGGCTGATCGCGATGCTCCCCTGTTCGATCCTCTCCTATGAGCTCCTGGAGGAGGTCGGGGGGTTCGACCAGACGGCCCTCGACATGATCGAGGACTACGCCGTGGGCGAAGCAGTCCTTCGTGGCGAGTACGAAAGCCGGTATCTCTCAGTTCACCCGCAGCTCGCGCGGTTCTGCCGGGAGACCGTGATGCCGAAGGTCCAACCCAAAGACTCGAACGAACTCATCGCAGACGCGGTGAGCTACTACGTCAGATGGCTCGACGGCGGCCCCCCGGTGGAGGCGATCGACGCGGCATACGACAATCTGATGTACCTGCTCGGCAACGCCCAGGTGGCCGACGACCTCAGGGCCGACCTCGCCGTGGCGCTGATCGGCGATAGCCTCGACGACCCGACGGGATACATGCCATCCCGAGGCCTGGTCCACATGCTGAGGGAACCCGACCTGCGGAACCTACTCGAGGAAACTGCCCAGGAGGTCGGCAGCCTCCGGGCCGGACCGATCTTCAAGAACCTCGGTCTCTTCATTTACCGAGCCAACGAAGTGGGCGCGGAGTACCTGCTGCGCAAAGCCAAAGACGCCTACGACAACGTCGGGGACGAACGCGGCAGCGCTTCCGTCGACTGGCTTCTCGGGTGCGCCGCCGAGGACTCCGGCAACGGCGAGGAGGCGGCTGACCTTTTCAGGGAATCACGGACCAACAGCACCGACCCCGAAATCCACGCACTCAGCTACCACTTCGAGGGTCGCGCGAAATACCACTGGGAAGACTTCGAGGCCGCCCGCAGATCGTTCGAACAGGTGAAGACCAAAATGGGCGAGTTCAAGCCGGACGTCCAGCTCAAAATCAACCGCGGCCTGGCCTACGTGAAGCTGGCGCAAGCCGAGGACGGCGACTACGAAGCGGTAGAAACGGAACTGGTCGAGCTCAGGAACCAAGCCAAGAAAAACAGTCTGCCGCGAGAGGCCGCCCGCTGCACCCGGCACATTGGCAAAGCGCAGTTGGCACGCGGCGACCTCGAGGGGGCGACGCAGAGCCTCGAGAGCGCGCGTGCCGACTTCAGGCAGCTCGGCGACCTCCGCGGGCTAGGGGCGACGCTGTGCGATCTCGCGACTGCACTGCGCAGGAGAAAGAAGTACTACGAGGCGGCGACGAGGGCCAAGGAAAGTCTCGACATCGCCCGCGGGAAGGATGACATCACCTTCCCAATGAAGTCGCCGATCGGGGTCGCCAGAGCTGAGATCGAGCTGGCCGAAATCAAGCGCTCGAACCAGAGCCGAGACCACATCGACGATCATTTGCGACGAGCCTGCAACATCTTCGAGGGCATCGGTCATCCGCAAGCTGCGATAGTCGCCGAGCAACTCGGATTCGCCCGGCGGGATGCGCCGTTCCAGCAGGTGAAGGGCGTCGTGTTCGACCTCGTCGACACGCTGGCCGTGGTTTCGCCACGGGCATACGAAGACGCGAAGAAGGAAATTTCGAAACGGCTCGGTGTCGACCATGCTCTGTTCAAGGAGGCGTGGGCGAGGTCCAGGAAGAAAGCCTCGAGAGAAGCAAAATGGTCGGCTCGTGAGCGGATCAAGTGGGTAGCTGAAGAGCTGAAACACGAACTATCGAACAAAGCGCTGGACGACCTGGCCGAGAAGGAGGCGGAAATCTGGACCCAGAGCGTCACGATCGACGACAGCGCCATCAAAACGCTTCGGGTCCTGAAAGAGAACGGGTTGAAAGTTGCCCTTGTGACCAACGGGTCGAGCGCGATGCTCGAGCTACCGGGACGACTCAAACTCAAAGAGCATCTCGACGTCAGCCTTCTTTCCTGCGAAGTCGAAAGCCTCAAGCCCGAAGCTGGCATCTACGAAGAAGCAGTCAAAGCGATCGGTCTCAAAGCGAAGGACTGCATGTACGTCGGCGACGGCAGCGATCGCGAGCTCGAGGGCGCCATCGCGGTCGGAATGTTCGCGGTGCGAATGATCGGCCACCGGGACCAACGGCCTCACTACACCAACCGCGACAGCCTAGACTGGCACGCAACCGTCACCTCACTGGATGAACTCTTGGTGCGAATGGGCCTGGCCGACCCGGAGGAGCTGAATGACGATTGAGCGCACAGCGGAGGTTCAGCGACGATCTCGGAGCCGCTACCGCGTCGGGCCCGACTCGCTTAGAGCGCTCCGCGACCATCTCGATCCACAATCCCTCCGGGTGCCGATCCTCGCCGATCCCCGAGCCTGGGATCTGCACGGGAGTGCGGTTGCCGCAGCTCTTGAACCCCTGCGTCCGGAGGTCCTCTTCCTCGCAGGTGAGGGAGAAAAGCGGTTCGCCGCGGTCGAGCGGCTGACCACCGAACTGGCCGAGCGACGCGTCCATCGGCGCGAGGTTCTGGTCATTTTCGGCGGTGGGGTCTGCTGCGACGTCGGCGGCCTGGTCGCCATGCTCTACATGCGGGGGATGCGGTACGTGATCGTGGCCACCACCTTGATGGCTCAGATCGACGCCGCCATCGGCGGCAAGGTGGGGTGCAATACCCCGGGCCGCAAGAACCTGCTGGGCGGGTTCCATCATCCAGAGCTCGTCCTGATCGACCCTGGCTTTCTCGGGACCCTGCCGGAGCGGCACCTGCGGGCGGCACTGGCGGAGGCGCTGAAGATGCACGTCCTGCTGCCGGCACTGGCGATCAAGCCGCTGCTCGAGCCCGCCGGCAACCGTGACCAATTCGCCCTGGAGCAGTTGGCGGAACGCTGCCTCGACGGCAAGCTCGCGCTGCTGGAGAAGGACCCGTTCGAGGCCGACCTCCGACGCTCTTTGAACCTCGGCCACGCGGTTGCCCACGCGCTCGAGGCCGAACCGGGGTCGACCCTGCTCCACGGCGAGGCCGTGGCAATCGGCCTCGCCGCCACCGCCCGGTACGCAGAGATGAGTGGGATCTCCACTCCTGGTCGCGCGGAGAGCATCATCGACCAGCTCAAGCGCCTGCGGCTCCCCGACCGAACCGAGCAGGAGACGGAGGGGCTGGCGTCCCGCCTGGAAGCGATCGCGGACCACCGGGGTGGAGAGATACACCTGGTCGTTCCGGCCGGAGACGAAGGTGTGGAGATAGTCGAGGACTGCGACTTCGGCTTGCTCGCCAGATGCGCAAGCGGCGTACCGGTAGCGCTCTGATGCTGATCATCCTCGGGGGCAGCAGCCCATGGACCGTCGACTTGATCGAACGGCTCGAGCCTGACGCGGCGGTCCTGGTGGGCAGGGACAGTGCTGCCCTCGTGGCCTTGCGGAGGTTCTTGCGCAAGCGCAGCAGGACCAAGGTCGAGCTTTCACGGGACCCGCGGCGGGCACTGGAAGAGGCGAGCGTGGTCCTCTGCCAAGCTCGAATCGGCGGCTGGCCCGGGCGGCGCGAGGACGAGTTCGCGCCGCTCACCTGGGGCGCCTATGGCGACGAGACGCTCGGCATCGGCGGGCTCCGATCGGCACTGCGGGCCTCCACCACCCTCGCCGAGTGGGCCAGCTACGCGCCGGATGCGCCGACGGTGATGCTTTCGAATCCGACCGACCTGCTGACCCGTTGGTGGCAAAGCCACAGCAGGGCGCCGACGATCAGCGTCTGCGAGGCGCCAACCGAACTGATGCTGGGACTTCCTCCAGGCAGCAGATACCTCGGCGTCAACCATCTCGGCTGGGCGCTCACCCCCGAAGGCCAGAGGATTCCGAGCCGCTGGCTGCCGCTGGCGACGAATCCAGCGGGTTGGGTGCGCCGGCGGTCACGAACGGGGCATCGAGCCGACGAACTCCGGATCCTGTCGCAGGCCCTCAAACACGCGATCGCCGCCGAGGACCACGAGCGTTTCGACGCCCTGATCAAACGCCGGGTCCCGCGCTGGTACGAGGCGATCGTCGTGCCCGTTCTCAGGTCGCTGCTCGACGGCACGTCGTTTCGCGGCATTGTCGGGCTACCAAACGACGGTGTGCTGCCGGCGATCTCCCGGGGGGTCATAGTCGAGAGGCTCACCAATCTCATGGGTGCCGGTGGGGAACTTCCCGAGGAACTGGTGCAGGAGGTGTCGACCCTTGCGCACTCACGTCAGCTCGCCTGGGAGGTCATGCTCGATCCGACCGAGGAACGACTTGCCAGATACACCGAGGCCGATCCGTTCTCGACCGGCGCGAGATACCCCGCTGACCTCCTGTCATGGATCGTCGGGGCATGACCGAGCTGGGTCTCTACTTCGCCGTCTGCCACGCTCTCGATCTCGACGACGCGCTCGAGTGGGTTGTCGGCCTCGGCATCGAGACCATTGAGGTGTCGTCACATGTCGGCGGCCGCTTCGACGTCGAGGAGACGCTCCACGATGATCGGATCGCCGAACTGAGCGGGGCACTCGAACGGCACGAGGTGCGAATCTCAGCGATCAACATGAGCCTCGACGGGCAGCTGTTACTGGGCCCTCACAATGCCGACACCGATCGTGCTCATCCTGGCAGCCCAGCGGAGAAGCGTGAATTCGCAGCACGGCGGCTGACCCTCGCCGCCGACCTGGCCGCTCGGCTGCAGGTCCCAGTCGTCAGCGGCTTTGTCGGGTGCGAGGACTATTCACGGTGGTTTCCGTGGCCGGACCCGCAGGCCTGGGAGGCCATGGAGCCGGCATTCGTCGAGTCGGTGACCCCAATCCTCGACCATTTCCAGGAGGTCGGAGTCCGCTTCGGGATGGAGCCGCACCCCAGACAGCTCGTGTACAACACTGAGACGGCGCTGCGCTCGCTGCAGCTCCTCGACAACCACCCGGCCTGGGGATTCACCCTCGACCCCGCCAACTTGGTTCTCGCCGGAGTTGACCCGGTTGTGTTCGCGGCGGAACTCGGCGACCGGGTGATCAACGTACACGCCAAGGATGCAGAGATCGTCAAGCACAACGTCGCGCGCTCGGGGCTGCTGGCCAACGGGCCCTGGAGCCGGCCCGATCGGGGCTTCCGCTTCCGGGTGGCGGGCTGGGGAGACGTTCCGTGGAAGCGTCTGCTGACGGAGTTGAGCGTGGGCGGCTATCGCGGGTCCCTCACCATTGAGCACGAGGATCCGACGATGGGCGCACGTGAGGGGGTATGCAAGGCGGTCGAGTTCATCGAGCCGCTCCTGATCAGAGAAGACCCGGAGGCAACCTGGTGGTAGCCGACACCCTCGGCATCGATCTTGGCGGCAGCCTGATCAAGGCGGTTGTCTGCTCGGCCGAGGGCGATATCCGCGAGCGGGTAGTCGAGCCTTCACTCGTTGAGCAGGGACCCGCGCCGACGTTCGATCGAGTCGCCGACTTGATCGAACGTCTGCGCGCCTCGCACGGCATCCAGTCAATCGGACTGGGGATCTGCGGCCCTGTCGACCATGCCGCCGGCGCAGTGAGGAGATCGCCGATCCTTCCCGGTTGGAACGACGTACTGGTGATCGAGGCGCTGGCCGAGCGGGTCGGCGCTGTCGTTCAGCTCGAGAACGACGCGGCCTGCGCGATCCTTGGCGAGTGGTGGCAGGGCGCCGGGACCGGCCTGCCAATAGTGGCGGGCGTGACCCTGGGTACCGGCATCGGCGGTGGCCTGATCGTCGACGGCAGCGTTTATCGAGGACACGGCTCATGGGGGGCGGAGTTCGGACACGTCGCGGTTGCCGATGGCCCAGCCTGCCCCTGCGGTGGCAGCGGGTGCGTGAACCAGCTCGCCAGCGTCACGGCGACCCTCGACAGATACCGCCAGCTGGCCGGCGCTGACGTCAGCGACGTCGACGAGCTGCTGCGAAAGTCGGAGGAGGGCGACGACGCTGCCCGCCAAGCCCTGGCGACTTCGGCCCACTACCTGTCGAAGGCGGTGCGAACGCTCCTCAACGTGCTTAACCCCAGCGTGTTTGTACTTGCGGGAGGAATGGCGCAGATGGGTCAGTCCCTCGGCCGGACCGTCGAAGAGCAGATCGCAGGAAGCACCTTCGAGGGGCTCGACAGCACCCCGGTGCGGGTCGCCCAACTCGGCCTCTTCTCCGGGGCCGTGGGAGCAGCCAGACTGGCGACGTCCTGAGCGAGGAATTCATGCGACCGACGCCGCAGAAACAAGAACGATGGTGGGAGAGGGCCGTCATCTACCAGGTGTACCCGCGCTCCTTCCAGGACTCCAACGACGACGGCATTGGGGATCTGCCCGGACTGATGAGTCGTCTCGACTACCTGAACGGCCTCGGCGTCGATGCGATCTGGCTCTCGCCTATCTACCGGTCCCCGATGGCCGACGGGGGGTACGACATCACCGATTACCTCGATGTCGATCCCCTCTTCGGCGATCTCGCGGCCTTCGACGGGGTGCTCGCTGAGTCAAAAGCCCGCGCAATCAGGGTGATGATGGACCTCGTTCCGTCTCACACCTCGATCGAGCACCCATGGTTTCGCGAAGACCCGGAGCGCTACATCTGGTCCGACCGCCCAGGCCCAGCCAACAATTGGATGGGCGTCTTCGGAGGCTCTGCCTGGTCTCGCGACGAGAGAAGCGGCCGCTGGTACCTCCATACCTTCTTCCCCGACCAACCGGACCTGAACTGGCGATTGGATCGGGTTCGAAGTTACTTCGAAGGCGCAACGCGGTTCTGGGTGCAACGCGGAGTCGCCGGCTTCCGCTTGGACGCGATCAACTGCCTGATGAAGGATCCGCTACTGCGCGACGACCCACCGGCAGCCGGCCAACTGCCGCTCCCGCACCGAGACGACTACGCCCAGCTCGACCACCTCTATTCGCAGAACGCTCCCGACATCGGGGATGGACTGCGGGTCCTGCGGGAAGGGGCCGGCGAAGACGCCATGCTGGTCGGGGAGATCTACCTGCCTTCGGCAGAGCTCGGCACGTATCTGGAGCATCTCGACGCCGGCTTCTCGTTCGAGCTGCTGCACGCAACCTGGCACCCAGCTTCAGTGCGGGCGGCGATCGAAATGGGCCTCGGTCCCGGCGGCGGCCCTGGCCCGGTCGCCTGGGTGCTCGGAAATCACGACTGTCCGCGAATCGCCGATCGCATCGGGGGGATCAACGCAGGCGCCGCGGCGGTCCTCCTGCTGACCCTGCCCGGTGCCGCCGTCATCTATCAGGGGGACGAGCTCGGCATGACCGACGGACCGGGAGGTGCACGCCACGAAGATCGTGCCGGAAGAGACCCCCATCGTCATCCGATGTGGTGGGACGACTCGTCCCCAAACGGCGGGTTCAGCCACGGCGATCCCTGGCTCCCCACTCACGAGGTCTCGGGAGGCGGTGCCGCCCAACAGACGGAGGACCCCGACTCGATCCTCAACCTTTATCGAGATTTGATCTCGGTGCGCCGAGAAATGACGGGGCCCTTGGATTTCCTTGACGTCGACGAAGGGCTGCTCGCCTACCGGCGAGGAAGTAGCCACCTGGTGGTGATCAACCTCGCCGACGAGGCACGACCCGCGCCGCCCTCGGGGCCGATTGTGCGCGGGACCCATCCCGCAGTCCTGGCCCAGGGGAGCATGCCGCCGGCGCTCTTGGGGCCGGGCACAGCGTTCGTCGCGCTCGCCACGTAAGCCTGAGCAACAATCCCCACTATGGAGATTCGAACCCTTTCGAGCCGAGCCGTCTACGAGAATCGCTGGATGCGCGTCCGCGAGGACCGCATCGAGAGAGCGGACGGCTCGCCCGGCGTCTACGGCGTCGTCGACAAGAGCGACTACGCGCTCGTGATTCCTTTCGATGGCGAGCACTATTTCCTGGTTGAGCAGTTCCGCTACCCGGTCGGTGCGCGGTACTGGGAGTTCCCGCAAGGATCATGGGAGGCAGAGTCCGAGACGTCGCCGGAGATGCTCGCGCGGGCCGAGCTGGCAGAGGAGACGGGTCTTCGAGCCGGCGAGCTGCGTCACCTCGGCTATCTCTACGGAGCGTATGGATTCTGCAGCCAGGGGTTCGACGTGTTTCTCGCAACCAATTGCACCGAGGGAGCTCCCGCGAGATCACAGGAGGAGCAGGGGATGAAGGTCAGACGGTTCAACACCCGAGACCTGGAGGCGATGATTCGGACCGGGGCGATTAGAGACGGCGCGAGCGTGGCCGCCTACGGCCTCCTCCAGCTCGACTGAAGCAACTGAGGGTGTGGGCCTGAACCCAAGGCCCCAGCCGGCGGCGGGTCAGCCCGGTAGCACCGTAGCCAGCTGGCGGCGGGAGGTGATGCCGAGCTTGCGGTAGGCGTTGGAGAGGTGGACCTCGACCGTCTTCGGGGTGACGAACAGGGCCTGGGCGATTTCGCGGTTGGTCATCCCCTCGGCGGCCATCGCGGCGACGCGCTGCTCGCTCGGGGTCAGTGACTCGACGCCGCTGAGGGCGTCGCGGCGGGCACGGCCGCCGGCGGCGTTGAGCTCGGAGCGGGCCCGCTCCGCCAGCGGCCCGGCGCCGCAGGCGGCGGCCAGCTCCAGCGAGCGACGCAAGGGCTCGCGGGCGTCAGCGGGGCGGCGGGCGTGGCGCAGGGCGGTGCCGAGCGCGCAGAGCGCCTCGGCCAGCTCCAGCCGCGCCGAGCTCCCCTCGAGGATCGAGACCGCCTCTTCCAGCTCGGTCAGGCCCTGCTCGTCCTGGCGGGCGGCGCCGAGCTCGCGCAGGGCGAGGCCGACGGTGCCGGGCGCGCCCCAGCGCCGCGCCAGCGCCAGCTGCTCTTCGAGCAGCCGGGTCGCCTCCTCCTCGCGCCCGAGCCTCCGCATCGCCTCGGCCTTGACCGAGCGCCACCAGGCGGTCGCCGGGTTCTGGACGGTGCTGTGCAGGGCGGCGAACTCCTCGGCCGCGGCCAGCGCCTCCTCGTTGCGGCCTTCGACCAGCAGCAGCCACATCATCGCGTTGCGCCAGAAGCGGGCGCCGTCGGAGGAGTCCTCGGGGGCGCCGGTCTGCTCCAGCAGCTCGCGAGCGCCGGCCAGGTCGCCGCGCTCGATCAGGGTGATGCCGAGGAAGCCGCCCGCGTAGTAGCCGGCGGTCGGCGAGATGCCCCAGGTCTTCAGCTCCTCGAACCCGGCCCGCTGCGCCTCCTCGGCGCCGATCAGGTCGCCGCGGTAGAAGAGGACGAAACCGCGCCAGCCGTGCAGGGCGGCGACCGCGAAGCTGGAGCCGCGGCGCTGGGCTTCGGCGAGGATCGCGTCGGCGACCTCGAGCGCCTCCTCGCGGTCGGCGATCGCGAGCACGAACATCGGCAGGATGTCCATGTAGCCGTTGTCGGCGGCGATCAGCAGGTTGTCGCGCAGCGCCTCCAGCGCCAGCTGCGAGCTAGTCTCGGCGTCGCCGTCGGAGTTGGCGGAGAACATCGCCACCGTCGCCGCCAGCATCTTCTCCCCCACCCCCGGGCCGACGCCCTCGGTCAGCAGACGCTCGCGGTCGGCCCGCCAGTCGCTGCTGGTGACGTCGCCGGCGCCGAAGAGGATCGTCGCCACCATCTCGAAGACCTCGAAGGACTGGCGCAGGTCGGCCAGCTCTGGCGGCAGCAGGGCCGCGGTCTGCCGCGCCAGCTCGGCCGCCTCGCGCGGGGACTCCATGAAGGTGAGGACACGGCAGAGGACGTGGGCGGTGACCGCTTTCGGCACCGGCTCGGTCTGCGCCTCGTAAGCGGCGCGCAGGTGCTCGACCGAGGCCGGCCCGTTGGTCAGCGCCTCGGCGAGGCCGAGCTCGAAGAGGATCTGGGGACGGAGCTCGGGGTCGGGGCCCTCGGCCAGCGCCCGGCTCAGGTAGGTGACGGCGGAATCGGCGGCGCCCCGGCGCTGGGCGGCGCGGCCGGCCTCCTGCAGCACCCGGGCGACCTCCGGCTTGCCGCGCGGCGGCGTCGCCAGCAGCTGCTTCGCGACCAGGTCGGGAGCGGCGCCGGACTCGCGCAGCAGCTCGGCGGCGCGGCCGTGCTCGAGCTCGCGCTCGGCGGCCGAGAGCTCACCGTAGACGGCGTCGACGATGAGCGGGTGGACGAAGCCGAGCGGCAGCTCCGGCCGCAGGATCTCTGCCCGCACCAGCTCCTCGGTGGCGGCGGCGACGGCGCGCTCCTCGAGCCCGGTCAGGCCGGCGACCTGGGCGACGGTCGCTCCCTCGCCGAGGACCGCGCAGGCACGAGCGACCGCGACCGCGTCGGTGGGCAGCCGGGCGAGCCGGATCTGGACGCTGCCGGAGACGGAGCGCCGCCCGACCTCCCGGACCAGGGCGGCCTGCTGGCCGACCGGCTCGACCCGCTCCGCCCGCAATGCCGTGAGCAGCTCTTTCAGCAGCAGCGGGTTGCCCCCGGTCGCCTCATGGCAGGCACTGGCGAAGCGGGCGTCGGCCTCGGACCCGAGCATCGCCGTCGCCATCACCCGCACCGCGTCCTCGCTGACCGGTCCCGGTTCGATCGACTGGGTGAAGGGGTCGTGGGCGAGCTCCGAGAGCAGCGCCGCGTCGGTGCCCGGCTCGGCCGAGCGCATCGTCGCCGCGACCAGGATCGGCAACCCGTCGAGGCGGCGCACCAGGAAGGCAAGAAAGCGCAGCGAGCTCGGGTCGCACCACTGGATGTCGTCGACGGCGATCACCAGCGGCCGTTCCTCGCTGAGGTCGAGCAGGAGCCAGAAGAGCCCGTGCAGGGTTGCGTAGGAGGCTCCCAACCCCTGCTCGACCTCACGCAGGTCCTCGAAGACCTCCCGCGCCGCCGCCGCGGCGCCGACGAACCGCGCGTCGCGGTCTTCGCCATACAGCCTCGGTTCGAACAGCTGCCGCACAACGCCGAAAGGGAAGTCCCGCTCGAGCTGCCCGCAACGAGCGCTCAGCACCGCCACGCCCGAGCCTTCGGCCAACCGCCGCGTCTCTCCGAGCAACCGCGTCTTGCCGACCCCCGCCCGGCCCTCGATCAGCGCCATCCGCCCCTCGCCGCCGATCGTCGCCTCGACGAGGCGCGCGACCTCCGCGAGCTCGCGCTCGCGCTCGACGAGGTCGGCGGGCGCGGGCACGGCGGTCCGCTGCGCGTCCGGTGCCTGTTCCCCAGTCGAAGCCATCGCCGCCGATCCTAGGGAAGCCGTGCGTGAGGGCCCCCTGATGTCGCAGCGCGGTAGGGATAGAAAACAAGAGGGTTCAAAGCTTGAGCGGCCAGGTCGGGTGGGCGATCATCGCGCCGGTGCGACGTGTCTGGGGGCAGGTCCATCCGTACTCACGAGAGGAAGATCGATGATGAGGAGACGAAGTGTCCCAGTGTGTATAGCCGTGCTCTTCGCCCTGGCGTTCAGCGCGGTTGCAGCCGCGAATGCATCGGCCAGCGGCGCGACATTGTTCACATGCGTGAAAAGCGCGAGCGGAGACCTCTTCGGTCCCCACTGCCTGAAAGAAAACAATGGCAACAGCGAAAAATATGCGCACCAAACCTTTGCAGCAGACACAACAGGTACGTTGAACAACGCCAATACGGCGTCCGGCACAACGGCTGCTCAGTCGGCGATTTGGCGGACCACTCTCGCCGGGGTCAACGTCGAAATAACATGCGCGACGGTCGAAGGCGAAGGCTTGTTCGCGAACAAAGAAGAAGGCGGCGAAATGTTCGGCCACGCCGAAGTGACTCTGAGCTTCACCGCATGCGTGGTGAAAGCGCCTGCCGGGAAAGGCTGCAAAGTAAAAGGCGAAGCCATCACCACGGAAACCATCACAGGTAAAACCCTCGGGAGCGGCGAAAAGTTCAGGCTGACGCCCAAAAACGCGGAAAACCGCTTCTTCACCTTTACCCTCGAAGGTTGCAGCATCGCAGCGTTGAACAACTCATTCCCCGTGACGGGCAGTTTTGAAGTCAACATGAACGCTGCAACACTCTTTTCGACCCACACCGAAGTCACAACGCAGGCAACGCTGAAAATCGGTGGCCAGAAAGGCGGTTTCGAAGGTGCCCTGACACCCAAAACGCACCTCAACGGCACCGAGGTGACAAAACCGCTCAGCGTTACAGGGACCTGAGAGGAACGATCTACGGATGCCGGCCCGACTCGTCGGGCTCGCAAGGGAGGGGGTCAGGCCCTCGAGGCCTGACCCCCCTTCGGCAGATAGAAGACAGAACGGGCGAAAGCTTGAGCGCCTAGCCGGATCGATGCATGATCGACGGAGGACGGATGTGCCTGGGGAGCTGGGATACCTCTCGAGACGGAAGGATTTTGATGAGCAACCGAAAATGCGCAACCGCCATCACCGTGCTCTTCGCCCTCACGCTCAGTGCCTTCTCGGCGTCCAGTGCATCGGGGGCAGGCGCGGAACTGTTCACATGCGCGAAAACGCCGCTCGGTGATCTCTTCGGACCGCACTGCCTGAAAACCAGCAGCGGAGACGAAACGAGATACAAACATTTAGTTTGGGAAACGGGGCTGACAACAGGAAGTATCAGCAACATCAACACTGCCGCTGGCACATCCGCAGCTCAGTCCGCGATTTTGAGATCGGCCCTCGCCGGCGTCAACACTGAAGTTACATGCAAAACCGTCGAAGGCTCCGTCTCCATAGCGAACAAAGAAGAAGGAGGCGTGGCGTTTGGCCACACAACGGGGACCAGCACCTTCAGCGGGTGTGTCGTGAAAGCGCCTGCCGAAAAAGGCTGCAAAGTAAAAGGCGAAGCCATCACGACGGAAGAAGTCACAGCCAAAACGATCGGCAGCGGGGAAGAATTCGAAGTAAAACCCCTGAATGCGGAAAGCAAATTCGCAACGATCACGATCGAAGGCTGCAGCATCGCAGCCCTGAACAACTCGTTCTCGGTCGCGGGCAGCATCAAGCCCAGATCGAACGGTGCGACACTGACGACAACCCACGCTCAGGGCACAACCGCGGGCACCCTGAAATTCGGTGGCCAGAAAGCAGGGCTAGAAGCGGCCTTGACAGTCAAAGCACACAAGCCTCCGAAAGAAGGCGAAGAAGTCGAGGAAACAAAAGCGATCAGCGTCACACCAAAGCCGTAGCGGAAGCGATCCTCAACAAGCGGCTACCAGGACCCTGCCAATCGGGAGCGGGCGGCCAGGGGCGCGGTTGCGCCTCTACGGCAGCGATGGGACTCGAACCCTTCCTAGGCACCGCATCGAGATTCGGGGATGACCGATGCTCGGGTTCGTTGCATTCGGACCGCGGCACGACACGATCCCGGCCAATGAAGCGGATGCCTCCAGTCTCGGGCCGACCTCATAGAGTTGATGTCGTGGGAAACGGGAGGTCCCCACAATTGCGGCCGATCACCCCGCGGCGCTCGACGTTGCGCCGCTTCCACACCCAGCCCAAGACCTGGAACCAGGGCCGGATTCTGGCGGCGCTCCGCAAGTGGACCGAGGAGGTCGGCCTGCCGCCCCGCTCCTATGAATGGTGCCCGGGCTCGGCCCGTGGCGCCGGGCTGATGGGACCGGAGGAGTGCAAGTGGGAGCGCGAGCACCCGCGGTGGCCGGGGAACACGACGGTGTATCGCCACTTCGACTCCTGGCCGGCGGCGCTGGAAGCAGCCGGGATCAAACCCCTCTGGCCACCAAGGCCAGAGGGAACCCTCGCCGAGCGCGTCGCCGCCGCGCGTCGCCTGGATCGTGACGGCTTGAGCGTCCGCGCGATCGCCGACGCGATTGGTGTCCGACCGGAAACCGCTCGTCGCTACCTGAAGGCGCACCCCTGTCGTTCCTGCGCCGGCCCCGTCGTCGGCGCCGCCAAGCTCTGCCACGTCTGCGCCACCCGTCAGGCCAACCCCATGCGTTGGAGCCGCGAGGAGCTGATCGCTGCGGTCCGGAAGTGGATCAAGCTGGAAGGCCGCGCACCGACCCAGGAAGAATGGCGGCCACTTCGCCGGGGCGGCGCACCGCGCTGGGACGAGGAGTTTGGCGACTGGCCTCCCGCCAGCGCTGGACGACTCGTCTTCGGATCCTGGAGCAATCTGCTCGAGGCAACGGGCGTCGGCGCCAACAAGCCGAGTTGGGAGCCGGAGACAATCCTTGCCGCGCTTCGCGCGTATGCCGAGGAGTTCGGCCGGGCACCTTCCAAGGTCGAGCTCGAATGCCCTCCTCCCGGCTATCCGTCTTCACGAACCGTCCGCCGCCATTTCGGTTCCTTCACCGTCGGCCTGAAAGCCGCTGGCCTAGAACCCCGGGGAAAACAGCAGCGTTGGGAGGCCGAGGCGATCGCCGAGGCGATGCGCGAGTTCCACCGAGAGGTTGGGCGTTGGCCCCGGCCTTCTGATTGGGCGACAGCTTGTAGGGAGTGGCCCTCGGCGAGCACCGGTCTACAACCGCTTCGGGAACTGGAGGGCAGCGTTGGATGCTGCACGTGCGTGATCGAGGTCGAGAGAGCGGAGCAAATCTTGACCACAACCTTGTGATCTACCGGGGCCACCATCGCCGCAGCCGGGAGCCAAGCATCGGGACACGGCCCGCTCCCTGCGTGAGGCGAGTGCTCAATCCCGCCCAACCCTTTGGCGCTCAGAAATAATTACTAGGTCACGATGGTGACGTAGAAGTTTTTCTGGCCCCTCCAGTGGTGCATGCTATCGGCTGTGAAAGCCTGGACCGACTCTGAAACGGCCTCTGTCCCACAAGACGTAGCTCGAATTCAAGAGTCTCGGGGCTAGCGAAGCAGCCTGAGGGCGGGACCCCGGAGTCCTCGGCCATCATTGCTAGCGACGCCGCTCATGGGCACCCTGTAAATCGACCACTTTTCGTTTCCGTGGGGACATTCAGTAACCGGCAAATCGGAGGATCGAACCCGCCGCCCCACATGAGCACGTTCCCGAGACGGGACGGCCCAGATACGAAGGGGCTTCGGGCGACTGTGGGCGACGAAGCCGACTCCCATCGCCCAAAGAGTGACCGAGCGCTGAAAGACCGCGTCACTACCGCCGGCGTCCAATCTGAGCAAGCCTCCTTAGACAGCCACATCGCCCCTGAATCCGTCGCCGGCCGCAAGAGCCGCATCGCTATCCGATCAGCGGACATTCTGCGGCATCAGCATTAAGCACCACCCGTCCCCCCTGCGTGTAACCGGTGATGGAATCGACGCAAATGTCCTTGGGAAGAGCGAACGCGACATACCGCAGCGGTCCCAAGTGCGCCTTCGTTTGCCGCCTCTCCCCGAGGAAGCTCGTTGACCGGACAACATCTTCACCAGGTTCGACCCCAAGACGAACGCGCCTGACGTTCGACGGCAGCACCATCGAAATGAAGGATTCGCTGATGGGACCGCCTCGCCCAATCAGCGCAAACACCGGCAGCCCCCCCTTGCGTGGCACGACAGGCCCACATTTCAACACGCTGCCGTGAACGCCCCCGCGCGTAATCTTCGACAGGACAATGCAAGGATGCGGCCCTCTGCTCTCGCCGCGCCCGGAATCTCGGAAGATGTATGCGCCCCATTGGGTTCCGTGAAGATTCCCTTGTCGCAGGACAGCAAAGTCCGCAACCGGAACATCCCTCCATAGCGGGACCGTCAGTCGCACACGATTCTCAGCCATCTCATTTCCCCGGGCGGACAGAGCCGCCAGAAGAACTCCTACGACGGCAGCGAAAGCTACCGCCACCTTAGCTGGCCGCCCGAGATGGAAAGAGGAAGTCACTGTGCCTCCCTAGTGTGCTCGTATCCCAAGGTGCTCCCATGGACACTGGTTGCCACCATAGCCGATTGGTTCGTACCTTTCATGGTAGTTATCCTGGTACACCCGTTCGCCGTTTTCAGACAGCTGAGGCCGCGACGGTAGCACGCCGTTCAATTCTAGACACACTTCCTGCCCCCCCTGAGCAATGCCGCCTTCATAGGCAGCGGTACCAAAGCGCCAATCCCCAAGTACGTTGACCTTGTCTGGAAACTCTGCTTTCCACTTGTTTTTAAAGACATAGCACCCCTTCCTCCAGATCAAGCCTTTCCAAACCCTTTCGCCCCACTCGTTGCATTCGGGCGCTTTGCTAATCCAGCTTTCTTCTCCCCATTTGTAGGAGAATTTTCCGTAGATCACGACCGCCCAGTCGATCACCCACTCTCCGAAGCCAGTCCCTTCACTGTGGCACTGACGCGAGGTGCCATTTGGTTCAAATCGGGGAAGCTGGGGCGGAGGCCCATTACCTTCTACGTGGGTTCCGGAAATGTGCTCGGCGCAAGAATTGAACCTGTAAGCGCGTGATCTCGTTGGTGCGCCGCCGCCGGAGCTAGAGGAGAAGGTCGGGGGGCCCAATGCCGCGCTCCTTATGCGCCACGCTCCGTTCGCAGAAGACACCGCTTCACCTTCTTCTTCTCCTTCTGAAGACGGCGCTTCAGGCGGATAGTAGATCGTTACTTCTTCGGTGCCAACCTCGTAGCCCGCGCCAGCGAGAATGGGATAGGTAAATGGTTTGCCTTCGGCGTTTCCTGATCCATAGTGAACAGTAAGGGTAACGACACCTCCTTCCGTCACGCTCAAAGTGGTTGGGACCTCGGCTCCGGTTGCGTCATGTGCTGGATCGGCGGTGATGGCCATTGCTGGAGTTCCATCTTCGTAGAAGACAGTGGCATTATGGCTGTCAATCGACTGGAGTTTTTGGTCGTCGGCGAGTTCAACGTCCCAGGAATAGGATTCGGGAGCCCCGGGGCCCCTGATCGTTTGGAACATCATCGCGCCGTCATAGAGCGGTCGAATTACCGTGTCGACCTGTTTGGCCGTGTTTGCTTCCACGGCGGCAACATCGTTAGCCAAGGCAGGTGCGCAAGTTTCGGGTCCGATCCCCCCCTGCGAAATTTCAACTGGTTCCCCTTGCGGGATGAACGACACCTCTGCCCCTGGGTTTTCGGATGCTTCTTCCAGAGCTTCTTCCACTTCAGTTGTTTCTTCGGGTTCTTCGACCGATCCTTCGCCTTCAGATTCCGCAACGCCACCGAAAGACTCAGCCGGAACTGCCTGCAAGGCAACCGTGCATGGCTCTTCTTTGCCCCCGCTGCTGATGGCGACTGGCGTTGCGGTTCCGGTCGCTTCGATCCCATCGGGCCCTTCCTCGAACTCCAGACCCGAGGCCGTCCCCTCAACCTCTTCTTCTTCCGAGGGACCGATCACGTTGACACCGCTGGTTTCTTCCGCTGCTTCAAGCATTGCCTTGGTCTCCCCCTCGCCGATAACCCCTTTCGGGTCGACGTTCAGGGTCCATTTTTTGCTCACAACATTCCCAACCCCATCGGTGGCGACGAGTTCCGCAGTATGCGAGCCGCCCCGATAGTCGGCCATGTTGATTGGCTGCGCAAGCGAAGCCTGGCAAGCCCCGTCCGGACAGGTCTTCGTCACCGACTCTGCCGGAACGCCGTCGACCTTGAAGACGAGGGATTTGACCCCAGATCCGCTCGGATCGGTCGCCGAGGCCGTGAGGGCGTATTTCTTCTGTTCGACCCATCCCTCGGGCGCTTCGAGCAGCGCCCCGCTGGAGGCCAGCGTCGGTTTGGAGTTATCTGCTTTGACCTCGATCGCGAGCGTTTTCGTCGTCGTCGTGCCGCCTTTGCTCGTCGCTTTGACGAGGACCGAATGCGATCCGAGATTCGATGGCGAGCTGAGAGTCCATTCTCGCGCCAGGGTGCAGTTAGCGGTTGAGCAGCCTGCCGGCGAGCTGTCGACCGCTTTGCCGTCGAGGGTGATTTCCGTGCTCGCGATCCCGTTGGTGGCTGGCTGGGTCCAAGCCTGGATGCGGTCGCCCTCGGCGGCCACTGGGCTTGCCTTGTTGGCTTCGACTTCGGCGACGCTCAGCGTCCGGTTGTAGATGCGGGCGTTGTCGATCTGCCCGTTGAAGTACTCGCCCCACAGTTTCGAGCAGCCGATCAGGAGCGGGCCTTTGCTTTCCATCACCGGGCCGGCCGCCGTCGAGTCGACCTGTTTGCCGTTGATGTAGAGGCGAAGGGTCGCGTCGTCGGAGGTCATCGCGACGTGCGACCAAGCGTTCGCGGTCAGTTTTTCGGGCGATTCGACTTCGGTCCATTCGTTCGTTTTGTTAGCCGTATAGCCCTGGATGTAGCCGGAACTGAAGGCGCCGAAGAAGAGGCTGTACCCGTAGAAGGATTCGGTTTCCTTGAAGAAGATCGGCGCCCATTGGCTGGTGTTCGCCGGCCTCACCCAGGCTTCGAGACTGAATGGGCCGGAGAGCTGAAGGTCGGCGCTGTTGGGCACCGAGACACAGGAGCTCGACCCGTTGAAGCTGATCGCTTTGCCGTATTTGCCTTCGACCCAGCTCGCGCTCGAGAGCGTCCCGGTATGGCTGCCGGCCAGATCTTTGGTACTGGTGCCTGAACCCTCATCGAAGGCCCAGGCGGCGGTGGGCGTCGTTGACAGAGGCGGTGAGGAGGAGATCGCCGTCGACTTGCTCGTTTCGACTTCGGCCGCAGTGAGCGCGCGGTTGTAGATGCGGATGTTGTCGATCTGCCCGTTGAAGTACTCGCCGAAGTTTTTGGCGCAGCCGATCAGGAGCGGCTGTTTGCTTTCCATCGCCGCTTTCGCCGAGCCGGTGTCGACCTGCGTGCCGTTGACATAGAGGCGCAGGGTCGTCCCGTCCGAGGTCATCGCGACGTGCGACCAGGTGTTCGCGGTCAGTTTCGCCGGGGATTCGACTTCGGTCCATTCCCAGGGTTTGTCGGCCACGTAGCCTTGGACGTGACCGGCTTCGAAGGCGCCGAAGAACAACGAGTAGCTGTAGAAGGATTCGGCTTCCTTGAAGAAGATCGGCGCCCATTGGCTGGTGTTCGCCGGCTTCACCCAGGCTTCGAGCGTGAAGGAGCCCGCGAGCTGGAGGTCGACGCTGTTGGGAACCGAGACGCAGGAGCTTTCGCCGTTGAAGGAGAGTGCTTTGCCGTATTTGCCTTCGACCCAGCTTGAAGAAGTGACGGTGCCAGTGTGTGAGCCGGCCGAGTCTTTGGCGGTCGAGCCCGAGCCCTCGTCCAGCCCGTAGGCGGCAGTCGGGCCGTTCGAGGGCGCCGCAGGCGTCCTCATTTCTTTGCCGGCGGCATCGGCCACCCAGAGGTGTCCTTCGGTGTCGAGCGCGATCGCGCTCGGGTAGCCGAACTGACCCGAGCCCGAACCTTTGGCGCCGAACTGGGCGAGGTATTCACCGGTTGAGCTGAACTGCTCGACGCGCCCGTTTTCTTGATCCGCGACCCAGACCTTGCCGCGGCTGTCGACGGTGATCGCCCCGGGGTGCTTGAACTGGCCGTTGCCGATGCCTTCGGAGCCGAACTGGCGGAGGAATTCGCCGCCTTCGCCGAAGACCGCGACCCGGTTGTTCTGCCAGTCGGCGACGAAGACGCTGCCATCGGCGGCGACGTCGATCCCGACCGGTTCGCCGAGCTGGCCCGAGCCCGAGCCTTTGGCGCCAACCGCTTTCACGAATTCGCCGCCTTCGGTGAACTTCTCAAGCCGGCGGCCATAGGTGTCGGCGACCCAGACGTTGCCTTTGGCGTCGACTGCGATGCCTTCGGGGCCGGGAGCGGTGAACTGGCCATTTCCGGTTCCGGCCGAGCCGAAGGCTTTGACGAATTCGCCTTTGGAGTTGAAGACCTGGACGCGGGCGTTGCCGGAATCGGCGACGACGATGTTGCCTTTGGCGTTGACCGCGAGTGCCGAGGGCCGGTTGAACTGGCCGTTGCCCGACCCCGAGGAACCGAATTTGGCGACGTATTCGCCTTTGGAGTTGAACTCCTCGATCCGGTTGTTGCCGGCGTCGGCGACCCAGAGGTTGCCGGCACTGTCGCGGGCGAGGTCGGCCGGGTGGACCAGCTGACCGTTGCCGGTGCCTGAGGAGCCGAAGGCGCTCGCGTAGGTGGGGGCGGCGCCGGAGGGTTCAAATTCGTTGCCAGCCCCGGCTTCGGCCTTAAGCACATAGCGCGGCCTCGTCGTCCCGAGGGTGGCCTGTTCGGTCATCGTCCCCGAGAGCGTCAGGGTCGGCGCGACGTGGGCCGCGCCAACGCCGGTTTCGACGCTCATCGATCCCTGTTTGGTGGCGACGTTGCCGGCACCGTCGGTGGCGATCAGTTCAAGCGCGTGACTGCCAGGCGAGTATTCGGCCATGTTCACCGAGAAGACCTGCGCGGAGCTGGCGGCTTTCGTGAAGCAATGGCCTTCTTCTTCGTCTTCTTCAACGTCAGCGCAGGCGTTGGTGACCGGGACGCCGGAGCGCTTGCCGTCGACCAGCAGTTCGAGCTTCGCCAAACCCGAGCCGGAGTCGCTGACGTTGGTCTGCACAGGGTAGGTGTCGGACGGGTAGGAACCCGTCGCTTTCGCCAGGGTGGTGATCGCCGGCGCGGTGGTGTCTTTCTCGATCGTGAATTTCTGTTCCCGTTTGACCGAGCGGCCGACGCGATCGGTGACGATCACTTCAGCGGTGTGCTGGCCGACCCCGTAGGCGGAGGTGTGGAGGACCCATTCTGGATTCAGTTCGCAGTTCTGCTTTTCGCAGGTCACCCGCTTTACCTGGGCGCCGTCGAGCTTGAATTCGACCGAGCCGACCCCAGACTGCGGCGCGGCTTCGGTGCCGTCTTTCGCGCTGACGCTGAGCGCATAGTCTTTCGGCTTGACCTTGCCGCCGGTCGCGGACAGCGGACCTGACAACGTGGCTTCCGGAGCGCTCCGGTCGACCTTGGCGTAGAAGGTGGTGTAGCCCCAGTTGAGCAGGGGGTCATAGGCAGCCAGGTACATTTTGGTGATCCCCGAAGGCAATTTGGACGGATCGATCGTGGCGTCTTCGCTGCCAAGCTCGGAGGACGTCACGACACGCGGGCAGGGGTTGACAGCCCCGGCGCAATGCATGTTCACTGAGTGGTGGGCGGCGGGAATGGAGTCGTACGGAATGACCGCCTGCACACCGAGCCCGGTGTCGCTGACGCTGAATTTGAGTGGCAGAGACCCTTCTTCGCCATTGGTCCAAGGGGGCGAGGAGATAGAGCCGAAATGCGGAGGGTCGGGGTCAGCAAGCCTGAGGATGACCGTTCCCACATAAGCCTCTCGCGGTACGTACGCTGCAGTTTTGGAGGCAGTCAGGCTCCAGAGTCCGACCGGCTCGGCGATCTTGGCGTTGTGGTCGTTGTTGCCCGGGTAGTGGTACCAGGCGTTTAGGTTCGTGACCTGCCCTTCCGTCCCGGTATGGGTCCATGCACTCGCCCATTTGCTGTTGAATCCGTCCCAGATGCCGCTCCAGTAGCGAGGGTCTTCCGTCCCGCCGACGAAGTGCAGGACGCCGTAGTTCGCTTCGTCGAAGAAGCCGACCTTTGACAGGTCCATCGAGGCGATGTAGCTGGTCGGCGGGGCGCCGTATTTTTCTTCGTCGGATTTCAGGCGCGGCACGGAGTAGACCCAGACCGCACCCGTTTCGGCGGCAAACGAGGTGTATTGCGGAGCCTGTACATACAGGCCATAAGAGTTCAGAGAGATGCTGGGATTGGGCATCGAAGCCGACCAGTTGACGCCGGTTTTCATCGCCGGCGCGGTCGATTCCGTTTTGAATGCTTCGGTGCCTGCGGTCGTGTTTTCTTCGTACCAGAGGAAAAATTCGTATTCGGGATCGACTAGGACCGGGTACGCGGTCGACTGGTCCGGGGCAACCTCGAGCTGCAGGGAGTCGCCTTGGACCCGCATGGTCGTCGCCACCTCCCGACCTTGGGCATCGATGGCGCTTGGGGCCTGGACCACTACCTTCAGGTCGCCTGCGGCGTTGACGACTTCAGCTCCGCCGCCGCCGTCTTCGCGAAGGCTCATGCCTACCGGGAGACCTAGGTCGTATTCGATCGAGTTAGGCGCATCGGGGCTGCGGAGCGTCGTGAAGGTCTCCACGCCGGTCGGCGTCGGGGCGACAGCGAAATCTGAGTCCTCGGCCACGTTCGGGTAGAAAGCGACGCTGCCGTCGACCACCGAGGGGCTGCGACCCTCCGGTGCTTCGCCGAGGCTGATTTCGACCCCCGAGGCGCCCAGCTCAATGCCTTCCGAGAGGTCCCCCGGGATGGCGAGCTCGGCTGCCGAGTTGGCGGGCTGAAGTTCACCTTCGGTGTGTTCGAGGCTCAGGTCTATAGCTTCCTGGGTGCCATCTTCGCCTTCGGTGCGGAGCGGGACCGACGATTCGAGCAGCGTCGGGCCTTCGTATTGGTCGCTGCTTTCCTCGCCGACAATGACGCCACCGGGTTCCGGCGCGTCGTCGCCGGAGACGAGCGCCACGTGGTCGGAGTAGAACTTTTCGACCTGAAGTTCGTCAAAGATCCCGGCCGGGCTTTCCAACTCGAGCGGGAAGACACCTTCGATCAGTTCGATGGCGCCCTCGCGACTGAGGTCTGAATGCGGAAGCGATTCAGCAATCTCGGGCTCGGTCAGCTGGGCACGAATATCTTCGGAGTCGGCAGCTTCGGCAGCTGCCTCTTCCGATATTTCCGGCCGTGAGTAGGACGCGCCTTCAGGCGCGTCGGCGATGGCAGAAGCCACGCCGGTCAGCAATAGCAAGAGAAGGGCGGCGACGCCGACGAAGTGAACTCGCTCCCGTCGCGAACCGCTTGCGGACCCCCGCGTCTTGCTGCTTGCCCCATTGATCACGCCGCTCTCCCGTCTGCGTTCGTTTATGCCCGCTGCCCAGCGGCGGTGGTTCTATCGCAGCGTTTTCTGAACCAGCACGTTTACGTGGCGAAAAACCAACTATTCAGGTTTGGGCGTCTCTAATGGACCGCGCCGGTAAAGCGGTTAAGGGTGGCCGCCATCATCGGCCGGCGGTGCAAGGTCGGCCGGCGGCGGAGACTCGAATCCGAGCATCCCCAACATCGCCCAGATCACGCGGTCTCCGGACGCGGCCAAGCGGTCGGCTGCATCGTGCTTGATCTGCTCCATTTCGCCGAAGCACGCTGCCAGATCGACCGGCTCAAAGACCTGTACATGCTCGGCGACCTGACCAAAGCCCAATACCTGATGCGCCAGCAGGCGCTGCAAGACGAGTTGGAGCGGTTGGAGCCCTGTTCGAGCAGGTCTGGGAGGACGCCGGTCAGATCGTCGCCGTCAAGCCGCGCGGCCGGCTGCTCCCCTACTTCCAAGCCGCAGCGGAGCACCATGAACTCCGATCAGGATTCAGCGGTGCCCAGAGCGGGAGCGACGGGACTCGAACCCGCGACCTCCGGCGTGACAGGGGCTCCGGAAAGCCCTGAATCCGCAGTCTGTTGCGGAGTCCGGCTCAGCGAGAGACAGTTCTAGAGCGTCCCGTGGCAGCGGGGTTGTGGCCCAAATCGTGGCCCAACCGCCGCGGCGCGAGGGACCCCGGTGCAAAGCGGCGCCTTGTTGGCCAATAGCGATGCGGGGTCCTTCAAGCCAAAGGAGGTCGTTCAAAATGGGGACCGCAGCAGCGCACCGATGGATCACGGAGTTGCCGCCGGCGAGACGGAATCCGCCGGAGGGCAAGGGCTCGCTTCAAGTCCGCGCCTACAAGGGCCGGCCCTTCTACGAGGCGAGGTGGCGAGACTTCACGCGCACCCAGCGCCGCAAGCGCTTGGGACCCGCTTGGGTCGAACAGGATGCCGATGGCAAGTGGGTGTCAAGGAGAGGTCGGATCCGCAGGGGCTACCTCGACGAGCGCCGCGCCTATCCGCTGATGGCGCAGGCGATCGCCGAGCACGAAGAGCAACTCGTGCGCGAGATCCCGGAGCGAAGCGACGCCCTCTTCGACGAGGCGGCCGACGCCTGGCTCGAGTACCTGCGGACCGAGAAGCGGGTGAAGCCCTCGACGCTGCAGAGCAATCGGACCCTCCTCGCGCAACCGGTGGACGGGAGCGAGCCACGGCAGGCGCGGATCATGCGCAGCTTCGGAGGGCAGCGACTGTTCGACATCACCACCAAGGACGTCCGCGCCTTCCTCGCGCGCCTTGACCGCGAGGACCTCTCCCCGCGCACCGTCAACGTCTACCGCCAGGTGCTGCACGCGATCTTCGAGTTCGCGCGCCGGGAAGAGAGCTTCGGCCTGCCCGACAACCCGGCCGCCGGCACCTCAAAGCGCCCCGAAGACGGGCCGGCCCCGGTCGAGACCTTCGAGCCCGGGGAGATCCGCGCGATCGCCGCGGCGGCGCGGGCGGGCAAACACCGCCGGCGATCGGGCTACCCGCAATCGGTCTTCTCGGCCGAGACCGATTGCGAGTGGAGGCGCATCGACGACCAGGACGCCTCACTCTTCATCATCGCCGCGATGACCGGCCTTCGGATCGGCGAGCTCGGGGCCCTGCGCTGGCACGACGTCGACCTCGGGGAAGGATTCCTCACGGTCTCGCGGGCGTTTTCCGCGGGCGAGGAGACGAGCACCAAGTCGCGCCGCTCGCGGGTCGTGCCGCTGGCGGCGCAGGCCCGCGAGGAGCTGGAGCGGCTGTGCTCCCGCCAGCATTTCCTCAGCCGCGAGGACTACGTCTTCTGCCGTACCGACGGCGGTCCCCTGGACCGCTCCGCCGTGCGGACCCGCTTCATCCGCGCCCAGGAAGCCGCCGGGGTGCGGGTGCGGCGCTTTCACGACCTGCGCCACACCTTCGGGAGCCTGGCGATCAGGCGTTTCGACCTCGTCGCGGTCAAGGAGATGATGGGCCACTCGAAGCTGACGACGACCGAGCGCTACCTGCACTCGCGCCCGCGTCCCAGCGACGGAGCGAAGCTCACCGAGATCTTCGCCGAAGAGGGCGAGGGGGCCTAGCCGCGCTTGCCTCACCAAACAGGGATGCAAGGTACTCGTCGAGCAAGGGCCTCGGCGAGTACCACTGCTTGCCGATCTTGGCAGCCGGGATCACTCCCCGGCGCATGTACTCGAGGGCAGTGGTGCGCCGGACCCGGAGGATCTGGGCAACATCGTCGGGGGTGAGCAATTCGTCGCGAGTGAAGTGGAGCCGATTCTCCATCGGGCCTACCGACGATACGCCCGCCCTCGAGGTCGCACGGCCAGCACGTCGATCACCTTCTCGCCGGTGCGCCGATCGAAGATCACCCGCCACTCCCCCACTCGCAAGCGCCAGAGACGTTCGGGACCCTGAAGCCGTTTGACATCGCCGTCCGGAAGCTCGCCGATGGCCGCCGCGATCCTCTGCCGATCCTTGCGGCCCAATCGGCGAAGCGCCTTGAGGGCGGCCGGACGGACCTCGATCCGCCAACCACCGGGATCAGCCAGCGTTCAGCTCCGCCTCGGCCTCAGACCAGGCGATGCCCGGCTTCTCTCGCGACTCCTGGATCGCCCGACGGTCCTCGTCGGTCAACTCCTCGTCGTCCACGGGCGCGGCATCGAGCTTGGCTACCACCGGATCCTGGGCACGCCGCAGCAGGATCGCCGCAGCAGGAAGGGATTCATCGGGGAGAGCGTCGACGAGACGATGAAGCTCGGTCTTGGTCATGGCCTGAAGGTAGCACCGAGCCCACCCTTCTACGCCGCCTGCTCGACAACGGGGCACCAGCAACCGCCAGCCTCGCTAACGATTTTGCAGGGCGCTTGAGAGCGAGTCTACGTTGACTTCGGACCGTTGGGGGTGTTCAGGACCCACGTGACCTCATCCTGTTCCTCGCAGGAGGTGCTCGGCCGAGTCAGCCAGTGACTCGGAAGGTCGGTTGGTAGCCGGGACTGGTGTCCGCATAGACGCGAGTCGGCGGCAGACGATTCCAGACATGCCCTAGGAGGACAGCGAGGCCGTTTGGGCAGGAGAGGAAGAGGTGGATTTCAGGGAAGTTTTTTGAGCGTTCCCGAAGCTGACCGAGGATGGCCGCGGCGCAGCCCCGTGCCTGCGCCGGTGAGGAGATCGCGGCTCGGTCGGGTCCGTCATCTGGCGAAAGCGTCAGGAGTCGCTTGACAGGCGAATCCTCGGCCTCGATGAAGTGAACGACATCCGCAGCGATTTCGTTGCTGATTGAGACGCAAACTGCAATACCGTCGCCGCGGCCGACTCCTCGGTCGGACACCTGTAGACCGAAAGGCTCGGCTGCCTCTTCGGTCCCCCAGCTCTCGCCGCGCTGCATGACCGAGAGTTGGAAGCCACAGGTATCAGCGAACTCGGCGCCGAGCGCGAAGCCGACATCGAGCCTGAAGGCGCCGCCGATGCTGACGTCAGAGTATCCGAGTGTTTCGATCCGGCGGCGCGTATCCGCGAGTTCGACACCCATCCCTTGGACGGCCTTGGGGTCGCGCAGTCGGCGGCGTGCGCGAGGGTCCGCGCCCTCGTAGAGATCAACCCAGTCGAGATCGGCCGTGGCGGATCCGAAGCTCGGTGGGCGGTCGATCGCAGCGACCCGAAGGTGGGCGACAGGGCGGCTCCCGCCAAGCTGATGGCGGTCGACGAGTTCGCGCATCGCGTCGGGCTCGATCCCTTCACACCCATTCTCGATCAGGTCGCGGATCGCAGAATGGCCGACGGCTACCGCCTCGTCGTCGCCGCGCAGGCCGACAGCGAGCATCGTCTCCGCACAGCGGTCTCGCAGCTCCTCGAGCGTTCCGACTCCGGCTTTGATCTGCAGGTGATCGAGCATCTCCAGGAGTTGCTCCTCGTCGATGTCAAGATGCTCGGCCCACGCTGCGCGCGCTTTTCCTGAAGCAGAGTTGGGCCCGGGCTCAGCAAGCCGCGGGGTCAGAAGGGCGTCACGGCCCTCGATGTGGCGGAGGATCGGGTCGTCAGACGCGATAGTGCGGTTGGTGACCAGGGCCATATAGGGGCGGCGGCCTTCGAGGGTGAGATCGATGAAGCTCTTATAGAACCGCTGCAACGGAGAATGCTTGGAGGAACCAAAATCGGTGAACCAGTCGTGAGCTAGCGGCTCGCCCGCGAGGCGCGAGAACTTCACTTGGTGGTAGACCGTCGGCTTGCCGTCGTATTCGACGATCAGGTCGTCGACGTTCCCGGCCTGGTCAGCCTCCATCCTTACCCGGGTGATGCCGAAGACATCTTGGCGGAGCAGACGCACCGCCTGCATCAGCGTGAAGAGGTGCTGGTAGTCGTCGCCGCTCAGTCGAGCGGCGCTCGCACTGGCGAGTTCGCGACGCGGGTCCCTCAACCGTCGGCCCCGGCGCCAAAGGGGGGCGTGGGCGGATGGGAGTCGAGTTGATTCAGGATCACTTCGGCAGTGAGCGGGCGGTCCGGGTACGCGGCCAGGATCGCCGCCGGGATGAGCTTCATGCGGATGTCGGAGTAGGTGTGGCCATACTCGCGACCCTCGGTGGGACCGGTTCGGGCTGCTATCTCGGCGATCTGTTGACGGTCGATCCCGCTCTCGGCGAGCGCAGTGACTAGGACAGCTTTGCGCTGGGCCGAATCCGGGCGCTTGAACTCGAACTCATCGGCGGCGCGGCGACGAACCGCCGGATCAATCGCCTCGAGCCGATTCGTGCAAAGCACGGTGAGCACCGGCCTGCCCTGCGAGGAGACCCGATCAATCCGTCGCAGGAGAGCGTTGACGCCGGCTCGATCCTCATGGTGCATCTGCGTCGCAGCCCGGGACTGAGCCAGCGCATCGGCCTCGTCGATCAGAAGGATGCCGGCCAACCGTGGAGGGCCGTCGGGCACCGGGATCTCCTCTTCGACCACCCCGAAGGCATCGGAGATGAGCTTGGTCATCTCGCCAACTGCCCCACTCCCGCGGGCCGCCAGGCTCAGCCGGAAGAGCAGGACATCGATGCTTCTCGCTCGCGCGAGGGCGTCGCCGAAGGTTTCCGCCAACTCGGTCTTTCCAGTGCCAACGTCACCGGCGAAGAGGAACAGGGGACGGCGCTCGGCGAAAGCCTTGACAGCAGCTATCTGGCGACCATGACAGCGATCGGCCCAACCGCGAAGGGCGTCAGGTGCCAGGAGCATCTCCCCCTCCTTGAGCAGGCGGTCCTTGACCTCGTCGAGGCCGACGAGGTTTGCGTAGCGATCGCGGGCCAGCGGTTCGGGCAGCGGGTCGACCGCGTCGAAGAGGTCGGACTTCGAAGTCATCAGGCCAGCGACTTGAAGGTTTCCCGAGAGGCGACGACGCCCCCCGCACCATAGGTCTTATCGGTCGACCAGTAACCGCTGCCGTTTCCGGGAGCCGATCCGAAGGTGCGCTGGAAGGGCAGCCTCCCCTTGACCGCCTTCTTTTCCTCCGAGCTTAGGTTTTCGAAGGCCGACGAGTATTCGAGGAAGGAGAAGAAAGCGGCCCCCGAGACATCGGTGGTGGCGGGAACGCTGCCGGCGCGGTCGGGCTCCTCGCTGCCCGGTCGGACGGTGTAGCGGACCGAGACGATGCGATTGCCGTCCTTCTTGAAGCCGTACTCGGAGCGGTACAGGTATCCAGCGACCAGCAACTCGACGAACTCCGTCTCGTAATCGTCGATCTCTCCGAGGCTCGGCCGACCGTCGTAGTAGCGATGCATGAGCCTGAGGTCGGTCGCCACCCGCGAAGCGATCTCCCGCGCGTGGGTGCGAGTGAAGGTCGTCGTGGTGGTGAAGGTCGCCATCGTCAGCCCTTGAAGGTGGGTCCGAGGATGATCTGCCAGCAGTCGACGGCGCGCCCTTTGGTCGTGGCGTAGGCGGCCTCCGCAATGGCGGAGATGGCCTCGTCCGCGGCCTTCACGATCCGCTGGCGCTGCTCACGGGTGTAGAGGGAGGCGACGTTGTTCTCCGGGTTCACTGGGTCGAAGATCTCTATCTCCTGGGGGGTCTCGGCCGGGAGCTCGGAGACTGCGTAGAAGTCTTCGAATGCGATCCGCTCGGACAACTCGCTCTGCACGATGTAGGCGAAAAAGGACTCCATTGCGTCAGGGTAGTCCGCGAAGTCGGTGCCTTCGTCGGCCAGGTGAGCGCAGATCAGCTCGACCATGAAGCTCTTGAAGCGGAAGCCCGAATCGAGGCTCTTTTGACGGCGGACCCACCACTTCAGCAGCCGGACGACCTGCGCGAAATCGCTGGGCGAGGAGCCCTTGCGGCCGCGCACGAACTGCAGATGCTGGGTGACGCTCGTCTTCACTCTCTGGCCGGACCCCGGCAGGATCAGGTAGCCGACGTCGTCAGCGTCGCCCTCCCACAGGACCGGCGCCACATCGACGTCGAGGCCGCTGCCCGAAAAGGAAATCGTGACAGCGTGGAGGCCGGGCTTGATCTGCTCGGGAGGGTGATTGGGGTAGGCGGCCCGGAGGCGCTCCGCCATCCAGTCGAGCAGCTCGCTCTCATTGGTCGGTGCCTCGGAGGTCTTGACATAGACGACGAGATCCATGTCGTTGATCGTCTTTAGTGCCGTCCCCTTGGCGACGCTCCCAGCGCTGCGCATCTTGACGAGCCCGTAGCCGGGGTGCTCGCGGATGTGCTTCTCGAGCTTCTCGCGGAGGCGGTTCGCCTGGGCGCGGTACTCGGTCAGATCTTCCCGCCTAACGTTCACCCGCTCGAGGGCGAAGTCGCGGACCTGTTTGTGCTCGACGTGGACGGTGCGGGTGCTCATTACCGGGACCGTACCAGAATATTGGCGAGCTTTCATGGAAACCGCTGAAAGCGTAATTCGACAACTCAGCGAGGGGGCGACGGCGCGAGCTCCTCGAAGAGGTGCCGGAGCGGCGGAGCAACAGGATGGTCGGCGACCAGCCGATAAACGTCGCCCTTCCGTGCGATCAGCCCCGCGGCGACCAGCGGGTTGAGATGGAGATCCATCCGCGCCTTCGCGTGCTGGCCACTAGCGGCGGCGAGCTGCGCCCGCGTCCAGCCCTTATCGGGGTCCCGAAGGAACGCTTCGAGGAGGCGACGCTTGCTCTCCTTGGCGAAGAGCCAGTCGCGAAAGGACTCGAGATCTGGCTGTGGTTTTTTCCGTCCGATGGGTAGTAAAAATTACTACCAATGAGCGCCGCCAGCGATTTCCGTGAAAGCGATAGCCTTGATCGTGTTGTGCGAGTCCGGATGAAACAGTTCGATGTGATCCTGGATACGCGCAAGAACGCGGTCAGGATCCGAACCTCCATCGAGCGCGAGCTCCTCGACGGAGACCTAGGAGCAGCCGTCGTACTCGACTTCAAAGGGGTTCGAGTCGCGACGGTGAGCTTCGTCGACGAGTGCATCGGCGTGTTCCTCTCCAACCACGCCTCAGGGTTCTATGGCAGCCACCCGGTTCTCGCGGTGAACGCCAACGAAGACGTCCGCGAGACCATCGCGGTGACCCTTGCGCACCGCAAGCTGGCCCTCCTGCACATGATGGATCCACCTGAGTTGCTCGGCGGCGACGAGATCCTGAATCAGACGCTCAGTGAAGCGTGGACGCTCGGTCGGTTTACTGCGGGTGACCTCGCCGGGAGCATGGGGCTCTCCCCTCAGGCGGTCAACAACCGACTGAAGGCGCTGGTCCGTCGTGGCGCGCTGCGTCGAGCGCTCGTGATCCCGGCAGGCGGCGGTAAGGAGTTCGTCTACGCGATCCCGGAGAGCAAATCGGAGAAAAGAGTTACGGGCGGCGGTCCGCCCCTCGGAATCGTCTCCCGCCGAGCGGCTCGCTCTTAACCCGAAACTGGCTCTGCCGACCCGTTGCCGAACAGCGGGTCAGTTCTCGTCGGCGCTCCGTGACGCTCCGGCCTAGGGCCTCGATCTCTAGAGCCGGCGCGTCGCAGATCACGTTTGTGGGCAACACTTTGTGGCCCAACAACTCAATCTATGACGGACCCGCTAACCGCCACAATCGGCTTCGCAGAGCCGTGTACCGGCAACGGGAGCGACGGGACTCGAACCCGCGACCTCCGGCGTGACAGGCCGGCGCTCTAACCAACTGAGCTACGCCCCCGAGGGAAAACTCGGACGGGCCAGGGACATAGGCCCGGCCGCAAAGCTAGCGGATTCTCGGCCCCGCCATCGGGGCTGAGGTCCCTCGATCAGGCGGCGGCGGGCTCGGGGGCCGGGTCGATCTTTTCACGGGCGGCCTGGGAGAGCTCGGGGACGAGCTGGGGGGCCTCGGTGGCGGCGATCTCTTCGAGCAGTTCGCGCAGCTCGGCGATGCGCTCGGTGCCGTAGCGCTCGGCCCAGCGCTGCTCGATCGTGGTGAAGAGGCCGAAGCCGACGCGCTGGGCCTGGCGGCCCTTCTCGGTCAGGCGAATCAGCTTCGCGCGTTTGTCGGCGGGGTCGGGAACGCGCTCGACGTAGCCAAGGGCCTCGAGGTCGTCGACGATCTCGCCGATCGACTGCTTCGTCATCCCCGCCCGCTGGGCCAACTCGGTCAGGCGCATGCCATTCTCGTGGACGAAGCGGAAGACGCAGCCGTGGGTCGGGCGGACGTCGCCGTAGCCGGCCTCGACCAGCTCGGCGCGGAACTCGATGAAGAGCGCCTCGGAGGCGACTTCCATCAGGCCCGGCAGCGGGACCAGGTTGAGGGGGGTTTTGGGGGCGGAAGACATTTAGTAAGGGAGACTGATAAGGTCGCTTGATCAGGGAGCCTGACAAGGCGTCCTGACAATTGTAACCGACGCAATGGAGACCTTCGAAATGAACTCCGATACGAACCGCAAGTGGTGGACGCTGGGCGCGGTCTGCGTCGCCACCTTCATGCTGCTGCTCGACATCACCGTGGTCAACACGGCCCTGCCGGCCATCCGCAAGGAGCTCGGCGGCAGCTTCTCCGACCTGCAGTGGGTCGTCGACGCCTACGCGCTCTCGCTCGCCGCCCTCGTCCTCACCGCCGGCTCGCTCGCCGACCGGCTCGGCCGCCGCCGCGTCTTCGCCGTCGGCCTCGGCATCTTCTCGGTCGCCTCGCTGCTCTGCGGCCTCTCCCCCGACCCGACCTTCCTCAACATCGCCCGCGGCCTGCAGGGCGTCGGCGGCGCGATCATGTTCGCCGTCTCCCTGGCGCTGGTCGCCCAGGAGTTCCCGAGCGGCCCCGAACGCGGCATGGCGATGGGCATCTACGGCGCCACGATCGGGATCGCGGTCGCGATCGGCCCGCTGGTCGGCGGCCTCCTCACCGACGGCCTCGGCTGGGAGTGGGTCTTCCTGCTCAACGTCCCGATCGGGATCGCGGCGATCGCCGTCACCTACTGGAAGCTGGCCGAGTCCCGCGACCCGAACGCGACCCGGATCGACTGGGGCGGCCTCCTCACCTTCTCCAGCGCCCTCTTCATGCTGGTCCTGGCGCTGGTCCGCGGCAACGACGAGGGCTGGGGCAGCAGCCTGATCGTCAGCCTGTTCGCCGCCGCGGCGGTGCTGCTGATCGCCTTCTTCACGATCGAGACCCGGGTCAAGGAGCCGATGCTGCCGCTGCACTTCTTCAAGCGGCGCGCCTTCACCGGCGTCCAGCTGGCGGCCTTCGCCGTCTCCGGCTCGATGTTCGCGCTGTTCCTGTACCTGACGCTCTACCTGCAGAGCTTCCTCGGCTACTCGCCGATCGACGCCGGCGTCCGCTACCTGCCGATCACCCTCGCCTCGTTCTTCGTCGCCCCGTTTGCGGGGATGGCGCTGGCGAAAGTGCAGGCCCGCTACCTGCTCAGCGCCGGCCTCGCGCTGGTCGGAGTCGGGCTCTTCTCGATGGGCGGCCTCGGCCTCCACTCCGAGTGGACCGCGCTGCTGGTCGGCTTCATCGTCGGCGGCATCGGGATCGGCCTCGTCAACCCGGTGATCGCCGACGTCGCCCTCAGCGTCGTCCCCAAAGAGCAGAGCGGGATGGCGGCGGGAATCAACGACACCTTCCGCCAGGTCGGTATCGCGGTCGGAATCGCCGCCTGGGGGGCGATCTTCCTCGGCGCCGGCGCCTCCAAGGCGCAGGACGTCGCCGGCTCGCTCAGTCACGACGAAGCCCGCGGCCTGATCGAAGCGACCTCCTCCGGGACGCTGCCGCAAGCGCTCAACTCGGTCCCCGAGCAGACGCGTGAGCTGACGCGGAACGCCGCCGAACAGGGCTTCATCCACGGTCTCAACGAGATCCTCCTGCTCGGCGCGATCCTCTGCTTCGCCGGCTCGGTGCTGGCGCTGTGGCTGGTCCGCGAGCGCGACATCGAGCGCGAGACCCTGGTCGGCACCGACTTCGAGGCCGAGCCGGAGCCCGCCCACGCCTGACCCCTCTCGCCGAGGTTGCGTTTTCCGTCGCCCTGCGTCGGTCAAACGCAACCTCGGCGGTCGGTGGCGGTCGCGTAGGCTGCCGCGGATGAGGCTGGTCACTTTCGACGCCGGGGACGGGGGGCGGGCCGGGTATCTGGAGGACGGGCTCGTCGTCGATGCCTGGGCGGCGCTCGGCGAGCCGCACCGGGGCAGCCTGCGGGAGCTGGTCGCAGCTGGCCGGATCGACGACCTGCGCTCGACCCTCGGCGACACCGGCCACCCCTCGCACCCGCAGGGCGCGGTCGCGATCCTGCCGCCGATCCCCGACCCAGACAAGATCATCTGCATCGGCCTCAACTACCGGAAGCACGCCGCCGAGACCGGGATGGAGCCGCCCCCTCACCCGATCGTCTTCGGCAAGTACCGCAACGCGCTGGCGGCGCCGGGCGCGACGGTGAAGCTGCCGGGCAACAGCGACAAGGTCGACTACGAGGCCGAGGTCGCATTCGTGATCGGCCGTCGGGCCAAGGACGTCGCCGAGGCCGACGCGCTCGACTACATCGCCGGCTACACCCTGCTCAACGACCTCTCGGCTCGCGACCTGCAAGGCCGCGCTCCGCAGTGGATGCCGGGCAAGATCTTCGACGGCGCCGCGCCCTGCGGCCCCACCCTGGTCACCCCCGACGAAGCCGGGCCGGCTGACGCGATCGAGCTCGAGCTGAGCCTGAACGGCGAGACGATGCAGGACTCGACCACCGGGGACCTGATCTTCTCGATCGCGGAGCTGGTCGCCGACCTCTCTTCGCTGATGACGCTGGAGCCCGGCGACATCGTCGCCACCGGCACCCCGGAGGGGGTCGGGATGGGCCGCCAGCCGCGGGTCTGGCTGCAGGACGGGGACGAGATCGTGATCGAGTCGCCGACCCTCGGCCGGCTCGAGACGACGATCGCCCGCTAGCGGCGCGGCCGGCTACGGGATCCGCGAGCCCGCGTCGGGCGGGATCTCGTAGGCCTTCGCCGGCAGCGAGGCCGAGAGCGGGCGCCCAGCCGGGTGCATGGGGCCGGCGCGGCCGGCGACGCTGCTCCCGGCCCGGGCCGAGGCCGCCCATTCGACCTTCTCCGGCGTGAAGGAGAGCAGCACCTGCCAGGTGTCGGTGCCGATCCGGCCGTCGGCTTCGAGCCCGTGCGCTTCCTGGAAGGCGCGCACCGCGGTCCGGGTCTGGTTGCCGAAGATCCCGGTGACCGGGACTTCGACGCCGGCGCCGACCAGGTGCTCCTGCGCCCAGACGACCATGTCGCCTTTGCTGCCTCGTTTCAGCAGCGGGTGTTCGACTTCGGACCGGTAGCCGGTGACCGGCTTCAGCGCGCTCTTGGCGCCGAGCGCTCCCCACTCCGCGCCGGCGGTCTCCTGCCAGTCCCACCAGCTCGGCGGCTGCCCGCCGTAGCTGGCGGCGAAGCGCCGGAACAGCATCAGCGCCGCGTTGCCGGGAGCTTCGTAGGTCTGGCCGATCGGGTAGATCGGGTGGCCCCAGATCCGGTTGTAGAGGTAGGTGTGCTCGTAGACGGTGCGGACCGAGGTGCCGATCGTCTTCCAGTACATCTGCGGCTGGTTGTACTGGGCGCCGCCGGGCCCCATGAAGACCGAGTAGGGGTAGGACGGGTGGTAGTCGACATAAGGGAAACCGGCGAGCGAGATCGGGTAGGTCTCGCCGACCGCGGCACGCAGCGTCCGCATGTAGAGGTCGGCGGCGGCGTACTTGCCCTCGTAGTCGGCCTCGGCGTCGATCACGAAGCAGTCGGCGCCGCGTTGGACCGAGGCGATCGCGACCCGGGCCTCGGCCGCAGGGTGGTCGCCGTAGACGAACTGCCAGGCGCAGACGTCGATGCCGCCGCGGTGCAGCCGCTGCACCAGCTGGCGGTTGAACTGGTTCCAGATCGTGGTGCCGTCGCCTGACTTGACGTAGACGGTGCCGATTCCGTTGCGCTTGGCGCGGGCGATCATCGCCGGCACGCTGCCGCCCTCGGACTTCGAGACGTACCAAATCCACATCCCCTGGCGGTCGTACGGCGTGTTGCTGAGGACCGGCGCTTCTTCGACCTGGCCGGCGCCCCCGGTTTCGCCGCTGCCGGCTTCCGCCGCGGACCCGGAAGCGGGCAGGGCGAGGCTCGCCGCGAGCGCGGCGAGGAGCGCCAGCCGGGCCGCAAAGCGGCGCCGGCGCGGAGTCGAGTTGAAGCTCACGTCACCTCTGATATCGACAACCCTGCCTTACGCAACACCCCCGCCCCGCGAAGTCGCGCCCCCTCGCAAGATCGCGTGCGGTCCGTTCCGCCGGATACTGGAATCTCGATGCAACCGATCGGCGGCCGGCTACGTACTGGTATCCCGATGAAGATCGCGATCGTCGGAACCGGCATCTCGGGGCTCGTCGCCGCCCACCAGCTCCACCGTGAGCACGAGATCACCGTCTACGAGGCGGGCGCGCGGCTCGGCGGCCACACGAACACGGTCGAGGTCGAGGGCGCCGACGGACGCCAGCACCGGATCGACACCGGCTTCATCGTCTTCAACGACCGCAACTACCCCAACTTCGAAGCGCTGCTGGCCGAGCTCGGTGTCGCCACCCAGGCCTCCCACATGGGCTTCTCGGTCTCCGACGGGTACGGCCACTTCGAGTACTCGGGGACGCCGCGCGGCCTCTTCGCCCGCCGCTCGAACCTGGTCAACCCGACCTTCATCAAAATGCTGCTCGACTGGCGCCGCTTCAACCGCGAGGCACCGCAGCTGATCGGCCGCAACGGCAGCGCTCCCTCGCTCGGCCGCTGGCTCGAGCAGCGCGCCTACTCGCGCCAGTTCATCGAGCGCCTGATCGTCCCCCAGGCCGCCGCGGTCTGGTCGGCGGACCCCGAGCAGATGTGGGAGTTCCCGGCCAGCTTCATGGCCGAGTTCTTCGCCAACCACGGCATGTACACGCTGCGCGACCGGCCCAGGTGGCGGACCGTCCGCGGCGGCTCGCGCAGCTACGTCGCCGTGATCTCGGCGCCGTGGCGGCAGCGGGTGCGGCTGCGGGCGCCGGTGCGGCGGATCGAGCGGCTCCCGGACCGGGTCCGGATCGAGGCCGACGGCTGCGAGAGCGAGGACTTCGACGAGGTCGTGATCGCCGCCCACTCCGACCAGGCTCTGGCAATGCTCGCCGACCCGAGCCGGGCCGAGCGCGAGGTCCTCGGCGCGATCCCCTACCAGCCGAACGAAACCGTCCTCCACACCGATGCCACGCTGATGCCGCGCCGCCGCGCCGTCTGGTCGAGCTGGAACTTCCACCTGCCGGAGGGCGAGCGGCAGGGGAGTACGGTCACCTACTGGATGAACAACCTCCAGCGCCTCGGCGCCGACCGCGACTACTTCGTCACCCTCAACCGCGGCGACGCGATCGACCCCGCCAAGGTGCTGCGCCGGTTCAGCTACGACCACCCGATGTTCACCGCCGCCGGCGTCGCCGCCCAGGCCCGCCACGCCGAGATCAGCAACGCCGGCCGCCGCACCCACTACTGCGGCGCCTACTGGGGCTGGGGCTTCCACGAGGACGGCGTCGTCAGCGCCCTGCGGGCGTGCGCCGGGATCCCGGGGGCGGCGCTCGCGCCAGCGGCCGCGCAGCCCGCGCTGGAAGCACCGCCCGACAGCGAGCCGGAAGCGCTGGCGGCATGACCGCGTCGGCGATATACGAGGGCTGGGTCCGCCACCGCCGCTTCGAGCCGGTCGAGCACGGCTTCCGCTACCGCTTCTTCCTCACCTACCTCGACCTCGGCGAGCTGCCCGGAGCACTCGACCGCTACCCGCTCTACTCGGCCCGGCGCCCGGCCCCGGCCCGCTTCCGCCGCGGCGACTACATGGGCGACCCGGGACGGCCGCTCGACGAGTGCGCCCGCGACGCCGCCGAGGCCGCCACCGGCTCGCGGCCGGCCGGCCCGGTCCGCCTCCTCACCGGCCTGCGCTACCTCGGCCACTCCTTCAACCCGGTCAGCTTCTACTACTGCTTCGACGCCGCCGGCGAGCGGGTCGAGGCGGTCGTCGCCGAGGTCGAGAACATCCCTTGGGGAGAGCGACATGCGTACGTGCTTGCGCGAGGCGAGCGCCAGGGTAATGTGCTTTGCGACGAGTTCGACAAGACTCTTCACGTCTCTCCACTGATGGGCATGGATCAGACCTACGCCTTCCGCGCCTCCGAGCCCGGCGCCCGCCTCTCGGTCCACATCGAGTCGCGCCCGAACCGGGACGCCGCAGAGGGCAGCGGTTCCGGCAAGTCGTTCGACGCGACGCTCTCGCTGCGCCGCCGCGAGCTCAGCCCGCGGCTGATGGCCGGCCTCCTTGCCCGTTACCCGGCGATGTCGCTGCAGGTGGTGGCGAAGATCTACGCCCAGTCCCTGCGGCTGAAGCTGAAGGGGGCGCGCTACTTCCCTCACCCGGATGGCAGCCGGCCGAAAGGGTTCATCTCGCCGTGAGGGACGCGCTCTCCCGGACCGCCGTCGGCGCCGTCCTCGGCCGGGTCAGCGCCGGCCGCATCGACATCGTCGAAGGCGGGCGCGAACGCAGCTTCGGTCCGCCCGACGCCGAGCTGCGGGCGACGGTGACGGTCAACAACCAGGCCGCCTGGCGCGGACCGCTGCGCGGCAGCGTCGGCCTCGGCGAGAGCTACGTGCAGGGGCTCTGGGAGACCGACGACCTGGTCAGCCTGATGCGGATCGCGGCCCGCGAACTGCGCGAGATGGACGGCGTCCGCGCCGCCGTCGCCCGGCCGCGCGGCGTCCTCCACCGGCTGCGCCGGACGGTGCCGCAGAACACCCGCGACCGCGCCCGCGCCCACATCGCCGCCCACTACGACCTCGGCAACGACCTCTTCGCCGCCTTCCTCGACGAGCGGATGATGTACTCCTGCGCCTACTTCCCCAGCGACGGAGTCAGCCTCGACGAGGCGCAGCTGGCAAAGCTCGACCGGATCTGCGAACGCCTCCGGCTCGGCCCCGAGAACCACCTGCTGGAGATCGGCAGCGGCTGGGGCGGGATGGCGATCCACGCCGCTCGGCGCAGCGGCTGCCGGGTGACGACGACGACCATCTCCCAGGCCCAGCACGAGCTGGCGACCCGGCGCGTGAAGGAGGCCGGGCTCGAGGACCAGGTCACGGTCCTGCTCGAGGACTACCGCGACCTCGAAGGCCGCTACGACAGGCTCGTCTCGGTCGAGATGATCGAGGCCGTCGGCTGGCAGTACTTCGACGAATACTTCCGCCGCTGCGACCAGCTGCTGACGGACGACGGCGCGATGCTGCTGCAGGCGATCACGATCCGCGACGACATCTACGAGATCGAGAAGGCGGCGAAGAGCTTCGCCAACACCCATGTCTTCCCCGGCGGCTGCCTGCCCTCCGAGGGGCTGATCGCGAGTTGCCTGAACCGGGTCACCAGCATGCGCCAGGTCTGGATCGACGACATCACCGCCCACTACCCGCCGACCCTCGCCGCCTGGCGCGAGCGCTTCTTCACCGCTTGGGACCGGCTCCGCGACCATGGCTACGACGAGCGCTTCCGCCGCCTCTGGGACTTCTACCTGAGCTCCTCGGAGGCGGGGTTCCGCGAGCGCCGGATCGGCGACGTCCAGGCGCTCTTCGCCAAGCCGAAATGGCAGTGAGCGGCGGCGCGGCGGCCACCGGCGAGCCGCTCGTCCTGATCCACGGCCTCGGCGGCTCCGGCATGGTCTGGGACCCGGTCCTCGACCTGCTGGCGCCCGAGCTCGAGCCGATCGTCGTCGAGATGCCGGGCTTCGGCGCGGCGCCGCCGCTGCCGGACGGGGTCGAGCCGACCGCCGCGAACCTCGCCGCCGCAGTGCATGAGGAGTGCGAGCGGCGCGGGGTCGAGCGCCCGCACGTCGCCGGCAACAGCCTCGGCGCCTGGGTCGGGCTCGAAATGGGGCGCTTCGACTGGGCCGCCTCGGTCACCGCGCTCTCGCCGGCCGGTCTCTGGCGAGCGCCGCTCGGCCCGCGCAAGCGCGACATCCGCAACTGGGCCCAGCGGGCGCGGCCGCTGGTCCGGGCGGCGCTCGAGGTGCCGGCGCTGCGGCGGCGGATGGCTGCGACCTTCGCCGCCCACCCGGAGCGGATCCCCGCCGCCGCCGCCCGCGAGCTGGTCCTCGGCTGGGTCGACGCCGACGGCTACGACGGCGCCAACAAGGCGATGCGGACCCACATCTTCGATCCCGCCGGCTACCCGGGGGACGTGCCGGTGACGATCGCCTGGGGTGAGCACGACCGCCTCGTCGGGCCGCCGAAGGAGAACCGCCGCCCGGCCGGCGCCCGCTTCCTCGTCCTCCCCGGCGTCGGCCACACGCCGATGTGGGACGACCCGCAGCTGATCGCGCGGACCCTGCTGGAGGGCAGCGCTACGCTGGCCACCGGAAGCCCAACCAAGGAGGAGCTGCGTTGATCGTCGAGAGGACCGAGAACCCGATGTGGCTGTCGAATGCCTACCTGGTCGCCGACCCGGAGAGCAAGACCGGCGTCCTGATCGACGGCAACGACGAGCTGGCACCGCTGCTGGAGAAGGCCGAGCGCGAGGGGATCGAGATCACCCACATCCTCATCACCCATCCCCACGGCGACCACATCGCCGGCCTCGACGCGGCGCGCGAGCAACTCGGCAACCCACCGGTCGTCGCCCACGCCGCCACCGCCGAGGAGATCGACATCCCGGTCGACGTCACCCTCGGCGACGGCGAGACGCTCGACGCCGGCGCGCTCCAGGTCAAAGCGCTCTTCACCCCGGGCCACGCCGCGGGCCATCTCGCCTTCCTGATCAACGGCACCGACGTCTTCACCGCCGACGTCCTCTTCAAAGGCACCGTCGGCGGCACGATGGCGCCCGGCGCCAGTGGCTTCGACGACCTGCAGTCCTCGGTGATGGGATTGATGGAGCTGCCGCCGGAGACCGTCGTCCATCCCGGCCACAAAGAGCCGACGACGATCGGCACCGAGTGGGCCGAGAACCCCTTCGTCCGGATCTGGCGCGGGCTCGACGCCACCGGCGAGGAGGAGGTGACGGTCTGGGGCCGCCCCGCGACCCTCAGGCTCTGGGCCCCCGACTACGACGGCGGTAACAAGGCCTGGATCACCTTCCAAGACTCCAACGAAGAAGCCATCGTCGGCGGCTCCCAAGTCGAGAAATAAAGGGGCCCCGCCGGGGCGGGGCCTCTCGAGGACTGCGGATGAGATGGGGCGGCGCGGTTAGCGGATGACGGCTTCCATCAGGATCCAGCAGCCGCTGGCGTCGGTGGCGCCCTGGAGGGGGCCGCCGGTGCGGAGAGCCGGGGAGAACATCAGGCTGTTGTGGCCGCCCGAGGAGCAGCGGACCATCGAGCTGATGTTTCCGCGCAGGGCGAGCTGCTGGCCCTTCTTCACCGGGATGTCGACCTTGAAGGTCTCGACCTTGTAGCTGTCGTTTTCGTAGTTGGCTTCGGCCTGGCCCGTGTAGGAGAGCTGCGGGCCGGTGTAGGTCACCTTCGCCTTGGTCGCGCCCAGCGTCGTCGACGTCGAGTGCTTGACGGTGGCGACCTGCGGCCGGAAGCTGCCGGGACCGCCGGCGATAATCCGGATCTGCTTGATCGTGCCGGTCTTCGGCGCGAACTCACCGCCGTCGGGGCGGCCGTACGCTTCGTTCTGGACCATCGTGCAGGGCGCGCCGGGCATCGCGGCGCCGCCGCAGGTCATGCCGGGCAGCGAGTTCGAGGGCTGGACCGTCGGGTTCAGCTTCGAGCCGAACTTGACCGGCGCCGCCGCGAAGCTCTGGGCCGGGGCGACCATCGCCGCAACCAGGCCGGCAAGCGCGAACAGCAGGCCGGCGCGACGGGCGATTCTGTGGGTGACGAGATGAATGCGGGTCATTTGGGTTCCTCCTGAGTTGAGTGCTCGACGTGGCGTTTGCCTTTCGTGCCCTCAGATTCGCCCGAGATCGATCCCGCTCCCAGAGACCCCAGGGGTGAACCCGCTCACCCCTACAGGTCGCGCTGGGTGACGACGCCGCTGTTCAGCGCCCGCTCGACCAGCGCCACCCGCTTCTGGTTCTGCGGCAGGTCGCCGACCCCGAGCTTCTCGAACAGCGCCCGCATGTGGGTCTTGACCGCGTCGACGCTGAGGTGGAGCTCGGCGCCGATCTCCTGGTTCGTCGCCGGCGTCGCGAAGCTGGCGCCGTCCTTATAAGGGCGGCAGAGGACGAGCAGCACTTTCCGCTGGGCCGGCGAGATCGACGCCGCCGCCGCGGACTCGGCCGCGATCACCGTCTCTTCCAGCGTCGTGCCTTCGCTCGGCCGCCGGAAGAGGACCGGCGTCTGCCCGAACCGCAGCGTGTCGCCGTCGCGCAGCCGGCGCCGGCCCTGCACCCGCTCCTCGTTGACGTAGGAGCCGTTGCGGGAGAGGCCGTCGTCGACCAGCGTGAACTCGTCGCGCACGACCTCGATCTGGGCGTGGAGACCGGAGACCTCCTCGTCCCAGCCGAGCCGCACGTCGGAGGAGTCGCCGCGGCCGACCCAGAGCTCGCTCGCTCCCGGCGCGATCGTCACGATCACCTGCTCGCCGCCGCCGTCGCGGTAGACGAGGAACGGGGCGCCGTCGCGTTCGGCCTCGATCTGGGCCTTCAGCTCGGGGGCGCTGGCCTGGGGCCGGTCGCTCACACGCCTGATCCTAGGCACCGCGATGGACTTCGGCCTTGCTGCCCATTTGCGGCAGCTTGAGCCTTTCCCGAGTCTTTGGACAGATGTCCTATGGGGCTACGACGCCTGGGTGTCCACACTATTGACGATGGCGCAGGAAATTCAGGACTTCTTCTTCAACTGGTATCCCGTCTTCGGGGTCTTCTTCATGGCGCTGCTGCTGTTCGTCTTCTTCCGCCTGATGCGGACGACGATGGGCACGACCAAGCCGGAGACGGTGAAGGCGAGCCAGACCGAGCCGGTCCTCTGGGAGGAGGTCCAGGGCGTCGACGCCGCCAAGGACGAGCTGATGGACGTGGCCGAGTGGCTGCGCGACCCGAAGCGGTTCGGCGCCCTCGGCGCCCGGCCGCCGCGCGGCGTGCTGCTCTACGGGCCGCCCGGGACCGGCAAGACGATGCTGGCCCGCGCCGTCGCCGCCCAGGCCGGCGTCGACTTCTTCGCTGCCTCCGGCTCCAGCTTCGTCGAGATGTTCGTCGGCCGTGGCGCCGCCCGCATCCGCCGCCTCTTCAAGGAGGCGCGCAAGTCGGGCCGAGCAGTGATCTTCATCGACGAGCTCGATGCCGTCGGCGGCCACCGCAGCGGCGGTGGCGACGGCGGCAGCAGCGAGCGCGAGCAGGCGCTGAACCAGCTGCTGGTCGAGCTCGACGGCTTCGAGCGCGACCCCGGCACGGTGATCGTGATCGCCGCCTCCAACAACGTCGACAAGCTCGACAAGGCGCTGCTGCGCCCGGGCCGCTTCGACCGCCAAGTGCTGGTCTCCCCACCCGACAGAACGGGCCGCGAGGCGATCCTCCGCAGCCACGCCAAGGACAAGCCGCTGGCCGCCGACCTCGACCTCGCCGACGTCGCCCGCAAGACGACCGGGATGACCGGTGCCCAGCTCGCCAACTCGCTGAACGAGGCGGCGATCATCGCCGGCCGCGCCGGCCGCACGGAGGTCTGCCGCGACGACCTCGACGAGGCGCTGCTGCGCCAGTCGGTCGGCTCCCAGCAGGCGCACCGGCTGACCGACAAGGAGCGGCGGATCGTCGCCTACCACGAGGCCGGCCACGCCCTCTGCCGCAAACTGCTCGGTCTCGACCCGCCGGAGCTGCTCAGCATCGTCCCCCGCGGGCCGGCGCTCGGCTTCGTCGCCCACTCCCCGGAGGAGGACTCCTACATGACCTCGCGCGAGGAACTCCTCGACGAAGTCGTGACCCTGCTCGGCGGCCGCGCCGCCGAGGAAGAGGTCTTCGGCGAGTCCTACTCGGGCGCCGTCGGCGACCTGCAACGGGTCCACCTGGTCTGCAAGCAGATGGTGACCGAATTCGGGATGGGGGTCGCGCTCGACCACGACGGGCCGCCGCCGATCGCGATGCCGACCGGCGACTACGCCGTCTCCGACTCGACCCGGCGCGACGTCGACCTCGCTTCGATGACGCTGGCGCGGGAAGCCTTCCGGCGGGCGCGGGCGCTGCTCGCCGGCAACCGCGAGTGCCTCGACCACCTCGCCGCCACCGCGCTCGAGCGGGAGACGCTGACCCGCGAGGAACTGGACGAGGTCTTCGCCGCCCACGAGCTGCACGGACTGCGCGAGCGCTATGACTCCGGCGCCGCTCTCGTCGCGCTCAACCGCAAACCGCGCGAGAATCACTGACCGTGGCTACAATCCTGGCCGGGCAGCCAGGATGAGCGACGAGAACTACTACTTCCCGCCGGGCCGTTCGATGGCCCGCCGCGTCCACGGCGACCGTGCCGTCGGCCTGCTCTACGGCCAGCGCGCGCTCCTGATCGGGGCGCTGGAGCCGCTCACCTACACCGGCACGATGCTGAGCACGGCCTCGAAGAACATGCCGTTCACCCGGCTCGCCCGCACCGCGAAGATCCAGGAGACGGTCTTCCTCGGCAGCCGCGAGGAAGCCGACAAAGCCCTGGCCGCGGTCCACCGGCTGCACGAACGGGTCAAGGGCGAGCTCACCCAGGCGGCGGGAGCCCACGCCGCCGGCACGCCCTACTCGGCCTTCGATCCGGAGCTGATGCTGTGGACGCTGGCGGTGATCGCCGACTCGGGGCGCGAGATGTACGAGACGATGGTGCGGCCGCTCTCCGCCGGCGAGCGCGAGGCGCTCTGGCAGGACTACGTCCGCTTCGGCGAGCTCTTCGGCCTGCCGCGCAGCGAGGTGCCGGCGAGCCACCGCGAGTTCGCCGCCTGGTTCGGCGGCCGGCTCGCCTCGCCCGACCTGCACGCGACCGCGCACGCGCTGGAGATGGCGCCGCTGGTCGCCTTCCGCCAGCCGGTGCCGGCGGCGGCGCGGGGCAACATCGCGACCCAGAACCTGGTGATCAAGGGGACGCTGCCGCCGCGGGTGCGGGAGATCTTCGGGATCCGCTGGACCCGCGCCCACGAGCGCGCCTTCCGCAGCCTCGCCGCCAGCCACCGCCGCGCCCGCCACGCCTTCCCGCACCGGATGCGCCGCGGCCGCAACGACGTCTTCTTCAACACCGTCGCCCGCGCCGAGCACCAGCGCGGCGGCACCGTGACGCCGAAGATCACCCAGCCTGTCTAGGGAGCGGCCGCCGTGGCCGCTGGCGAGAGAGGGACCGGGACGAAAGCCCGCCGCGAGGTCCGCTGGTGGTCGCTGCGGGCGGCGCAGAACCTGAAGCCGGCGACCTACCGCTGCCCGCTCTGCGGCCAGCACCTTCCGGCGCTCTCCGAACACGTCCTGATCGCGCCCGAGGGCGACAAGTCCCGCCGCCGCCACGCCCACACCTCCTGCGTCGTCGCCGCCCGCAAGGCCGGCCGGTTGCCGAGCGAGGAAGAGTGGCGGGCGACCCAGCCGCAGCCGCCCTCGCGAAGTGCGCGTTTGCGCGCCCGCCTCTTCGGCAAGACTTGAGGGATGCTGAGCCTGCTCGCCGTCGCGGCGGCCGGAGCCGCGGCGGGAGTGTCGAACGCGCTCGCCGGCGCCGGGTCGCTCGTCACCTTCCCGACCCTGATCGCCGTCGGGCTGCCGCCGCTCTCGGCCAACGTGACCAGCACCGTCGGCCTCGTTCCGGGCGCCGCCGGTGGCGCCCTCGGCTACACCGACCTCCTGCACGAGCAGCGCGGCCGGATCGCCCGCTTCGCGATCCCGACCCTGGCCGGCGGCGCCCTCGGCACGGCACTGCTGCTGATCACCTCCAACGACACCTTCGAGGCGATCGTCCCCGCCCTCGTCGCCGGCTCCTGCCTGCTGCTCCTCTTCCAGCCGCAGCTGACGCCGCGGATCTCCCACGCCGGCAACGAACACTCGCCGTTCCTGACCGCCGGCCTCGTCTTCTCCGGCGCCTACGCCGCCTACTTCGGCTCCGCGGTCGGCATCCTCCTGCTCGGCCTGCTGGCGCTGTTCGTCGCCGACTCGATCCAGCACCTCAACGGGCTCAAGATCCTGCTCGCCGGGATCGCCAATCTGCTCGCCTCGATCGCCTACGCCTTCCTCGCCGACGTCCACTGGAAATACGCGGTCTGCCTCTGGATCTCCTCGCTGATCGGCGGCTGGTGGGGAGCGAAGCTGGCGCGGCGGTTCTCGGGCGAAGCGCTGCGGGTCGTGATCGCGCTGGTCGGCCTTGTGGTTGCCGCCATCCTGGCGGTGCGGGCGTTCGGTTGAGCGCGGCCGCTCATGGGTAGGGTCCCCGGTGTGAGCCGACGCCCACTGTTCGTCCTCGCGGTCGCCCTCCTCGCCCTCGCCGTGGTCGTGGCGCTGCCGGCGACGGCGAGCGCCGCCCGCACCGTCTCGGTCACCGCCGACGCGACGCTGAAGGTGGCGAACGACAGCGCCCGGCTCAGCTTCGGGGTCAGCAAGGAACGACGCACCCGCGGCGCCGCCCTGCGCGCCGCTGCGGCCAAGCTGCGGGCGGTGATCGCCGCAGTGCAGACGGTCCCCGGGGTCGGGCCCGGCGATGTGCGGACTGGCCGCATCACCTTCCGCAAGGCCTCCCGCGGGAAGAAAACCGTCTACCGCGCCAGCGCCGGCATCGGCGTCACCTTGCACCAGCCCGACAAAGCGGGCGAACTGGTCAGCGTTGCGATCGCCGCCGGCGCGACCGGCGTCAGCGGTCCCAGCTTCTTCGTCGGCGACACCGCCGCCGCGGAAGCGAGCGCCCTCGCCGCCGCCTTCCAGAAAGCGAGGGCGCGGGCCGCAGTGCTGGCGGCCCAGGCCGGGGCGACGCTCGGACCTGCGCTGCAGATCGACGAAGGCGAAGGGGCGACCTTTGAACCCCAGTTCGACGAATCCGCGAAGGGGGTCTCGGCGCCCTCGTGCGGCACCGGCAGCGCTCCGGTCAAGCGGGCCAACGCCTCCGCCTGCACCGGGGCACCGCCGCCGACCAAGCCCGGCAGCTCCACGGTCAGCGCCACCGTCCACGTCGTCTTCGAACTGCTCTAGAACCCCCGTGCTCGCCGCCTACGCCGCCCGGCTCGCTCCCGACAACCCGCTCTCCGCGCTCGAGGTCGGCGAGGTCCCCGAGCCCGACGTGCCGGAGGACTGGGCGCTGGTCGAGGTCCGCGCCGCCGCCCTCAACCACCACGACATCTGGTCGCTGAAGGGAGTCGGCCTCGACGAGGGCAAGCTGCCGATGATCCTCGGCTGCGACGCCGCCGGGGTCGACGCCGACGGCAACGAGGTCCTGCTCCACGCGGTGATCAGCGGCCCCGACTGGCACGGCGACGACTCCTTCGACCCGAAGCGGACGCTGCTCTCCGAGCTCCACCCCGGCACCCTCGCCGAGCGGGTCGCGGTGCCGCGCCACAACCTGATCCCGAAGCCGGCGGCGCTCAGCTTCGAGCAGGCCGCCTGCCTGCCGACCGCCTACCTGACCGCCTACCGGATGCTGTTCACCCGCGGGCGCCTGCGGCCCGGGGAGACGGTCCTGATCCAGGGCGCGGCCGGCGGCGTCGCCAGCGCCGCGATCCAGATCGCCCGCGCCGCCGGCGCCCGCGTCTGGGCGACCAGCCGGGGCGAGGACAAGCGCAAGTACGCCGAGGAGCTCGGCGCACATCAGGTCTTCGAGGCCGGCGCCCGGCTGCCGGAGCGGGTCGACCTCGTGCTCGAGACGGTCGGCGAGGCGACCTGGAAGCACTCGCTGCGCGCCGTCCGCCCCGGCGGCCGGATCGTCGTCGCCGGCGCCACCAGCGGCTTCAACCCGCCCGCCGACCTGCCGCGCGTCTTCTTCCTCCAGCTCGAGGTGATCGGCTCGACGATGGGGAGCCGGGACGAACTGGACGAACTGGTGCGGATGGTGGACAGCACCGGTCTGCGCCCGCGGATCGACCGCGAAATCGCCCTCGCCGACGTCGCCGAGGGGATTCAGGCCCTGGTCGACGGCGACGTCTTCGGCAAGATCGTCGTCAAGCCGTAAGCAACCGCCGACTAGCGGTCTTCGAAGCGGCGCAGCTCCATCCGCGCGATCGTCCGCTTGTGGACCTCGTCGGGGCCGTCGGCGAGCCGCAGGGTGCGCTGGTGCGCCCAGTTCTCGGCCAGCGGGAAGTCGCCGGAAACGCCGCCGCCGCCGTGGACCTGGATCGCGCGGTCGAGGATCTTCTGCGCCACCTGCGGCGCCGCGACCTTGATCGCCGCGATCTCGGTGCGGGCGTGCTTGTTGCCGACCGTGTCCATCAGCCAGGCGGTCTTCATCGTCAGCAGCCGGATCATCTCCAGCTCGATCCGCGCCTCGGCGATCCAGTCCTGGATGTTGGCGTTCTCGGCGACCGGCTTGCCGAAGGTCTCCCGCGCCAGCGCCCGTTCGCAGATCATGTCGAGCGCCCGCTCGGCGGCGCCGATCGAGCGCATGCAGTGGTGGATGCGGCCCGGCCCGAGCCGCGCCTGGGCGATCGCGAAGCCGTCGCCCTCGCTGGAGAGCACGGCGCTGCGCGGCACCCGCACGTCCTCGAAGAGGACTTCGCCGTGGCCCTCGCGGTCTTCGTAGCCGAACACGGTGAGGCCGCGGACGACGGTGATCCCCGGCGTCTCGAGCGGCACCACCAGCATCGACTGCTGCTTGTGCGGGGCGGCGTCGAAGTCGGTCTTCCCCATCACGATCAGGACCTCGCAGTTGGGATGGAGGACGTTGGTCGTCCACCACTTGCGGCCGTTGATCACGTAGTCGCTGCCGTCGCGCTCGATCCGGGTCTCGATGTTGGTCGCGTCGGAGGAGGCGACCGCCGGCTCGGTCATCGCGAACGAGGAACGAATTTCACCGGCGAGCAGCGGTTTCAACCATTGTTCCTGTTGCGCCGGCGTCGCGTAGCGCACGAGCGTTTCCATATTGCCTGTGTCGGGGGCGGAGCAGTTGAAAACCTCGGGCGCGATCGGCGAGCGGCCCATGATCTCGCAGAGCGGCGCGTATTCGAGGTTGGTGAGCCCCGCCCCCAGCTCGGATTCGGGCAGGAACAGGTTCCACAACCCCTCGGCCCTGGCCTTCTTCTTCAGCGCCTCCATTACCGGCGGGATCTGCCAGCGCGAGGCCGCCTCGTTGAGCTCACGCTCAAACACCGGCTCGGCCGGGTAGACCTCGCGGTCCATGAAACCGAGGAGCTGCTCGCGCAGCCGCTCAACCTTGGGCGTAAAGTCAAAATTCATCAGCGTTTCCCCGTGTTATCCGGCCGCTTCCTGGGTCGGCTTCTGGAGGATGGCTAGAATCTTGTCCAATTTCTCGAGTTCCAACCGCGCCAACTCCTTGAGGATGGTTTCG
>DASSLT010000022.1:0-34456 GCA_035689305.1 Solirubrobacterales bacterium | reverse complement strand
CCCGCATAGCGGGATCAAATGCAACCTCGCGATCGGGGGTCATGCGGCGGCGCCCCGCGCGATCGTGTCGCGGGCCATGCGCAGTGCCGGGCCGTCGATCATCGCGCCTTCGAACTCGACTGCGGCGACGCCCCGGGCCGCGCCCTCTTCCCAGGTCGCGAGCAGCGCCCGCGCCCGCTCCACCTCTGCGGCGCTCGCACCGAAGACCTCGTTTGCGATCGGCACCTGCGAGGGATGGATGCAGAGCTTGCCGCGGTAGCCAATCGCCCGGCCGGCCTCGGCGTCGCCCCGGAACGCGCCCTCGTCGCGGAAGTCGACGACGACCTGGTCGATCGCCGCGACACCGGCGAGCCGCGCCCCCAGCGCCACCCGCGAACGCGCGTAGAGCACCTCCTCGCCGCCGGCGCTGCGGCGGCCACCGAGGTCGGCGACGTAGTCCTCGGCGCCGAAGTAGGCGGCGGCCGGCTCGGCCTCGCCGAGGATCGCCTCGACGTTCGCGACCCCGCGCGCCGACTCGATCCCGGCGCAGAGCTCGGCCCTCTCCCCGAGCGCCGAGCGGGCCAGCACCAGGTCGTCGACAGCCTCGACCTTGGGAACGACGACACCGGTAATCGGCAACGACGACACGGCGACGATGTCATCGGCGAACCAGCTCGAGTCGGGGGCGTTGACGCGAACGAAGAGCCTGGGACCCGAGACCGTCCCGATCATCTCGCGCAGCGCCGCCCGCGCCTCGAGCTTCGACTCGGCCGGGACCGCGTCCTCGAGATCGATGACGACCGCGTCAGGACCGCTGCGGTCGAGCTTGGCGACGAGGTCGGGCCGGGTCGCGCCAGCGAACAGCATGCTGCGCATCAGCACGCCCCTTTTGGATTAGACCAGTCAGTCGAATGCATCAATCTTTCCTCATTGCAGCGCGGGATATAGTACCTGCCGTGGTTCGACTCAGTGGTCGAAAAGCAGACGACCTGGCGGATCTGACCGAGCAGGCACTGGCCGGTGGGGACCGCTCCCGCCTGGGCACAAAGCTACCTGTCCGCGAGCGACTCGACCTGCTGCTCGACGCCGGCTCCTTCGTCGAGGACGGCCTCTTGGCGAGCGCGCTCGACGAGGGCCTGCCCGCCGACGCGGTGATCTGCGGCACCGGCACCGTCGGCGGCCGCCCGGTCGGCGTCGTCGCCCACGACCCGACGGTCAAGGCCGGCTCCTGGGGGCGGCGCACGGTCGAGAAGCAGATCCGGCTGCTCGAACGCGCCGACCGCGACCTGCTGCCGATCTTCTACCTCGTCGACTCCGCCGGCGGCCGCCTCACCGACCAGCTCGGCTTCCACGCCGGCCCCCGCGGCGCCGCCCGCGTCTTCCACCTCCAGGTCCGGCTCTCCGGCCGAGTGCCGCAGATCTGCTGCCTGTTCGGCCCCTCCGCCGCCGGCGGCGCCTACATGCCGGCCTTCTGCGACTGGGTGGCGATGGTCGACGGCAACGCCTCGATGTTCCTCGCCTCCCCCCGGATCGCCGAAAAGGCGATCGGCGAAGTCGTCACGTTGGAGGAGATGGGCGGCGCCGCGATGCACACCGCGGTCTCCGGCCTCGGCGACCAGCTCTGCGCCGACGACGCCGAGGCGATCGCCGCCGCCAAGGACTTCTTCTCCTACCTGCCGAGCCACTGGGACCAGAAGCCGGCGCCGGCGCCGCCCGCCGACCCGGCCGAGCTCGACTGGGACGGCGTCCTCCCCGACAGCCTCCGCTCCGGCTACGACGTCCGCGGCGTGATCGAGCGGATCGCCGACGCCGGCAGCTTCTTCGAGGTGAAGAAGCGCTGGGCGCAGGAGATCGTCGTCGGCTTCGCCCGGGTCGACGGGCAGGCGATCGGGATCGTCGCCAACCAGCCGCTGGTCAGCGCCGGCGCGATCCAGGTCGACTCCGCCGACAAGGCCGCCCGCTTCATCACCCTCTGCGACGCCTTCAATCTGCCGCTGCTCTTCCTCTGCGACATCCCCGGCTTCATGATCGGCTCCGCGGTCGAGCGCCAGGGGATCATCCGCCACGGCGCCAAGATGGTGGCGGCGATGTCGAGCGCCGAAGTGCCGCGCTTCTGCGTCGTCCTCCGCAAGGCCTTCGCCGCCGGCTACTACGCGATGTCGAGCCCCGGCTTCGAGCCGCGGGCGACGATCGCGCTCGAGGGCGCCCAGATCGGGGCGATGGCCGGCGAGGCCGCCGTCAACGCCGTCTGGGCGAATCGGATCGAGGCGATCGAGGACCCCGAGGAGCGCCGCGCCTTCATCGCCGAGCGGGTCGCCGAGTACGAACCCGAGCTCGACGCGATCCGGCTCGCCTCCGAGCTCCTGATCGAGGCGGTGGTCCGGCCCGAGCAGCTGCGCGGCGAGCTGCAGCGCCGCCTCGCGGACGCCGCCGGCTGGCAGCGGCGCCCGCCGGAACGCCATCACGGATCATTCCCGGTATGAGCGACCAGGCCGACAGCCCCGCCGAGCGCCCCGTCTCCGGCCGCTGGTTCGAGGACCTGCCCGAGGGCCTCGTCGTCCGCCACACGGTGACGCGGACGATCACCGAGGCCGACAACACCCTGTTCTCGACGATGACGATGAACCCGCAGCCGCTCCACCTCGACGCCCAGTTTGCGGCCGAGTCCGAGTTCGGCCAGCGTCTCGTCAACAGCCTCTTCACCCTCGGCCTGCTGGTCGGCGTCACCGTCTACGAGCTGACCCTGGGGACGACGATCGCCAACCTCGGCTTCGGCAAGGTCGAGTTTCCGGGACCGCTGTTCCACGGCGACACCCTGCACGCCGAGTCGACCGTGCTCAGCGCCCGCGCCTCGAACTCACGCCCCGACGCCGGCATCGTCAACTTCGAGCACCGCGGCTACAACCAGAACGACGAGCTGGTCGCCCGCTGCGAACGCGCCGCCCTGATGCGCCGCCGCCCGGCGGGCTGAGCTACCCGCCGAGGTCGAGCGAGCGGCCGATCACCTCTTTCATGATCTCGTTGGTGCCGGCCCAGATCTTGGTGATGCGGGCGTCGGCGTAGGAGCGGGCGACCTCGTACTCCTCGATGTAGCCGTAGCCGCCGTGCATCTGCACGCAGGCGTCGATCACCCGGTTCTGGATCTCGGAGCTGAGCAGCTTCGCCTTCGAGGCCTCGACCGCGGTCAGCTCGCCGGCGACGTGGGCCTCGACGCAGCGGTCGACGTAGACGCGGGCCATGTCGAGCTCGGCGTCGCACTCGGCAAGCAGGAAGCGGCTGTTCTGGAAGGCGCCGATCGGGCGGCCGAAGGCGCGCCGCTCGCGCACGTACTCGAGCGTCAGCCCGAACGCCACCGCGGCGTGGGCGACGTTGACGACAGCCGTGCTGAGCCGCTCCTGGGTGAGGTGATCCATCATGTAGCTCATCCCGCGACCGAGCTCGCCGATCACGTTCCCGGCCGGGATCCGCACCTCGTCGAAGAAGAGCTCGGCGGTGTCGGCTTCGTGCTGGCCGAGCTTGTTGAGCTTGTTGCCGCGGCTGAAACCGTCCATCCCGCGCTCGACCGCGAAGAGGCTGATCCCGCCCGGGTCGGGGGTCTGGGCGGCGGCGACGACGAGGTCGGCGTTGTAGCCGTTGGTGATGAAGGTCTTCGAGCCGGAGAGCGACCAGCTGTCGCCGTCGCGGCGGGCGGTCGACTGGATCCCCTTCAGGTCGGAGCCGGCCGCCGGCTCGGTCATCCCGATCGCGGTGATGATCTCGCCCCGGACGAAACCGGGCAGCCAGCGCTGCTTCTGCTCCTCGCTGGTCAGCCGCAGCAGGTAGGGAGCGACGACGTCGGTCTGGATCCCGAAGCTGGAGCTGTAGGCGAAGCCGGCGCGGGCCAGCTCCTCGCCGAAGATCGCGTTGAAGCGGAAGTCGGAGACGCCGCTGCCGCCGTATTCGGCCGGCACGCCGAGCCCGAGGAACCCGTCCTCGCCCGCTTTCAGCCAGGTCTCGCGGTCGATCGAGCGCTGCTCGCGGAAGCGCTCGCGGTGCGGCATCAGCTCGCGGTCGACGAAGGCCGCGACCGACTCGCGGAACCACTGGTGCTCATCTTCGAACAGCGCGCGCCTCATCCCCAGACAGACTCAACGAGCGGAGGCCCGATCCCAAGTGTGCAGCCCGCCCCCTTTGGAGGAACTCAAATTCGCCGCCGCCGGCTGTCGCTTCGGTCAGGGAGAGCGACGTAGGGTCGGTCGAGGGAGGGCGATCTGCGTCGGCTGCGGGGGGCCGCCAGCCAACGATGGAGGGAGCGAGATGAGCACCGGATTTCACTGGAACGAGCTGTACGCCTGGCACGACACGGGCACCGGCTCGGGTTTCCTCTCGACCGGCGGCCTGGTCGAGCCCGAGCAGCACGGCGAGAGCCCCGCGACCAAGCGCCGCCTGCGCAACCTGCTCGACGTCACCGGGCTGCTCGGCGAGATGACGGACCTGCCCGGCCGCGCCGCGACCGAGGAGGAGATCCTCCGCGTCCACACCCCCGAGTACCTGGAGCGGGTCAAGCGCGAAAGCGAGGAAGGCGGCGGTGACGGCGGCGAACTCGCCCCCTTCGGCGCCGGCGGCTACGCGATCTGCGCGCTCTCGACCGGCGGCGTGATCGCCACCGTCGAGGCGGTCTGGAACGGCGACGTCGACAACGCCTACTCGCTCAACCGGCCCCCCGGACATCACGCCGAGCGCGACGAAGGCCGCGGATTCTGCGTCTTCGCCAACATCGCGATCGCAGTCGAACACATGCGCGCGGTCCACGGCGTCGAGCGCGTCGCGATCGTCGACTGGGACGTCCACCACGGCAACGGCACCGAGCACGCCTTCTACGACGACCCCGGCGTGCTGACGATCTCCCTCCACCAGGACGGCCTCTACCCGGCCGAATCGGGCCTCGTCTCCCACACCGGCGAAGGCGCTGGCGAGGGCGCCTGCATCAACGTCCCGCTGCCGCCGGGCACCGGCAACGGCGGCTACGTGGCGGCGATCGAGCGGGTGGTGGTGCCGGCGATCGAGAGCTTCAAGCCGCAGCTGATCATCATCGCCTCCGGCCTCGACGCCTCGATGATGGACCCGCTGGCGATGCAGATGGTGACCAGCGAGGGCTACCGGGAAATGACCGACGTGATGACCGCGCTCGCCGACCGCGTCTGCGACGGCAAGCTGGTCGCGATCCACGAGGGCGGCTACTCCTCTTCCTACGTCCCCTTCTGCGGGGCGGCGGTGATCGAGGGCCTGCTCGGGATCGAGAAGCAGGTCGAGGATCCCTACATCGAGGCCTTCCGCGGGATCGGATACGTCGAGCTGCAGCCCCACCAGGAGGCCGTGATCGAGGACGCCGCCGGGCGCCTGAAGGCAGCCGCCTAGGCGGGCCGCGCCCCCGCCCGCCTAGCGCCGCAGGTCGACCCGGATCCCGGGCTGGCTCAGCGAGATATGTGAGACCGGCCGCTGCTGGGCCTCGGTGATCAGCCGCATCAGCTGGTCGCCGAGGTCCGGTGAGCTGGCCGGCGGCGCGGTCCGCAGCGGCGGCCCGGCCAGCATCTTGTCGACCTGTTCCTCGGGGCAGAGGTAGCGCAGCAGCAGCTCCTCGTCGGAGAGGTTCTTGCCGAGTTTCTCGCGGAATTCGGCGACCGTGGTCTGGGCGCGCTCCCACGCTTCCAGCGCCTTGACCCGCGGCTGGGAGAAGATCTTGTCCGCGACGTGGGGCTCGACCGGCCGCATCAGCGGGCCGTAGTGGCCGAGCGCGTAGTGCAGGACCTCGTCGGGGACGATTTCGTAGCGTTCGGGCAGGACCACGTTGAGCACCGCCTGGATGCCGACGAACTGGGAGAAGGGCGTCGCCATCACCGGCTGGCCGAGCTCCTCGCGGACGCGGACGATCTCGTCGATCACCTCGGGGAATTTCTCCGGCATCCCGTACTCGTTCAGCTGGTTGATCAGGGTCCCGGTCATGCCGCCGGGCAGCTGGTGGCGGTAGGGCTGCGTCCGGTACTCGTTGGGCTCGCCGAGCGCCCAGCCGAGCCGCTTCGCTTCGCGCTCGAAGTGGTCGGCGACCGGCTTCAGATGCGCCTTGTCGAGGTTGTGGGTGTGCCCCATTTCCTCGACGATCTCGGCCATCGCCTCGGTCGAGGGCAGCGAGGGACCGTTGGCGAGCGGCATCGAACAGGTGTGGATGTACTCGATCCCGGCCCGGATCCCCTCCATGTAGACGAGCGGCGCCAGGCCGGTCGTGTTGTGGACGTGGAGCTCGAGCTCGACCCCGGGGGTCGCCGCCTGCAGCGCCGGCAGCAGCGTCGCCGCCCGCTCCGGGGTCAGCACCCCAGGCGCGTCCTCGACGTAGATCCGCTTCACCCCCTCCCAGCCCGCCATTTCGCGAGCGCGGTCGGCAAAGAACTCGTCGGTGTGGAGGTCGGTCAGCCCGTACATGATCGCCGGCACGGTTTCGCCGCCGACCCGGCGGATCGCTTCGTGCTTGGCCTTCATCACCGGCATGTCGTAGAGGCAGTCGAAGAGCCAGTGGCTGTCGATCCCGTGCTTGACCAGGGTCGCGACCCAGAGGTCGAGCATCTCGTCGGGGACGAAGCCGAAGCTGCCGACCGCGACCGGCCGCATCCCGGCCCGGTGGCCGGCGTCGGGCAGGCCCTTGATCAGCCAGTCGAGCGCCGCCCAGGGGTCGTCGCCGGACTCGCGCAGCATGACCACGAAGAAGGTGCCGCCGGTGAGGTCGAAGGTGTCGAACCCGGTCGCGTTCAGGTGCGGCAGCGCCGGCGTCGCCTGGCAGGCGCGCATCCGCATCCCCCAGAGCGACTGCTGGCCGTCGCGCAGGGTCTGGTCGATGAACTTGATCTCGGCCATCAGACGGTGACGAAGCCGCCGTTGGGGCTGACGGTCTCGCCGACGAAGAAGCTGGCGTCCTCGGAGCAGAGGAAGGAGATCGTCGCCGCAATCTCCTCTGGGCGGCCGAGCCGGCCCTGCGGCGTCCCCATCTTGACGGCGCCGACCAGCGGCTCGGTCAGCGAGCCGGAGACGAGCTGGGTGTCGACGAAGCCGGGCGCGATCGCGTTGACCCGGATCCCCTGCTGGATCAGCTCTTTGGCGACGGTGCGGGTGAAGGCGAGGATGCCGCCCTTAGCCGCCGAGTAGTGCGGGTGGCCGGTGCAGCCCTCGATCCCGCAGATCGAGGCCATGTTGACGATCACGCCGCCACCGCGCGGACCCATCGAGCGGGCCGCGGCGCGGGTCCCGTAGAAGGTGCCGTCGAGGTGGACGGAGAGCATCTGGCGCCACTCCTCGTCGCTCATCCGCGCCGTCGCCTCCAGCGCCGTCGTCACCTCTTCGCCGGCGGCGAGTTCGGCCAGCTGTGGTTCGGCGCGGGGGTTGACGCGCTCGGAGTGCTCGCCGCCGGAGATGCCGGCGTTGTTGACCCAGACGTCGACCGGGCCGAGCTCGGCCTCGACCGTGGCGAGGGCGGCGTCGACGGCGGCGGAGTCGCTGACGTCGGCGAGGACCGGCAGGCCGTCGCCGGCGAGCTTCGCGGTCAGCGCCGCGGCACCCTCGTCGAGATCAATCACGGCGACACGAGCGCCGTCCGCGGCCAGCCGCGCGCAGGTCGCCTCGCCGATTCCCGAGCCGCCGCCGGTCACGGCCGCGACCTTCCCACTCAGACTCATCTCGAACCCCTTCGGTCGGTTACCCGAATTGTCGCGGCCGGGCACCGCAACCGCCGCTTCAGCCCCGGGCTGGGCCTGTGGGATTCATCAACTGCCGTCCGCGTGGCAGTCATTTCACCCGCCTACCGGGTGAAATGACAACCGCGAACGCTCAGGGCGCCGCTTTGAGGCGGACGTGCCAGTCGACGCTGGCGGTGGCGACGACGTCGCCGGCCTCGTTGGTCAGCTCGATCTCGCAGGGGAACTGGACCCTGCCCTCGGCGTCGAGGATCGCCAGCGCCTCGGCGGCGTCGACACCGAGTTTGGCGTGGGCGGTGATCGGGCCGTTGGCGACTTTGACGTAGTCGATCTCGGCCCGGCGGGCGAGCGGGACGACGTCTCCCATCCGCACCGCGAAGGCGCCGACGAAAGCACCGCCCGAGGCCGCCTCGGCGGCGGTGAAGAGAGCGCCGGCGTGCTGGCTGCCGACGTGGTTGGTCAGCTCCGGGCGGCGCGGCAGCCGCACCGTCGCTTCGCCGGGGGCGACTTCGACGATCTCGAGGTTGAGGTGGCCGATGAACGGCACCGCCATCGCCATCCCCTTGGCGACGGCATCGAAGTCGACGTTCGGCATTCCCGGCAGCCCAGGCATCAGAGAAGGGTAACCGTGGTTGAGCTTTCCCGCGCTATCCGCGGGAAAGCTCAACCACACTCGGGTCGGGTTAGCGGTTCTCGAAGGTGGCGTGGCCGGGGCCGCCGTGCTCGAGGAAGGTTTTGACGGCTTTCTGCAGATCCTCGGTCGCGAACAGGGCCGGCGAGTCGACCCGGATCGCCTCGTCGGCGGCAGGGATGCCGCCCTCGCGGAAGCGCTTCAGCACGTGCTTGGTCATCGCGTGCGCCTTCGTCGGCCCGGCCGCCAGCTCGGCGGCGAGCGCCCGCGAGCGCTGCTCGAACTCGTCCTCGGGGTAGATCCGGTTGACGACGCCCCAGCGCTCCATCGTCTCGGCGTCGAAGAACTCGCCGGTCATCACGAACTCGCGGGCGCGGCCGGAGCCGGCGCGCTCGGCCAGCCGCTGGGTGCCGCCCATCGCCGGCGTCAGGCCGACCACTTTCTCGACCAGCCCGAACTTCGCCCGCGGCGCGGCGACGATCAGGTCGCAGCCGAGCGCGATCTCGAAGGCGGCGGTGAGGGTGAGGGCGTGGGCGGCGAAGACGACCGGCGCCGGCAGCGTCTCCAGCAGCTCGATCGTCCCCAGCAGCTCGGTCCAGAGACTCGCCGCCTGCTCCGGGGTGAGGCCGTCGAAGACGTGGACGTCGACGCCGCCGGAGACGACTTTGCCCTCGGCCCGGATCAGCAGCGCCCGCGGCGGCGCGGCGGCGGCGTCGGCGATCGCCGCCTGGAAGTCGTCGATCATCCGCTGGTCGAAGAGGTTCAGCGGCGGGCTGTCGAGGGTGAGGACGAGGAGGCCGTCGGCCTCCCGCTCGACCCGCACCGCTTTCTCGAGGTCCGCCATGCGAGCAGATTATTTACATCAACGGCTGCTCGACCGGGACCCGGTGGATCTCGAACAGGTTGGTCCCCAGTTCCTGCTCGGGCAGGGTGGCGGTGATCGCGATCAGGTCGCCGGGCTCGGCGACGCCGTGGTGGGCGGCGAGGCGGGCACAGCGGTCGACCATCTCGCGCACGTCGCCGGGGTGCTCGGACTCGACCGCGGTGACGCCGAACAGCAGGCTCAGCCGCCGCACGGTCTCTATATGGGGGCTGACCGCCAGCACCGGCACGTTCGGGCGGTGGGCGGAGATCAGGCGGGCGGTGCGGCCGCTTTCGGTCGGGACCACGATCGCCGTCAGCCCGAGCCGGTAGGTGGCGGCGACAGCGGCCTGGGCGACCGAGTCGGCGACGTCCTGGGTCGCCTGGTCGGTGCGCTGGAACAGCCACTCTCCATAAGGCAGGTCGGGCTCGGTCGCGCGCGCGATCCGGTCCATCACCCGCACCGCCTCGACCGGGTGCTGGCCGACCGCGGTCTCCTCGGAGAGCATCACCGCGTCGGTGCCGTCGTAGATCGCGTTGGCGACGTCGGTCACCTCGGCCCGGGTCGGGCGCCGGGCGGTGACCATCGAGGCCAGCATCTGGGTCGCCGTCACCACCGGCTTGGAGTGCAGGCCGGCGAGCCGGATCAGCCGCTTCTGCAGGACGGGAACCTCGGCCAGCGGCACTTCGATCCCGAGGTCGCCGCGGGCGACCATCAGGCCGCTGGTCGCCGCCGCGATGATCTCCTCGACGTTCTCGGCCGCCTGCTGGCGCTCGATCTTGGCGATCAGCGGGATGTGGGAACCGAGTTCCTCGAGCCGCTCGTTGACCGGGGTCAGGTCGGCGGCGGTGGAGACGAAGGAGACGGCGATCAGGTCGATCGCGTGCTTGGCGGCGAACTCGACCCAGCCGAGGTCTGAGTCGGTGGCGGCCGGCAGGGCGGCGCCGCCGGGGATGTTCATCCCCTTGTGGGAGGAGAGGGTCCCGCCCACCTCGACCTCGCAGTTGATGCCCTCGGCCTCGGGGTCGCGGACCCGCAGCCGGATCGCCCCGTCGGCGAGGTAGACGAGCTGGTTCTCGCGCAAGTCGGTGACGCCCGGCCAGGAGACCGGGATCCGTTCCTGGTCGCCCTCGATCTCGGACGGGGTCAGGGTCACGTGCATGCCGGTCTCCAGCTCGGCGAAGTCGTCGCGCAGCTCGCCGATCCGCAGCTTCGGCCCGGGCAGGTCGCCGAGGATCGCGACCTCGCGGCCGACCCGTTGGGAGGCGCCGCGGATCGTCTCGATCACCTCGGCCTGTTTGTCGGGGCCGGCGTGGGAGAAGTTGAGGCGGAAGACGTCGGTGCCGGCGTCGATCATCTGCTCGAGCACGCCCGCCGACCAGCTCGCCGGCCCGACCGTGGCGACGATCTTGGTCCGGCGCGAGATGTGTGCGGCTGTCTTGGCGATCGGGTTGGAGTTCATCGTGGAGTGAGAGTAGAGATCGGCGCCCAGGTGCAGGTAGATGTGTCGTTTTTAGGGCTGGCCCGAAACCCCCATGCGGGGGCGGTGTGTGACGCTAGTCCGGTTTGATGTGACATCGATCGGTGTAGCATTTGCCAATGCCGACCGCGACGCTCGTCCCCGACGCCGCCGAGCCGCTGATCGGCTCCGCGCCCCCCTCGCCCGCCGGCCCGATCGAGGAGGCCGAGCTGGCGGGCCTTGCCGCCCCGCCCTCGATCCAGCTGCCGCACCTGACCCAGACCGTGCGCTTCAGCTGGCGCCAGATCGAGTTCGTCTTCCGCGCCCGCCGGGAGCTCGGTGAAACCTTCCGCATGCGCGGCGTCATCCCCGGCGGCCCGGTGATCACCAGCCACCCTGACCACGTCCGCTCGCTGTTCACGGCCAAGCCCGAGCAGGCGCCATCGCTGACCGGCGAGTCGCCGCTGCGGCCGATCCTCGGCCCGAACTCGGTGCTGACCGCGGTCGGGCCACGCCACATGCGCCAGCGCAAACTGCTGCTGCCGCCCTTCCACGGCGAGGCGATCGAGCAGTACACGCAGATGATCGCCGCCGCCGCCGAACACGAGATCGAGCGCTGGCCGATCGGCGAGCCGATGGAACTGGCCCCGCGGATGCAGGCGATCACCCTCGACGTGATCATGGCCGGGATCTTCGGGATCGAGGGCAGGCCGGCGCCCGGCACGCCGGAGGCCGGGCTGCGCCACGTGATCAAGCGCCTGGTCAAGGCCTCGACCCGCCCCGACGCCCAGATCACCGAATTCATCCACCTCGGCCGCGACGAGCCGATCGGGCTGATGAAGCTCGGCCTCGCGATCCTCGACCGCCCGACCTACGCCGTGATCAAGGCCCGCCGCGGCGCCACCGACCTCGACGAGCGGCGGGACATCCTCTCCCTGCTGCTGCAGGCGCGGACCGAGGAGGGCGAGGCGCTGAGCGACAAAGAACTGCGGGACGAGCTCCTGACCCTGGTCCTCGCCGGCCACGAGACGACCGCCAACTCGCTTTCCTGGGCCTGGGAGCGGTTGACGCGGACGCCGGACGCCCACGAGGCGCTGGTCGCAGCCGTTCGCTCGGGCGAGGGCGCCGAGGAGCTGGTCGAGGCGACGATCCAGGAGACGATGCGCTCGCGGCCGGTGATCCCGATGATCGGCCGCCGCGTCCAGGTCCCCTGGCGGCTCGGCGAGTACGGGGTCGCCGCCGGCACCCCGGTGACGATGAGCATCCTCCTCGTCCACCACCGCGAGGACCTCTACCCCGATCCCTTCGCCTTCCGCCCGGACCGCTGGCTCGAGCCCGACGGCGCCGTCCGCAAGCCCGGCACCTACGAGTGGATCCCCTTCGGCGGCGGCATCCGCCGTTGCCTCGGCGCCGCCCTGGCGATGGCCGAGATGCGCGTCGTCCTCACCACCATGGCCCGCCGCCTCGACCTCGAGGCCGACCGCCCCGACCCCGAGCGCGCCCACCACCGCAACGTGACGATGATCCCCGCCCGCGGCGGCCGCGTCATCGTCCGCGCCCGCCACGCCTGAGAACGCACTTCCTCCCGCATAGCGGGTGCAAGAGCGTTCTCGGCGACGCGTTAGCGGCTGATGCTGTTCCTTCCCGGTCCGCCCCTCATGATGTTCCTGCCGGGGCCGCCGCGGAGGACGTCGTTGCCGCGATGCCCGTGCAGCCGGTCGTTGCCCCGCTGTCCGTGCAGCCGGTCGTTGCCGGCCTGCCCGTACAGCGTGTCGTGGCCGCGGCCACCCGTCAGCAGATCGGCGCCGCCGTTGCCGCAGACGAGGTCGTTGCCGCCCAGCGCCCGGACCACGTCATTGCCGCCGCGGGCAACGATCACATCGCGCCCGCTGGTGCCCTCGAGCCTGTCGGCCCGGTTGGTGCCGACGATCGTCGCCGGCTGGCCGCCGCAGCGCGGCGCTCGCTGAGCCATGTAGTCGACGCTGCTGCTCGAGGTCGAGTTGAGGTCGTCGCTGCCGGTGTTGCGGGTCGCGAGCACGATGCCGCTGACCCAGAGCGGCGGCGGGACTTTGCGGTTCGGCGCCCCCCGGGTCAGTTCGGTGAAGTAGGCGTTGCACATGTTGAGGGCCGTACCTTCGTTCGTCAGCCCGTACTGGGGGATCTTTTCCGGCAGCGGCGGGAAGAGTCCCTGGGAGGAGCCGGTCGCCGTAGTGCGGAAGCCGCTGTAGGTCGCGTACCAGCGTGAGGACTGGCCCGGCGGGATGATCGTGTAGCCGCACTTCATCTTCTGCCCCATCGCTTCGCTGGTCCAGATGAAGGCGTGGGGAGGCTGGCCGCCGGGGGCCGGGCCGACCCCGGGGGCGCAGTCCCGCGCCGGCCCGCTCTGGCAGAAGAGCTGCTGCCAGGTGCTGTCGTCGGGCTGGAGCCTTTGCAGATAGCCGGCGACGGTGGTGCCCGTTTTCGGCCCGACCGCGTTTTTGCAGGCCCCGCCGGTGGTTTTCGCCGGGTTGGCGGGATCGGCGATGCAGCCTTCGGAGAGCAGCCCCGTCATCTGCGCCTTGGTCGGCACCGCCCAGCCGCTGCCGCGGATCCTGCCGAGGGCTTTCGGATCGTTGAGACCGCTGATCACCTTGTCGACGCCGTCGATCCCGTCGATCCCCCATCCCTTGTTGCTCGGCAACCAGGCCACGTCTTCGTCCTTCGGCGGGAACCACATCGGTTTCCCGTTCGCGGTGGTCGCGTTGACCTGGCCGAGGTCGACGACGACACCGGGCGGGATCATCAACGGCAGGTTTTCCTGCTCTTCGTCCCGGTTGTGAACGTAGGTCTTGAAGACGTTGAGCAGCGCTTCGTCGCTCTCGGGCGAGGAGGCCCGGAACTCGGCCGCCATCCAGGAAGCCAGCGCCGCCGAGTCGGCGAGGTCGGAGTAGAGACTCCGCAGCCGTTCGGAGTCGTCCCGGGTCAGGAACCGTTTGCTCATCAGCACCTGTCCGTAGGCCGCCAGCACGGAGGTCTGCAGGCTGCCGGGGACGAGAGCGGCGTGGATTTCCCTGATCCCGGCTTCGAGGTCGAGCTGCTTGCTTTCGTAGACGCGGATGAAGTCCGCCCGCAGTTTTTCGAACTTCACCCGCGGCGAGAGAGTCCCGTTGGGACCGGCGTTGTCCGCCGCCTGCGGGTTGGGCCCGGCGAGGATTTCGACGAGCGCGGTCCCGGAACGGACCAGCGGTACGTATTGCTGTTCGAACAGAACCTGCTGCTTGGTCGTGATCGAACAGAGCGTCGAAAGGGCGGCGTCGAGGTGGTACTGCCGCTCTTCGGTGATCAGCTGGCCGACCGATGCGCTCAGCTGGTCGATCCGTTCGGAGATGTCGTCCAGCTGCCCTTTGATCCCTTCGAGCAGCCTGACGGCTTTCGCCGCGTCGGTCTCGGGCAGGATTTTCTCCAGCCCGGTCGCCCTGGCGAACGCGTCGAAGGCCATGTTCACCGCCCTGCCGGCGAGCGCACCGCCGGCTTTGTCGCCGAACCACTTGGCGACGTCCCACTTGGTGACGGAGGCCTGGGCGACAGGCGACGAGGAGACCCTGGCCTGGCCGCTGCAGGACGATCCCCCGGCAGCCTGGGCCGGGGCGGCCGCGCCGCCGAAGACGAGAACCGCAAGCGCGACGAGCGCGGCGGCGAGCAGCAGCCTCGCAGGAACACGCCGAGCAGCGGTGACGAGGGGCGGGCGGAAGTCGGTGGGCATAGGTCCTCCGATGGAAATTGAGGACCACGGGCGCTGGTGGGGGCCGACCCCATCCCGTCTCTCCCCAGCTTTGGATCGGGAAGTCTAATCGGCGGCGGAGCCGCTAAGAGGGATGACTTGGGAGTGGAGCCGCGCTGATCCCGATCATGGGCCACCGCGCCCAGCGGGACCGAGGCCGCTCAGGTCGCCGTCGTTCCGTAGAGCAGGGTAAGGAGCAGAGCCAGGAAGAAAGAGCCGAACTGGAGAATCGCGACCGCGCGGATACCCCACGCGAAGATGCTGTCGGCGGCACAGTCCTGACCCTCAGCGTCTTCCTCTACCGGCGGTTCCGCCACATTCCCGGTCAGATTCATCAGCACCCCAATCCCAAACAGGATGCTGGCGAGATAAAAGGCCCAGCCGATTTCGAGCAACGTCGTACAAGCCCCGGGCTGAGCGAACTTCTCGGCGAAGGTGAGGGTCAGCGCAAAGACCGCGGTGGAAAGCGTAATCACCTGCTTACACGCCTCCTGGGCGTAGTTGTAAGCGATCTCCGCCCGTCTCGAGAGCTCCAGATTCATGCCCGCTTGCGTCTCACGAAAGGCCAGGATGGGCCCATTTCACGAAGAGCCCGACGGAGATCGTCAAGGGTGAGCCGGCGCCGGCCCCCGCGTGGAACGCCGAGGCCGTACTCAGTGAACGGGGAACCCCCCGGCAAGGAGAGACCAGCAGCAAGACCCAACATGAGCTCAACCTGCCGCTGCGCCTCGAACACCGCCTCAGGATCATCCGCGAGACCTTCGTTCGCAATGTTCCTGGCGGCCCGAAGGCAAAGCAGGGTCAGATAGGCGCGGGCCGGCGCGGTGATACCGATCGACCGGTCCCTGAGGAACGCGTTCGCCGTGAACTCGAGGCGCCTCCACACCCCCAACATGGCGCTCGACTATAGAGACGCACCCAGACCGATCAGAATCAGCGGAGAGGGAGGGATTCGAACCCTCGAGAGAGCTTGCGCCCCCTACTCGCTTAGCAGGCGAGTGCCTTCAGCCACTCGGCCACCTCTCCGGGAACTCGCGCCCGGCTCGCCGGGCACTTGGGGCCTGATTGTAAGTATTGACCGGGAATGGCGCGGCTAGTCTCGTCTGGGTGTCGGGAGCGCCCAGCCAGTCGCACGATCGCTACGAGCGGATCTTCGCCGAGGTCGAGGCGCCGTTCGCCTTCGTCGACCTCGACGCGATGTGGGCGAACGCGGACTCGATGCTGGAGCGGGCCGGCGGCAAGCCGATCCGGGTGGCGACGAAGAGCATTCGCTGCCGGGCGCTGATCGAAGAGATCCTGCGCTACGACCAGGGCTTCTCCGGGCTGATGACCTACACGCTGCCGGAGACGCTGTGGCTGGCCGAGCAGGGGTTCGAGGACCTGCTGCTCGCCTACCCGACGACCGACGTCGAGGCACTGGGAGAGCTGGCGCTGCGCTCGGTCGCGCACCCGGCTGGCGCCCCGGTCGTGATGGTCGACTGTGCCGAGCACCTCGACATGATCGAGTCCGTGCTCGGCGGCGCCGCCTCCCCGGTCCGGGTCTGCATCGACCTCGACGCCAGCTGGTGGGCGCTCGGCGGGCGGGTCAAGGTCGGGCCGAAGCGCTCGCCGGTCCACACCGTCGAGCAGGCGCTGGCGCTGGCCCGTGAGATCGAGCGCCGGCCGCAGATCGAACTCGACGCGCTGATGGCCTACGAGGGCCAGATCGCCGGCGTCGGCGACCGCCCGGCGGGCCGGCGGCTGCGGGGGGCGATGATCCGCTTCATGCAGAAGCGATCGGCGCGGGAGCTGGCCGAACGGCGGGCCGCCGTCGTCGCCGCCCTCAGCGAGTTCGTCGAGCTGGAAACGGTCAACGGCGGCGGCACCGGCAGCCTCGAGCTGACCGCCGCCGAGGCGGTCGTGACCGAGGTCACCGCCGGCTCGGGCTTCTACGCCCCCACCCTCTTCGACTCCTACAGCCGCTTCACGCTCACCCCCGCCGCCGGCTTCGTGCTGCCGATCGTCCGCAAGCCCTCGCCGAAGGTGGCGACGGCGCTCGGCGGCGGCTACCTCGCCTCCGGCAGCGGCGACCCGGCGCGCCTCCCCTCCCCCTGGCTCCCCCCGGGCCTGCGCCTCGACCCCGAGGAGGGCGCCGGCGAGGTGCAGACGCCGCTGCTCGGCGAGCCCGCCGCCGGCCTCGCCGTCGGCGACCGCGTCTACCTCCGCCACGCCAAGGCGGGCGAGCTCTGCGAGCGCTTCGACGCCCTCCACCTGGTCCAGGGCGAAGAGATCGTCGACGTCGTCCCCACGTACAGGGGCGAAGGCAAGGCGTTCCTCTGACGTGGTTGAGGTTCGTCTCGGTATGCGAGACGAACCTCAACCACGCTCAGGCGCCTAGGACGCGTTCCGCGTACTCGTTGGTGAAGGCGCGGCCGGGGTCGAGCTCGTCGCGAGCGGCCTGGAACTCGGCCCAGGCCGGGTAACGGGGCGCCAGCGTCGCGGCGGTCTGGAAGTGGCGCTTGCCCCAGTGCGGGCGGCCACCGTAGGAGTTCATGATCTCCTCGACCGCTTCGAAGTACGGCCGCCACTCCATCCCCCGGTACTGGTGGACGGCGACGTAGGCGGTGTCGCGCTGGTGCGAGGGGCTGAGCGAGGCATCGTCGCCGGCGGCGACCCGCATCTCGATCGGGAAGAAGACCGGGTAGCGGTTGGAGCGCACCCACTCGATCACCCGCCGCGCCGCCTCCGGCCCGTGCTCGCGCGGCACGCCGTACTCCATCTCGGTGAAGCGGACCCGGCGCTCGTTGACGAAGATCCGGTCGGAGCGGTCGATCGCGGTGCTGCCGGAAGCAAGCCACGCGGCCAGCTTCGAGAGCGCCGGGATCGCCCGCGGCAGCGCCTTGCCGGTCGCCGAGAGCGCCTCCAGCGCCCAGTTCTCGAGCACGACGTCGTTGAGGAAGGCGGCCGTCCGCCCCCGCGGCCGCGGCGCCTCGGCGGCCCGGTTGCGCTCGAGCACGAGGGCGCTGTCCGCATAGGGGAAGGTGAAGAGCTCGAAGTGGTCATTGGCGTCGGCGAGCTCGTCGAAGCGTTCGAGCACCTGCTCGCGCGGCCGCGGGCTGTCGACCCGGCGCAGGGTGAAGGCGGGGACGCAGCGCAGGGTCACCGCCGCGATCGCTCCCAGCGCGCCGACCCCGACCCGCGCCGCCCGCAGCAGCTCCGGCCGCTCGCCCGCCGTCAGCTCGCGGACACTGCCGTCGGCCAGGACCAGCTCGATCGCCTCGATCTGGGCGGAGATGTTGCGCAGCCTGGCGCCGGTCCCGTGGGTCCCGGTCGAGATCGCCCCCGCCAGGGTCTGGCGATCGATGTCGCCGAGGTTCTCCATCGCCAGCCCCAGCCGCGCCAGCTCGTCGTTCAGCTCAGCGAGCACGGTGCCGGCACCGACCCGGACCAGGCCCGACCCCGTGTCGGCGTCGAGCACGCCGCTGAGCGCCTCGATCCGGACCATCGTCCCCTCGGTCAGCGCCGCCTCGGTGAAGGAGTGGCCGGAACCGGCGACGCTCAGCTTGCGCCCCGCCGCAGCGGCAGCGCCGACCACCTCGGCCAGCTCCTCGCGGCTGCGCGGCGCCGCGGTCGCGGCCGGCGCGCAGGACTGGTCCCCGGCCCAGTTCGTCCAGCTGCCGGCTGCGGCGCTCATCCCGCCCCCAGTGGCTCGGAGGCGGCGGCGGGACCGGGCGGCAGCGAGCGGAAGGCGTAGAGCACCGTCAGCAGCAGCAGCGCGGCGATCGCGATCGCCGGCACCGCATTCCCGGTCAGGCTGGCGACGCCGCCGCCGCCGATCGCGCCGATCACCTGGCCCGCCGCCCAGGCCATGTTCGAGAGGCCGGCGGCGAAGCCCTGGTGCAGGGCGCTGGCGTCGGCGACCTCGGACAGCATCGTCAAGGCCGGCGTGAAGCAGAGGCCAGCGCCGAGCGAGGTGAGGATCAGCGCCCCGAGCACCGCCCCGAGCACCATCGCCGCCGCGACCGCGACCATCGCCGCGGCGCAGATCGAGAGGCCGACGACGTAGGGGAGCCGCCGCCCGACCCGGTCGGAGAGGCGACCGGAGAGCGGCGCCAGCACCGCCTCGAGCGCAGCGCCGACGATGAAGCCGGCGGCGATCACGGCGTGGCCGCCGCCGAGGGCGTCGATCCGCAGCGGCACCAGGACCTCGATCGCGCCGAACATCACCGAGGGCACGGTGACGAAGGCGACCGCCTCGAGCACCGGCCGGCTGACCATCGTCCCCACCACCTCGCGCAGATCCTGGGGTTCGGGCTCACCACGCTCCGGCATCCGCGCCGCAGCGAACGCCAGGACGAGACTGATCACCAGCACCGAGCCGAAGACCGGCCCGGTCCCCACCGAAGCCGCGACGGCGCCGAGCGCCGGCCCGAGCAGGGCGCCGGCGACGGCGGTGCCGAGCGCGGTGCCGATCACCGAGCCGCGGTTCTCGTCCGGCGCCGCCGTGATCAGCCAGGTCATCGCCCCGGACCAGACCAGCGCCCCCGCAATCCCCTGCGCGAAGCGGGTGACGTCGAGCAGGAGGATCTCGTGGACGAGGCCGAAGAGGAGGCTGGAGACGCCGAGCAGCAACAGCCCGGCGATCGTCGTCCGCCGCGGCCCGACCCGGCTGGCGACGTAGCCGGCCGGCAGCGAGGCAGCCAGCGTCCCCGCCGCGTAGGAGGCGCTCAGCACCCCCGCCTGCGCCTTGCTGAGGTCGAGTTCGTCGACGTAGTCCGGCAGCAGCGGCGCGATCGCCGCGAAGAACGCGACATCGAAGAAGATCATCGTCGAGGCCAGGATCAACAGCTTGCGCATCCGTCAATCCAATCAGTACAAGCGAGTCGGAGCGCGACCTTCGAGCTTTAGCATTCGGCGGCACCCTCGGAGGGGTGGCAGAGCGGTTGAATGCGGCGGCCTTGAAAGCCGTTGGGCCTCGCAAGGGGTCTCGTGGGTTCGAATCCCACCCCCTCCGCTTCGCGGCCGAGAATCCCTGAAGAATGAGTCCCCGGGGTTAGGCAGTAGGCAGATGGGTATATATAGCTCCGAAACTTCCGTGCTCGGGTCCCAGCAAGTCCCCATTTGCATCGCCTCTATTTGATTGACGCCGTAGATAGCTATGTTTATCCTCATGGGGACACGGGCCAGCCTCTGACCAGGCCGGTTCGTTCCATTTCGGCGGGCACCTCTGCGGGGCGGGTGGCGCTAGCACTCACTCGCCTCGCGTCGTCAATCCAGATGGCAGCGGCGGAGAAAAACCCGGGCGGGGCGGCGTGAGGCCGTCGGCTGCGCATCGCGAGGAGAAGGCGCCGGCCGGCCGATGAGCTCAGCCGCTGCCGACGGAATTCGCGACGACCTCGCATCCCGCCTGCGGGCTCGCCGCCCGGAAATCGAGGAGTCGATCCTGACCCGTGTCAACGCGGTTTCCGATCCCAGCCACGTGCCCGACCTGGAGTACATGAGGGGACTGCAGGCAGCCGTCCGTGCCGCCGTCAACTACGGGCTCGCGGCGATCGAGCTGGGCGACGATCGCTCTCTTCCACCGCCGCCGCAGCTGCGCGCGCAGGCGCGGCTCGCGGCTCGCAACGGAATCGGCCTCGACACCGTGCTGCGCAAATATTTCGCCGGACAGGCCGTGATCGCCGACTACGTCGTCGCCGAGGCGGAGCGCTCGGGCCCGCAGGCGGCGAGGCAGCTGAAATTGATGTTGCGGGCGCAGGCGGCCGTGTTCGACCGCCTGATCGCGGCCGTCACTGAGGAGCACTGCCGCGAGGCCGAGAACGAAGCCGGCCTCGCCCGCGACCACCGGACGGAGCTGACCAAGCGGCTGCTCGCCGGCGAGCCGGTTGACGACTCGAGGCTGGGTTACCCCCTCGACGGCAACCATCTCGCCCTGGTCGCGATGGGTCCCCAGGCCGCCGAGGCGGTTCGCGCGATCGCCGCCCCGCTGGACCGGAATCTTCTGCTCGTCCGCGAGGACGACGCGGTCTGGGCCTGGCTCGGCGGCCGCCGCGGGCTCGACTTGGCCGAACTGGAGGAGAAGCTGCCGCCGGACCTGCCGGCCGGCCTCGATCTCGCGATCGGCGAGCCGGGAGAGGGCCTGGCCGGCTGGCGCCTCAGCCACCGGCAGGCCAGAGCGGCACTCCCCTTCGCGGGCCGCAGCGAGGATCCCTTCGTCCGCTATTCCGAGGTCGCCCTGCTCACCTCGGTCCTCCGCGACGACCTGCTGGTCACCTCACTGCGCACGATGTACCTGAAGCCGCTCGAGGAGGAGCGCGACGGCGGCACGATGCTGCGCGAGACGCTGCGCGCATATTTCGCGACGGGACGGAACGCGGCGTCGACGGCGGCGGCGATGCGCGTCAGCCGGCAGACGATCACCAACCGCCTGCGAACGGTCGAGGACAAGATCGCGCAGCCGATCACGACCTGCGCCACCGAGCTCGAAGTGGCGCTTCGCCTCTAGCACTCGAAAACTGTTGCGTCTTTGTGGACAGCTTCTGAGTGACACATCGCTAGATGCCACGAGCTTCGGTTGGCAGATAGCAAGTGCTGGCCTTTTCCGCCGAGGAGAAACTAGCTGACGTCAAGGCACAAGGCGTGCCGAACGTTACTCCAAGGAGGATAGATGAACAGCGATACTTATCGCCGCATACCCCTGCTCGTCGCAGGTCTGCTGGCGTTCCTTGCCCTCTCATGCTCGAGCGCGTTGGCGGCGGGAAAACCACAGGTCAACTCTTTTGAATCCACTGCCAAAGTGGGAACTCTGAACAGTAAGGAAGTTGCTGGGGCCATCAACCCGAACGGGGCGAGCACTACCTACAAGATCGAATACGGTCCCACGGAAGCCTACGGATCGAGCACTGCCGAAGTCAGCATCGGATCCGGGACCAAATCGGTTCCGATCAGCACCGAGCTCAAGGGCCTCCTGCCTGACACCACTTACAAGATGCGAATCGTTGCCAAAAACAGCTATGGCACCGTCACCTCGCTGGGGCAGTGGGTGTTTCCTGAAAACGGACCCGGACGCTGGCTCGTCGGGAGTGGCGGCGCCGCCACCTATGGCTCATTGGGATCATTCGTGATCAATCTGCCTTCAGTAGGAGCGGAAATCATCTGCTCGTCGACCGGTTCCGGCACGCTGGGCAGCAAAGGTGGGGTCGGCGACCATTACTCCATCTCCTTCAGTGGATGCGGGGTGTACTTCAGCGGTAAAAAAACCTGCACCGCTAGCATCGGGACCTTCAATCTCAATGAACGACTAGTCGCCAGCGTTGAATCATTCACGGTCAATATCCCGGAATCGTGCCCGTACTTTGGCGGCTCGATCAAACTTCCGATCCTGGATCCGTTCACCGCGACGAGAACCGGATCGGGCGCAGTTCTCGAACTACCGGTCCTGCTCGAATCCAGAACCTCGTTCGGCACCAGCACCGGGACGATCAAAGACTCCTCGACCTGGCGCCTGACGGGAGAAAAAATGGGTGCCACGCTCAACATGGAATATGGCTGGTAAGCCCCAAGGGCTTCCAGGACGCACCGCCCATAGTGTGAGCGTCTTTTGACCAGAACGGACCGCCGGCCGAGCCGGCGGTCCGTTCTGACATCTGGATCGACCTACTCCCCGAGCAGCGGTTCGGTGATGAAAGCAGTCAGTTCAGGGAGGAGCGCCGGCATGGAATCGCTCTCGCCGGAGAGAAGCCGGGCGCCGAGGATCGTCGTCACGCCTCCGACCAACATCTCCGCCAAAGGCGTTTTCGGCCGGTCGGCGGGGACGCAGGAGCGCAGTCGGTCGGCGAAATCCGCCAACGCCGCGGCCTGGATTGCGATCGCGCGCTCGGAGACCGCGAGGCAGTGGACGAGTGCCGCGCTGGCGCCAGCGGGGTCTGCCGCGGCCCAGTCGAGGACCGCTCCCATCCCCGCCCCGATCCGAGCGCGGGGATCGCCGGCCTCCGCGCAAGCGAGATCGACCCGCTCCGCGACTTCGCTCAGGACTCGCTCGAGCAGCGCGAGAAAGATCGCTTCCTTGTTCTCGAAATGCTGGTAGACAGTGTTTCGCGATGTTCCGGCGCCGCTGACGACATGCGCGATCGTCGTCGCCCGGTAGCCGCGAGCCATGCACTCCAGCGCCAGCGCGTCCGTGATGCGAACGCGGCGGAAACGGTCGACCACCTCGGAGCTCAGCCGTGGTCGGTCAGGACCGCTCACGGCAACCGACGTCTGCTTGGCCGGGGGCAACGCTCACAACCCCTCGACCGTCGGCGGCGGGCGGCGTGCCATCCCGGCGGCGGCCTCCGGTCCAAGGTAGGGAAGCAGGGTCAGCTGCACGAGCTCCGGCGCCAGCGCTGGCAGGTGCTCTGCCTCCCCACTGGCCAGCCGCGCCGATATGACCCCGACGATGCCGCTGATCAGAACCTGCTCGGAAACAGCGGGCAGGGCAGCGGCGCCGCCCGCTGGCTCGGTCCGGCCGGCGGCGAGGATGCGAGCCAACCGGTCGCGGGCTTCGATCCCGCGGCGAGCAAGCTCCACGTCCGCCACGACCGAATCGACGATCAGAAAGCGAGCCTCGAGAGGAGAGGCGGCAGCAAGGTCGAGGGCGGCGCCGATCCCGACCTTGACCTTCAGTGGCCAGGTCGCCTGCGCTTCGCAGGTCTGGGCGAGGCGACTGATGAGGCGATCGAAGAGCGCCGCGTGGGCGGCTTCGACCGCCGCCCGCTCGTCCGGGAACCGGGCGCGGAACGAGGATGCGGTGATGCCGGCGCGCTCGGCGATTCCCTCGGCTGAGAGATCGGCGTAGCCGCGCTCGACGGTCTCCGCAACCACCGCGCTGAGCACCGCCTCGTCGTCAGGGTTCATCGATTCAGTCGCTTTGTTCGTCCCTGCGGGTAAGGCGAGGGACGAACTTCGTCCGGAACGCTCGGGAACCCCGAAAGATAGACATATGTACCTACAGTGTCAACCTCCAACCTGGGAGAGTGGACACTGCTCTTAGCCAATTTCCTCTATATGAAAGGGGCATTCGGTTCGACCAATAAACTGCTCTTCTTACTGCTAAGGAAAAAATGCGACTCATACCTGGATGCGCGGCAAGATCCGCGCCAGCGACCTGGGCAACCACCAGACCCGCTCGCCGAGCAGCAGCATCAGGGCCGGCAGAAGGACGATCCTGACCACGGTTGCGTCGAGCAGGACGGCGATCGTGAGGCCGACCCCGAGCTGGCTCACGGTGGCGATCGAGGAGCCCCCGAAGGCGACGAAGACGGCCATCATGATCGCGGCGGCGCCGGTGATCACCCGCGCCGTCTTCTCGAGCCCGAAGGAGACCGAGTCCGCGTGCGAGCCCCCCGCGTCGCGGTGCTCGCGCATGCGGACGAGGAGGAAGACCGCGTAGTCGATCGAGAGACCGAAGACGACGCCGAAGATCAGCGTCGCGCCGATCGCGTCGATGTAGGAGTGGCCGCCGAGGGGCCAGCCGGCGGGCAGGTAGGTGAGCAACGTGAGGATGCCGAAAGCGACGCCGACGGTCGCCAGGTTGAGGCCGACGGCGAGTGCGGCGAGGGGGATCGCGCGCAGGATCAGGACGAGGACGAGGAAGGTGGCGAGGCAGATCGCGGCGACGACCAGCGGGATCCGGTCGCGGGCGACGCGGCTGTAAGTGTTGAGGGTGGCCGGGCCGCCGGCGACGCCGGCGGTCGCGTCGGTGTCGCGGCCGATCGCGGCGGCGAAGCGGGCGAGCTCCCGGTTGAGCGCGATCGACCCCGGCGAGTTGAGGTCATAGCGCGAGAAGACGAGCATCAGCGCCGCCTGCCCTCCGTGTTCGAGGTCGACGACGCTGCCGGCCGCCTGGCGCTGGCGCGGCGGCGAGCCGTCGAGGGCCGAGAGGACGACGTAGCCGGAGTCGAAGATGTGGGGGGTGGCCCGCAGGAGCCGAGACCGGCCGCGGCGGAGGCGACTTTCGGCCGAGGTGACCTGAACGGTGGCGCGCCGCAGCCCCACCTGCAGCGGATAGGCTCGGTGGTAGCCCCCACCGAGCCCGTCGCGCAGCCGTTCGATCCCGCCCGTCAGCTCCGCGGTCCCCCGGGCCAGCCGTTCGGCGCCACCGGTCAGCAGCGGCAGGCGGACGAGCAGCACCCGGGCCCGCTTCACTTCCGACTCGAGGGTCCGCTGGATCCGTTTCGAGGCGCGTCCGAGCTGGTAGAGCCCTTCGCGCAGCTTGACCGTGCCCGAGGCGAGCTGGCGCAGGTTGGAGACGGTCGAGGTCAGCCAGTAGGTGACCTGCTGGGATTCGTGGACGTCGTCGACGAGGCTCGCCTGCAGCGCCGCCAGCCCACCGCTGAGGCTCCCTTCTCCGCCGTCGAGCCCGAGCGCCGCCGCGGCTTGCCGCGCTTCGGCCAGGGCCGCAACGTATTCGGGGTCCCCCCGGCCGACCGTCATCGCTTCCAGCCGCGCCAGCGTCGCCGCCAGGTGCTCTTCGCCGGCGCCGGCCCGCGCCTGCAGCTGCGGGACCGTCTGGTGGGCGGATTCGTTGAGCGACTTCTGCAGCGCGCGCCCCTGCGGCACGGCGCTGCGCTTCAGGCTCGGGGCCAGCGAGGCGAGGCCGATGTGGAGGCGCTTGGCGCCGTAGGCCGCCTGGTACTGGGCTTTGACCAGGGCCGGCGCCCGCTCGGCGAAGCCTTCCAACGAGTCGATCGCTTCCTTGGCTCCGGCTTCGGCCTGGCCGAGTCCGTGGGCCAGCAGCTCGGCGCCCCCGCTCGCCCGATCGCCGCCGGCGGCGATCGTGGCAGCGCCGTAGGTCGCTTCGGAGAGACCGGCGCGCAAGGTGCTCATCCCGTCCGAGGCGCGGCCGAGGCCGCGGCTCAGGGCGGTGAGCTGGGCGAACGGGCTGGCGGGCTTCGACGGCGGCGTCAGCAGCGCCCGCTTCGCCTGGTTCAGCGGCGCCACGGCGTGGCGGACCTGACCGGGCCCGACCACGGTTTCGACGCCCGGCAGAGCCGCGATCCGCCGCTGCCAGCGTTCGAGCTCCCGCAGCCGCCGCGGTTCGGTCATCGTGCCGCGGTCGGCGGCGACGACGACCTGGAACGGCGCTTCGAAGCCGCTGCCGGCGGTGTGGGTGATCAGCTCGTAGTCCTCGCGGACCGGGTCGTCCCCGGGCAGCTGCCCGGGGCTGAGTGGGCCGGTCTTCAGCGCCAGGGCCGGAGCGGCGAGGACGAGGACGAGGGCCCCGATCGCGATCGCCACCGGGGCCGGGCGTGCCAGCGCCGCGTTGACGAACCGCATCAGCAGCGAGCTCTCACCGGCGGGCCGCTTGCCGAGCCGCCAGCGATCGAGATGAGGGGCCAGCAGGACCAGCAACGGCGGCACCGCGACGAAGGCGACGACGACGCTGAGGAGAACGACCAGGATCAGCGTCGCCGCCAGCGAGGCGAGCAGTGCCCCCGGAACGATGAAGAGGGCGACGGCCATCGACAGCACCAGGGTCGAGCCGGCGAAGGCGGTGGTGCGGCCGGCGCTGCGCCGGGTCAGCGTTGCCGCCCGCCGGGGAGAGGCCCCGCCCGCCAGCTCCTCGCGAAAGCGGGAGACCATCAGCAGCGCGTAGTCGACCCCCAGCGCCAGTCCCATCATCGTGCAGACGGTCAGCGCCAGCGCGTCGACCGTGACCCAGTGGGTGAGGACCCAGAGCAGCCCCCGCGAGGCCAGCACCGTGACCGCGCCGAAGCCGAGCGGGACCGCCGCGGCGACCGGTGAGCGGAAGACGAGCAGGAGGACGACGAGCAGGATCGGCAGGGCGATCAGCTCAGCGCGCTCGGCGGAGGAGATCGACTCCTGCTGGATCGCGCGCGAGATCGTCGCGTAGCCGGTCTCGGTGGCCGTGACCGGCGCGTGGACGTTTTCCTCGAGCAGCTTGTCGAGCCGGGGCACCGTGTGTTTGACCGCGGCGTCGATCCCGGTGTGGAAGTCGGCGATGATCAGGGCGCTGCGCGGACCGGGGCGCAGGCGGGCGACTTCGCCGCGGTCCCAGGGGGAGAGCGTCGTCACCCCCGATTCGGCGCGCAGCGCCCGGACCAGGCGCGGACCCTGGCGTTCGATCGCGGCCGGCGGCCCCTGCAGCAGGATCGGGAACGGCGCGCTCGGACCGAAATGCCCTTCGAGGATCGCGCCGGCGCGCGACGCTTCGGTGCCAGGGATGTTCAGGCTGCTGGGACTGAGCCTGCCGTCGAGGCCCAGCCCCAGCACCCCGAGCACGAGAATCGGAACCGCCAGCGCGGCCAGGGTACGCCGGGGACGGCGCACCTCAGTTGCGCACGGTGCAGGGTTTCGTGAAGGTGCCGGTGAGGAAAGGCCCTTCTTTGAAGGTCACCTTGACCTTGGCCTGCAGATGGCCGGTTTCGCAGCGCGCGTTCACGTAGCTGAGGCGCTGGCCCTTGAACTTCCAGTTCTTCTTGACGGTGATGTGGCCGGAGATCGGGTGACCGGCGCCGCCGGCGATCTTCGGGATCCGCGCTTTGGTCCGGTAGCCGTAGACCCCGTGGTGGATTTTTTCGATCACGACCGGGACCACGAACGTGGTCGGCACCGGCACCGTGGTGTAGGCGTGGGCGAAGATCGTGTCGTCGCCATTCTTCTTCGGCCCGTTGAAGAGGGTGATCGGCGAGGAGATCGGGATCTGTTTCGATTCGGGGAAGGCGACGATCGCGCTCCCCTTCCCCTTGCCCACGATCGCGCCCGGACAGGCCGCGCGCGCGGCGGCAACGGTCGTCGACTGCAGCTCGCCCGCCCTGCAGACTTCCAGCCCCCTGGTCTCGACGTGGCCGTGGCGGTCGAATTCGATCGACAGCGTTTCGACGATCGGCGGCAGTTCGCCGGAGACGGTCGAAGCCTTGCCGCCCCCGTACAGCGTGATCGGCGCGTCTTCGTGCTTGGGCAGCGCCGTCGGGGTGAAGCCGCCTTCGGCGTCGACCACGAGGTCGCCCAGACGCAGGACCAGCGCCGAGGCGGTGCCGGCGACTGCCAGCACCATCAGCACCGCCAGCCCGATTGCCTTCTTGCTCATCTCGATCTCCCTCCCTGGGATGGTCTCTAAAGATAGAAAATATCGCCTACGCTGTCAACCTTTAACCCCGCGCCTTGCAGTTGCGGATCAAAGTCGAGGCGAGCCGGCGGCCGCCGGTGAAGGCGAAGCTGACGTGGGCGAAGGGGAAGAGGGCGCCGGGGAATCCGGCGGGGGCCGGGCAGCCGGCCGTGAGGTAGCCGCGGGCACGGGCGGCGCCGAAGCTGAGCGAGAGGCCGGTGATGTAACCCGAGTTGCCGGTGATCGCCGGCAGCGAGGCCCGCAGCGCGGTGCCGAAGGTGCCGTGGCGCGGCAGCAGCTCGAACGGCAGCGTGTAGGAGGTCGGCAGCGGCCGGGTCCCGTACACGTGCGCGAAGATCGCCGGCCGGCCGTGCCAGCGGGCGTTGAAGGCGTAGACCTTGCCGGTCGCGGGGAAGGGAGACTGCTGCGGAAGCAGGACGCGGGCGGAGAAGGTCCCTTCGCCGACGAGGGAACGACGGCAGGCGGCAAGGGCCGCCTTCGTGGTGGCGGGCTGGATCTGGTCGAGGCGGCAGGCGGGCAGGCCGCCGGGATCGAAATGGCCGTTGCGGTTGATCTCGATCTCGATCTGCCGCAGCTGCGGCGGCGTGCTTCCCCCGACGGCGGCGATCCGCGCCCCGACCGAGGCGGTGACCGGCATCCGGCCCCGGCGCGGCAGGACACGGGGAGCGAGGCTGCCCTTGAAGGAGACGCGGACGCCCCCGCGCTGGACCACCTCGGAGGCCGAGGCGAGCTCCCGAGCGGCGGGCGCCGCGGCGCCTGCGCCCCCACTCGAGCCCGCCGCCTCGGTGCGGCCGGCGGCGGGGAGGATCGGAACGGACGGGCCGAGTGCGGCCGCAGTGCCGGTGCCCGACGCTTCCTCGTACGCGGAGTAGAGGAAGGCGTTGGCGAGTTCGCTGTTGCCGTCGGTGACGATCGCCTCGCCGCCCGCCGTAACGGCGATCCCGGAGGGCGCGCCGAAGACGGGGGCGCCGGGCAACCTGCCGAGGAAGGCGTAGCCGGCGGCGGGCGCGTCGAACTCGAGCACCGACGACAGCGGATGTTCGAACCCCGGCTGCAGATCGTCGACGACGAGCAGGTGCCCGTTGGTCGGGTCGATCGCGAGGGCCGCGTCGGTGAGCGAGCTGAAGTGGCCGGAGATCGTCGCCAGCGGGATCGACGTGCTGCTCGCGAGTGCGAAGACCTTGACCGTCTGGTCGGCGGCGTCGGCGACGTAGACCCGGCCGCCCGCGGCGGCGAGGCCGTAGCCGTCACCGAGGTGGCCGAGCCCGATTTTCGCCGCCGGCGGATCGCCCGGCGTGAAGGGCAGCGCGTATTCGGCGATGTAGGTGCGGTCGTCGACGTAGAGGCGGTTGGTCGAGGGGTCGATCGCGACTCCGGTCGATTCGCCGCCGTCGATCTTCGCTTCGCTGCCGCCGAGGCGCGAGACCCCCTGGTGCCATTCGTTGCCGTAGAGGCTGCCGGCGGCGTCGAAGGCGACCCCGCAGACCGAGTCGAGGCTGTTGACGCCGAGGCGCGGGTTGCTGCCGGGAAGCGCCATCTGGGAGAGGTACTGGCCTTGGGCGCTCGCGGAGGGAGCCGCGAAGACGTCGATCACCCGGTGGAAGTAGTCGGCGAGGTAGACCTCGCCGGAGGCCGAGATCGCGAGGCCGCAGGGACCTTCGATCTGGCCTTCGCCGGCCGGGCGGTTGGCCGCGACCCCACCGGTGCAGTGCGCGCATTCGGTCGTTTCCAGCGCCGCTTCGGAGAGCAGCGCCCGCTCGGCGCGGGCGGAGGCCGCGAACGCCAGGACCAGCAGCAGGCAAGCGGCCGCGGCGGGCAGGAGTCGGGTCGCGAACGGTCTCATCGTGTTCCTCCCTTGCACGAGGCGCGCAGTCGCGGGTGGGCGATCCAGCCGCGGTTGGAGTGGCCGAGGAACCGGGCGCGGACCGGCTGCGCCGCCGCGCAGAGGTTGCCGCCGTTTTCGAGGATGCCGTGGCGGCCGCCGAACATCCGGACGACGAACTTGGTCACCGGCGCGTCGGGGACGGTGGCGTAGGTCGCGCGCAGCCTCCCCCCCGGCGCCGCGTCGATGCGGCCGTCGAGGTTGACCGCGAAGCCCTCGCCGCGGAGCGCGAACACCAGATCGGGCAGCGGGTTGTCCGAGGCGACGAGGTAGGCCTTGCCGCTCAGCGGCCGCTCGAGCAGCGGCGTATAGGCGGTCGCTTCGCCGTAGGCCGATCCGGGCAGGCAGCGATCGGCGGCGAGCTGCGGCCGGGTGCAGACGCCGCGCAGGTTCGCCTGGTTGAGGAAGACCGTGGACGGCAGGGTGACGGCGGCGGCGGCGATGTTGGCGTCGCCGGGCCGCGGCCGGACCACGACCCGCAGCGAGGGCCGCTTGGCGCGGCGGTGGGGGCCGCGCATCCGCAGCGAGATCCTGGGCCGGAAGCCGAGGCCGCCGCAGTCGAACGCCTGATAGGGAGCGCTGGAGGTTGCCAGCGACGTGCTCCCCCCCGCGCCCAGCGCGGCCGCCGAGCCCGACAGCGTCGAGGAGATCGCCTCCGCGTCGCAGCTCGTCGGGTTGACGGTGAACCGCGGCCGGTCGAGGTAGATGCGGACGTCGCGCAGATGGATCGGGATGCCGTCGAGGATGCGGGGGATCGGGTCGCTGCCGGCGCTGTCGATCCGCGCCTGAGCGGTGGTGGTGTCGATCCGGACCGCGGAGCGGATCACGATCGTGCCGAGGTCGAAGGGGCCGACCAGGGCGGAGTCGATCGCGACGACCGAGACCTGGGCGCCGTGGTAGGGGCCGGCGAGGTAGAGGCTGCCGGGGGCGTAGCTCAGCACCGAGCCGACGCCGTAGCCGGAGTAGGTGCGGCCGATCCGGCTCGCCTCCGGGCAGGACGGGTGTTCGCGCTCTTCGACGCCGCTGCGGCCGACGGCGGCGGCGACCGCCGCGTCCGGGCAGAAGGGGACGCCGGCCAGCTTGCCGAGCAGCCCCGGGGGGAACGTCGCCGAGTAGGAGCTGATCTCCGCTTCGCCGTCGTCGCGCGTCAAATGCAGATAGAACGGCGAGTAGGCGCCAGCCTGGGAGTTGAGCGAGCCGCCGGCGACCGCCGGCCGGAACGGCGGTGACCCTGACGGGCAGGGGCCGCCGCCGATCCCGGCGGCGATCCGCAGCGGCAGCGAGGAGCGGCGCACCACGCTCGGATCCGCCCACGGGGTGAGGGCCGCCGCGGTCGAGTATTCGCCGCAGGCGGCAGGGGTGGCGAGCGGGCTGCGCTGACCTTCGCGGAAGGAGATCACGAGCTGCGAGTAGGGCAGCTGCGGCAGGCGGTCGAAGCTGGCGATGAGGCGGCCCGTGGCCGGGTCGGCGCTGAGGCTGCCCGCGACCTTGACGAGGAAGCCGCGCTGGACGTTCTTGGCGACGAGGTAGACGGCGAGCAGGCCGCCGGAGGGGTTCCGGAGCGGAGCGGCGAGGAAGATCGCGCCCTCGATGCCGCCGGCGACCAGGGGGCTGCGCACCGTGAAGTCGCCGATCTTCGATTCGTTCGGGCAGCCGCCGCCGGGCGGCGAGGTCGGCGTCTCGGCCGCGTACTGCGCCGGCGTGCAGACGCCGAGCCCGGCCCCGACCGAGGGGTTGATCGTCACCCCCGCGGGCAGCTCGACGACCGCCTTTCGCACCGGCGCCGGCGCCCGCGATCCCGGCGCCGTGACGCCGGAGGTGTCGACGTCGATCTCGAAGCGGTAGCCGGACGGCGAGGAGGCGCGAGGGTTGACCAGCAGGGCGTGGGCTTCGGGGTCGAACGAGAGCGAGTCGCAGCCTTCCAGTGCCGGCGCCTGGGCAGAGGATTCAGCCGTTTCCCCCTGCCAGGAGCCGGCGCGGGCGACGAACGACAGCGGCCCTTCGCAGGAAGTGGGGAGAGTGAGGTAGGCGTGGGCCGGGTTCTGCGCCGGCCGGCCGACCGAGCATTTGGCCCAGCCGAAGCTCGGTTCGGCCTCTTTCAAGCAGTTGCCGCGCTGGGGATCGTGCAGCAGCGACCAGGGCGTGCCCCAGACGCTGAGGCGCAGCGAGTCGATGCTGAGGAGCTGGGACAGGTTCCGCGCCCGCAGGGTGACGCCGTAGTCGCCTTCACCCTGGCGGATCGCCGGCACGAAGATCAGCGGCACCCCGTAGGCGTTGGCCGCCAGCTCCGCCGGAGCGCCCGGCGGCGGCGCCAGGTTGAAGAGGCCGAAGGTGCGCGTTTCCCCGCCCGCGTGGGAGGAGGTGAGGGTGATCGTCCCGACCTGGGTGTCGTCCGGGCAGCTCTCACCGGACTGACTTTTTTCCCAAGGGGAGGAACGAGGGGTGAGGAAGTCGGCCTGCGAGCAGACCGGCACCGCGGTCGGGTTTTCCAGCAGCCCGGGCGGCAGCTCCAGGTCGAGGTCGCGGAGGTCACCGCCGGCGAAGGCGCCGGAGCCCGCGAGCCCAACGGCGAGTTCGAGCGCAACCGGGTGCGAGCCGGCCGCCGTCGCCGGCGCGCCTCCCTCGGCAAGGACCTGCGCCGTGAAGCCATCGATCCCGAAGCTCGCCTCGGCGATGGCCGGCAGGCAGAGGACGATCACCAGCGCAGCGAAGGAGATCGCGGCGAGCCTTCTCATCGGGGCCCACCCCTGTGCCGCGTCTTGTGCTTGTGTCGATGATGCTTACGGTGGTGGCGGGCTTCCTTCGCGTACCGCGGCGCCGGGTTGCCGGGGCCGGCGACCGAGGTGGCCGATGCCGGATCCTCAGGCGGTGAGGGCAAGGGCTGGCAGGCGTCGGCGATGCACGGGATCGGCGTTTGCGGTTCGGGCAGGCCGCCTCCGACCCGGGCGTCGTAGACGTCGATCGAGCCCGGGTCGGAGGCGAGGAGCGAGTCGCCGGTGAGGAGGAAAGCGTCGGCGCCGTCGGCGGAGGCGTCGAGGAAGCTGCCGCCTTCGCCGCGGCCGCCGGAGATCAGGCTGACACAGCCGGGCGCTTCCGCGCAGGAGCCCTCGCCGAGCGCCTCCCACTCATAGACGTCGGGCAGCGCGTTTGTGTCGCCCACGACCAGCGCGTCGGCGCTGTCGAAGAAGAGGCGGCGGCCGCTGGCGCTGAGCGCTCGCGACCGGTAGGCGATCGTGGTGCCGTTGACCAAGGCGCCAGGGATCGAGCTCGAGCCGGCCGGGCGTTCGCCGGTCGGGTTGCAGGAGGCGCAGAGCAGGGTGTCGGTGCCGGCGTCATAGAGGTAGGCCTCGGTATCGGGCAGGCCGGTGTTCGCGTCGGTGTTGTCGTAGCCGGCGATCGGAGCCGCGGAGAGGAAGGCGAGTACCTCGCCGTCGGCGCTGAGCCGGGCGCTGGCCGTCGCGGGCGGGTAGTCGCCGGCGAGGGCGGCATCGGCCCCGGCGGCGACTTGGCGCACGGCGCCTTCGTGCCAGAGCTCGAGCCCGGCGCCGCCCTGGTAGTAGACGTAGGCGCCGTCGGCGGAGACCGCGAGCACACCGACGACCCCAGCCGCGATCGGCGTGCTGGCTCCAGCGACGGCGCTGTAGCGGTAGAGCGTGCCGGCGCGGGTGAAGTAGGCGAGAGCGCCGTCGGCGGAGGCGGCCTGGAACGCGGCTCCCCCACCCGCGCTTTCGGGCACCAGCCGCGTTCCGGCGCCTGCTTCGTAGAGGTGGATGGAGCGATCCGCGGGCAGCGTGAGGTAGGCGCGCGAGCCGTCGTTCGAGACGGCGCCGAGCGGCGCCGCCAGCGTGGCGCCGGGGACTGGGCTGATCTGCTCCAGCGCTCCCCCGCTCCAGCGGTAGAGCCCAGCTTCGGCGGCGAAGAAGGCGACGCCGAGGTCGGCGTCGGCGCCCTCGAAGCTCAGTCCTGGAGCGGTGGGCAGCGGCTGCAGGGAACCGGCGCTCCAAACCGAGTAGCTCGGGGGGCACGTGCCCTGCGCCGCGCAGCGACTCCCGTTCAGCATCAGCGCCCGTTCGAGGTCGGGTGAGAAGAACCGAAAGGGAACCCCGTCGGGGTGGTCGCCGTAGCCCCCGGATTCCAGCGGTGGAGAGACGTTGGCGGTCGCCCAGCCGCCGGCGCCGCGGCGCGAGACGTACTGGGAGGCCGGCGGTGCCGCCACCGGTTCGGCGAAGGCCGTGGCCGAGCCATAGGTGAGCGCGCCGCCCCCCACCGCCGCCTGGATCTCACCGCCGCCGAAGAGCACCCCCGGCCCGGCGATGGCGCCGCCGCCTTTGTCGACCGGGGAGACCAGCTCCCAGGCACGGCCGTCGGGCAGGCCTCGAAGCGGAGTGGCGGACTGCGTGCGGAGCTGGTGCGCCGCGGTCGCGGCGGTGCCGGCTTCGTTGCTGGCGAGGACCCGGTAGCGGTACGCAGTGCCGGGCGCCAGCGGGTTGGCGGGAGCCACCAGCGTGAAGGAGACGGCTACGGGAACCGTGCCGGCACCGGCGGCAGAACCCGCCGGCGGCACCGAGCTGGCGCCGGCAAAGGGGTCGCGAGACGCTGCGACGTTGGCTTCGTAGGCGGCGAGGGTCAGGTACTCGAAGCGGTAGCGGGTGCTCAACCCCCCGGGGTTGACTTCAGCGCGCAGGACCGCCGAGCTGGTGGTCACCGCGGTCACCCAGGCAGTGGGGATCGTCGGCGGGCCCGCGGCCGTGGCGCTGGCCGGCCAGAGCAGCACCGCCGTCAGGAGCAGGACGGTGAGCCGCCCCGATCTCACTTCTTGTGGTGAGTGTGTTTACGGTGCTTTCGGCGCGGCTTGACGCAGCGCCCGCCGCGCTTGACGGTCCCCTTGCGGCAGGTCCTTTCGCGGACGTTGCCGCTCCCCTGGACGTTGGGGGTGAGCGGCGGGACGCTCGGCGGCGGCGGGGTGACCCCCGGCCGGCAGGCGTCGGGGCCTTCGCAGGCAAAGCTCGGCTGCGGGTTCTGGGCGGCGAGGCCGCCGCCGACGCGGACGTCGTAGA
>DASSLT010000021.1:0-8820 GCA_035689305.1 Solirubrobacterales bacterium | reverse complement strand
GAGATTTTGGCGGTGCCGTCGCCGTTGTCGGTGAAGGAGAGGCCGGGCGGCAGGGCGCCGGTCCGGGCCAGGTCGGCGACCGGGTTGGAGGTGGTGGTGATCGTGAAGGTCTTGGCGGTGCCGACGGTGAAGGTGGTGGCGTTGGCGGAGGTGAAGGACGGCGGAGTGCCGGGGTTGGTGACGGTCAGCGTCAGCGTCTGCGTGTTCTGGCCAGCGAGGCTTTTCGCTTCGAGGCCGACGGTGTAGACCTGGCTTTCACCGGGGGGCGCGGCGGCGCCGGTCGGCGTGCCGCTGATTTTCGCCGTGCCGTTGCCCTGGTCGGCCAGCGTCATCCCCGGCGGCAGCGTTCCCGATTTCTGGCTGATCGCGGCGGTCGGCGCGCCCGAGGTCGTGATCGTGAAGCTGGCGGCGGTTCCCGTGGTGAACGAAGCGGAGGTGCCGCTCGTGAAGCTCGGCGGCGTCCCCGGGTTGGTGACTTTGATTTTCAGCGTCTGTTTGACGCTGCCGGCGACGTTTACCGCTTCGATTTCGGATTCGAATTCGCGGCTTTCTCCAGGCGGCGCCGCCGCGGCGCTCGGGGTGCCGCTGACTTTGGCGGTGCCGTTGCCCTGATCGGCGAAGCTGAGGCCCGCCGGCAGCGAGCCGGCGACCTTGGCGATCGACGGAGCCGGAGCGCCCGAGGTCGTGATCGTCAGCGAGCCGGCGACGCCGGTGGTGAAGCTGCCGGGGCCGGCGGAGACGAAGGACGGCGCCGTCCCCGGGTTGCTCACGATCAGGGTGAACGACTGCGTCGCTTTCCCGGCCCCGCTTTTCGCTTCCAGGGTCAGCGGGTAGTTCCGGCTTTTGCCCGGTTCCGCGGCGGCTGCGTCCGGGGTGCCGGAGAGGGTCGCGGTCCCGGTGCCGGCGATGAAGCTGACGCCGGCCGGCAGTTCGCCGGCGATCTTGGCGATCGCCGCCGCCGGTTCGCCGCTGGCGGTGACGGTGAACGTCCCCGGAGCGCCGGTCGTGAACCCGGTCGAGGTGGCCGAGGTGAAGGCCGGCGGCGTGCCGGGGTTGGTGACGTTGAGGGTCAGGGTCTGGATCGCCTGCCCTTCGCTGTTCTGGGCTTTGACTTTGATCGCCCAGGGCTGCGTCGTCGCCGCCGCGGCCGCCGCCGCGGTCGGCGTGCCGGCGATCGTCGCCGTGCCGTCGCCGTTGTCGGTGAGGCTGAGGCCGGGCGGCAGTTCGCCTTCGGTCCGCGTCAGGGCGGCGACCGGCGAGCCGCTGGTCGTGACTTTGAAGCTGCCGGCGACGCCGGTGGTGAAGGCGGCCGTTTCGGCCGAGCTGAAGGTCGGCGCCACGCCTTTGACGTTGATCGTCACCGTCGAGGGGGCGCTGGTCTGCGTCCCGTTCGAAACCATCAGCGAGAATTTCAGCGTCGTCGGCCCGGTCGGCGCGGTGAAGCTGGGGGCCGCGGTCGAGGAGTTGGCGAGAGTGACGACGGGACCGGAGGTCTGCAGCCAGGAGTACTGCAGGGCGAGGCTGTTGGGGTCCCAGCTTTCGCTGCCGTCGAGGGTGACTTTCGCCCCCGAGGCGACCGTCTGCCCGGAGCCGGCGATCGCCGTCGGCGTCGGATCGGAGCTCGGCACCCGGACGACGACGGTGTCCGGCGCGCTCGTCGTCGCCCCGCCTTTGACGGTCAGGGAGAAGGTCAGTTTGGTCGCGTGCGAGGGCGTCGTGAAGGTCGGGTTTTTCGCCGTCGTGCTGCTCAGGGTCACCGCCGGGCCGCCGGTCTGGGTCCAGGCGTAGGTGAGCGAGCCGCCACCCTGCCGCGAGCTGCCGGATCCGTCCAGGGTCACCAGCGTGCTCGTTTCGGAGAGCTCGGTGAAGCCGGCGTTGGCGACCACCCCGATCGTTTCCGAGGTCGAGAGCGGGTACTGCCGCAGCAGCCAGGCCGCGTAGGAGGTGCCGGTGCAGGCGCCCTCGCTTTTGCAGGCGTCGGAGTCGTGGGTGCCGTACTGGTAGAAGGCGGCGCTCTTCGCCCCCAGCAGGGTGCCGAACACGTTCTGGGCTTTGTTGCTCGTTTCGTAGTCTTCGAAGCCGAGCAGGCGGTGCGGCGAGGCGTACCCTTTGCTCGCTTCGCGGGTGAAGAGACCGGTCGCGACGTGGTCGGGGTGATCGGCGCTGATCAGCGGCACCGTGTAGTTCTGGGTGTAGACCTGGGTCGGCCCAAACCCTTCGATCAGTTCCTCCAGCGTTTCGATCAGGTCCTGGTAGCCGTAGGTCGCCGAGTTGTCGACGGCTTTGATGCTGGTGCTCTGCGGCAGGTTTTTTTCTTCGTTCTGGTGTTCGGAGTTCCACAGCTTCATCAGGCTCTGGTTGCTGTAGAGCGGGAAGCCGGTGCCGTTGGTGCCGCCGTCGGGCAGGCGCAGGTAGGCGATCGAGATCGTCGGCTTCGCTTTCAGCGTCTCGAGGTGGATCGAGTGGCCGTTGGCGCTGATCGTCGAGCCGGTCCATTCGTTTTTGACGCCGGCCATTTTCGCGTAGGCGTCCTCGGCCCCGTCTTCGCGCCCGGCCCAGTAGGACTGAGCCCGGCCGGCGTCACCGGCGGTGAGGAAGACGGTGCGGACGCAGTGTTCGCTCTGGATGTCCTGCAGGACCGAAGGGCTCTGGAACAGCAGCGTGTCGTCCTCGTGGGCCACGGTGTACATCACCGTCGCCGAGCAGCCTTCGGCGGCGCTCGCCGAAGAGGCGCCGGCGGCGCAAAGAGCGGCAATGCAGACCGCGATCGCAGCGACACTGCGAGGGAGGAGACGAAGGTGGCCCATGGTCGACGCCGCCAATCATAAGTGGCTTTGGAAAGCCAATTATCTGGACATCCATACGATTTTTAGGCAGGAATCAGGGGTTTGGGGGGCCCAAATGCCTCAAACCGGCGTCCAGGTACCTGATAATCGGAAAATCAGCGCCCCGGGCGCTTGAAGACGACCGTCAGGGGTCGCTGACTGGAGCCCTGCTGCCAGGCGAAGTCGATCACCAGGTGATACGTGCCCGCGGCCTTGACTGATTTCGAGCTTTCGATCAGGACGTCGCGCTGGGCGGTGACCTTGCAGCGGGCCCCTTTCGGCAACTGCCCGCGGCACTTGACCGCCGACTTCTGCGGCGCGATGACTTTGACCAGGTGCTTGGACTTCCGGCCGACGACGAGCTTGACCTTCGCCTTCGAGAGCTTGACGACGATGTTTTCCTTCGGCGGCGGGTTTTCACCGCCACCCCCTCCCCCGCCGCCATTGTTCGGCGGTGGGCTGGTCACGGTCAGCGTCAGTTCCTGACTGACTTCGCCGACGCTGTTTTTCGCTTTCAGGGTCAGTGGATAGGGCTGGCTCGTACCCGGGTTGGCAGCTGCCGCGGTCGGCGTGCCGGAGATTTTCGCGCTGCCGTCACCGTTGTCGGTGAGGCTCAGCCCCGGCGGCAGCGAGCCCGCGGTTTTCGTGATCGCCGCCGGCGGATTGCCCGAGGTGCTGACCGTGAAGCTGCCGGCGGTGCCGGTCGTGAACGAAGCGGAAGTGCCGGAGGCGAATTTCGGCGCGAGGTTGGGATTGCTGACCGTCACCGTCAGCGTCTGCGGTTTCGAGCCGGCTTTGTTTTTGGCTTCGAGGCCGATCGAGTATTCCTGGCTGCCGCCGAGAGGCGCCGCGCTCTGTTCCGGTTTGCCGCTGAGGACCGCGGTGCCGTTGCCTTTGTCGACGAGGGTGAGGCCCGGCGGAACCGTGCCGGAGGTTTTCGAGATCGCCGGCGCGGGCGCGCCGGAGGTCGTGATCGTGAATTCGCCGTTGGTGCCGACGGTGAAGGAAGTGGAAGCGGCCGAGGTGAAGTTCGGTTTCGTGCCCGGGTTGGTGACGGTCACGGTCAGCGCCTGCAGTTTGGAGCCGGCGCTGTTCTGCGCTTTCAGTTCGATCGGGTATTCGCGGCTTTCACCGGGTTCGGCGGCGCTGGCGTCGGGTTTGCCGCTGAGGACCGCGGTGCCGTCGCCTTTGTCTTCGAAGCTCAGGCCGGCAGGAATCGTGCCCGCGGCTTTCGTGATCGTCGGGGTCGGTTCACCGCTGGTCGTGATCGTGAATTCGCCGCTGACGCCGGTCGTGAATTCGGTCGCGTCAGCCGAGGTGAAGTTGGGCGCCGCCGTTGGTTTTTCGACCGCGATCGTGACGCTGTCCGCCAAGCTTTCCCGCGGGCCGCTGTCGACTTTGAGCGAGAATTTCAGCGTCGTCGGCCCGGCCGGCGCCGTGAAGGTCGGTTTCTGGGCGGTGGCGTTGCTGAGCGTCACCCCCGGCCCCGAGGTCTGGGTCCAGGCGTAGGTCAACCCACCGCCGCCCGGGTCGAAGCTGGCGGAGCCGTCGAGCTGGACGGAGCTGGCGCTGGGGACGCTCTGGTCGGGGCCTGCGTTGGCGCCGGGCGTCGATTCGGTCGCGGCGACGTACTGGCGTTCGAGCCATTGCGGATAGGGACTGACACCACAGTCTTCATCCGTACCGCAGGCTTCGTCGTGCGGGACATAGGCCAGGAACGCGTTCTGCTTTGCAGTTAGCTGTTCTCCTTCGACATTCGGACCCTCTTCGGCGAGGGGCGGGATGTAGTTTTCGTAGCCCTGGTAGCCGCGCAGGAGATGGGCCGGCGCGTACGCCAGCTGCGCCACCTGGGTGAATTTGCCGGTCGCGATGTGGTCGGAGTGATCGAGGCCGACGAGGCCAGGCGCCGCGTAGTTCTGGGTCTCGATCCGCTCCGGCGCGAACGAGGTCATCAGGGCCGTGAGGGTTTTGACCAGCCCTTCGTAGCTGTAGGAGGCGGCGCCGTCGACCGGGGTGATGCTGCTGATCGCCGGCACTTCCCCGTGGCCGTCGCGCCAGAGCTTGGTCAGGCTCTGTTCGCCGTGGCTCGGGAAGCCTTTGCCGTCCGGGCCGCCGTCCGGCAGCCGCAGGTAGGCGATCGTCAGCCCCGGCTGTTCGGTCAGCGTCTCGAGGTGGATCGTGTGGCCGTTGGCGACGATCGAGGAGCCGGTCCAGGTAGTGCTGAGCACCCCTGCCATCTCCGCGTAACCGGCCTCGGCGCCAGCTTCCCGCCCTTCCCAGTAGGCGGTGCCGGATTTGCCCGCGTCGCCGGCGGTCGTGAAGACGGTCATCACGCATTTGTTCGCTTTCACGTCTTCCAGCAGCTGCGGGCTCTGGAACAGGAGCGTGTCGTCCTCGTGGGCGGCGACGTACATGACCTTGCCGGAGCACGGCCCGGCAGCCAGGGCTCGCGCCGGCTCGCCGAGCAGAAGCGCCACGGCGCAGCTGAACGCGAGCACCGCGCACATCACCAACGCTCCTGCCGCTTTTACGGAGACTCTCAATCCAGACACGACCCTGCCCCCGATGTTAGGGGCACTCAGAAATCTCCTTGTTAACTACGGCGAGCCGAACGAACAGGTTCAGCCGAGACGCGCTTCGAGCGCCTCGAGCTGCGCGCTGACCTCGGCCGGCAGCTTGTCGCCGAACTTGGCCAGATGCTCCTGGACCTGCGGCAGTTGCGCCTTGACCAGGTCGACGTCGACGCTGAGCAGGTCGGCCATCGCCTCGTCGGAGATCTCGAGCCCGTCGGTGTTGATCTCGCCCTTGGCGGGAAGCAGGCCGATCGGAGTCTCGACCGCCTCGGCCGTGCCCTCGCAACGGCGGAAGACCCACTCGAGGACGCGGCTGTTCTCGCCGAACCCGGGCCAGAGGAACTTGCCGTCGGCGTCTTTGCGGAACCAGTTGACGTAGAAGACGCGGGGCAGCTCGACGCCCTCCTTCTTGCCCAGCTTCAGCCAGTGGGCGAAGTAGTCGGCCATGTTGTAGCCGCAGAAGGGCAGCATCGCCATCGGGTCGAAGCGCAGCTCGCCGACAGCGCCGGCGGCGGCAGCGGTGGTCTCCGAGGACATCGTCGCCCCCATGAAGACCGCGTGCTCCCAGTCGAAGGCTTCCTGGACCAGCGGCACCACCGTCGCCCGGCGGCCGCCGAAGAGGAAGGCGTCGATCGGGACCCCGGCGGGGTCCTCCCACTCGGGCGCGATCGACGGGCACTGACCGGCCGGCGTCGTGAAGCGGGCGTTGGGGTGGGCGGCGGGCGTGTCGGAGTCGGGGCTCCAGTCGTTGCCGTGCCAGTCGGTGACGTGGTCCGGCGGCGCCCCGGTCATCCCCTCCCACCAGATGTCGCCGTCGTCGGTCTTGGCGCAGTTGGTGAAGATCGAGTTGCGCTCGATCGTGTCCATCGCGTTCGGGTTGGTCTTGTGGCTGGTGTTGGGGGCGACGCCGAAGAAGCCGTACTCGGGGTTGACCGCGTAGAGCTTGCCGTCCTCGCCGAACTTCATCCAGGCGATGTCGTCGCCGATCGTCTCGACCTTCCAGTCGGGCAGGGTCGGGACCAGCATCGCCAGGTTGGTCTTGCCGCAGGCCGAGGGGAAGGCGCCGCCGATGTACTTGACCGCGCCCTCGGGCGAGGTCAGTTTGAGGATCAGCATGTGCTCGGCCATCCAACCCTCGTCGCGGGCCATCGCCGAGGCGATCCGCAGCGCGAAGCACTTCTTGCCGAGCAAGGCGTTGCCGCCGTAACCCGAGCCGTAAGACCAGATTTCCCGCGTCTCCGGGTAATGGACGATGTACTTGTTGTCGCCGTTGCAGGGCCAGGAGACGTCTTCGACGCCCTCGTCGAGCGGCATCCCGACCGAGTGGACGCAGGGGACGAAGTCGCCCTCCTCGCCGAGCTGGTCGAGGGCGGCCTTGCCCATCCGGGTCATGATCCGCATGTTCGTCGCGACGTAGGCGGAGTCGGTCAGCTGGACGCCGATTTCGGAGATCTCGGAGCCGAGCGGGCCCATCGAGAAGGGGACGACGTACATCGTGCGGCCCTTCATGCAGCCGCTGAAGAGGCCGTTCAGCTCGGCCCGCATCGCGGCCGGGTCGCGCCAGTGGTTGGTCGGGCCGGCGTCCTCCTCCTGCTCGGAGCAGATGAAGGTGCGGTCCTCGACCCGGGCGACGTCGGCGGGGTCGGAGAGGGCGAGGTAGGAGTTCGGGCGCTTCGCGTCGGAGAGCTTCTCGAAGGTGCCGGCGTCGATCAGGACCTGGGCAAGGCGGTCGTACTCCTCGGCGGAGCCATCGCACCAGTAGATGGAGTCGGGCTTCGTCAGCTCGGCGATCTCACCCACCCAGCTCAGAAGCTTTGCGTGGGTCGAAAGTGCGGGGGCGGTGGTCAGATCGCTCATTGCCTCTCTCTATTTCTTGGGGTTCAAACCGACCAGATCGAGGTCGGCATCCGAGTTGCGGATCTTCAAGGTCGCAATTTGCTGCTCGCCGCCGGGATAGCTCACGGTGCAGGTGAAGGTCGCTCCGGCGACCACCTTCTGATCCGAGGGACACTCGACGGCGGAGATTTTTTCATGGCGGGATTTTTCGAGACTCGCCTTGATCGTTTCCTCGGCCTTGCCACTGTCGATGATCGTGTCACCGCAGCCGAGCGCCGCGAACGCTAGCGCAAGCGTCAGCGCCAAAGCGCCCAAAAGGCGCCGTCCTTTCGTCCACCGAGGTCGCACGATCTCGGCCTTCAGTATCCCAGGGCCGCGGATGCAGGGATTTTGGGTTAGGCGCCCCTAAGCCGCTGCGATCGATAGATTGCCGCCCGCTGATGAGGTTCTACGAGTTCGAGGCGCGGAGGATCGTTGAGCTGGCGGGGATTCCCGTCACCAAGTACGGCTTCTGCAAAACGGCCGAGGAGGCCCGCAGGGCTGCCGAGGAGATCGGCGGGCCGGTCGTGATCAAGTCCCAGGTCCTCTCCGGCGGGCGGATGAAGGCCGGTGGCGTCAAGTTCGCCGACACGCCCGAGGAAGCCGCCGCGCACGCCGAGGCGATCCTCCAGCTCGAAATCAACGGCCACATGCCGCGCGGCGTCCTCGTCGATCCCAAGGCCGAGGTCAAACAGGAGTACTACGCCAGCGTCGTCTGGGACGGGACCGCGAAGAAGCCTCTGATGCTGTTCTCCGACATGGGCGGGATCGACATCGAGGAGGTCGCCGAGACCCACCCCGACCACGTCGGCCGCGGCCACGTCACCAACCTGATGCCGATCCCCGACTTCGAGGCCAAGCAGACGATCGCCGCCACCGGGGTGACCGGCTCGCAGCTGAACCGGGCGACGCCGATCCTTGCCCGCCTCGCCCGCCTCTTCCGCGATTACGACATGACCCTGGCCGAGATCAACCCGCTGGCCGAGCTGACCGATGGCAGCTTCGTCGCCCTCGACGCCCACATGGAGATGGAGAACGAGGCGGTCGGCCGTCAGAAAGTGCTGCTCCGCAAGCAGCTCGAGATCGCCGAGGACGACAGCCGCGAAGACTACGAGCACTCCAAGTTCGAAGAGAACGTCGCCGCGATCGACGCCGCCGACCACCGCGGCGTGATCCAGGGCAAAGACCACGGCTTCTCCGGCAACCTCGGCCTCGTGATCGGCGCCGGCGGCGGCTCGCTGACGCTGACCGACGCCGTCCGCAGCCAGGGCGGCAAGCCGGCCAACTACTCCGAGATCGGCGGCAACCCGTCGGTCGCCAAGGCCTGCGGCCTGGCCAAGGAGGTGCTGGAAAAGGACGGCGTCGAGAAGATCGCGGTGATGATGTCGATCGTCTCCAACACCCGCGTCGACATCGTCGCCCGCGGCGTGATCAAGGCCTGCCTCGAGCTCGGCAAAGACCCCGGCGAGACGATCGCGATCTTCCGCATCCCCGGCGCCTGGGAGGACGAGGGGTTCAAGATCCTCGAGCGCTACGGGGTCGAGTAC
>DASSLT010000020.1:0-31152 GCA_035689305.1 Solirubrobacterales bacterium | reverse complement strand
CGACCCAGCTGGCGATCTTCTCGGCGTGGCGCGTCGCCGGACCGGTCGGTGCGATCGTCGGCGGGACGGCGTTCATCGCGCCGGGGCTGGTCGTCATCCTCGCGCTGTCCGGCCTGTTCCTGGCGGCCGCACCGCCGGCGTGGGTCCTCGGTACGGCGGCGGGCATGGGCGCCGCCGTCGCCGCCGTCGCCGTGCGGGCCGGGACCGATCTGATCCCGCCGAGCCTGCGCCGTTCCCCGTCACGACACCGCTTCGTGCTGTACCTGCTGCTCGGCGGCGGCGCGGCGGCGGCCCTCGGTCCGTGGCTCGTGCTCGTCCTCGTCGGCAGCGGGTTGGCTGAGGTCCTCTGTTCCCGCTCGGGCGGATCCAGGCACCTCGGTGTCCACGTCTGGCCGATCGTCGCCCTCGTCGCCGGGGGCACCGGCGGCGTGACGGCGTTGGCCTGGGTGGCCCTCAAGGTCGGCGCCCTTTCCTACGGCGGCGGGTTCGTGATCATCCCGCTGATGCAGGGCGACGCCGTCCACACCTACCACTGGATGACCAACGCCGAATTCCTCAATGCCGTCGCCCTCGGCCAGGTGACGCCGGGCCCCGTCGTCGCCACGATCGCCGCCGTCGGCTACGCCGCCCACGGGGTCGGCGGCGCCCTCCTCGCCGCCGCCGTCGCCTTCATTCCGTCCTTCTCCTTCATCCTCCTCGGCGGCGGTCGCTTCGAGCGCCTGCGCGCCAACGCGGACGCTCGCGCCTTCCTCGACGGCGCCGGCCCGGCAGCGATCGGCGCCATCCTCGGCGCCGCGATCCCGCTCAGCGGCGCCCTCTCGGAGACCTGGCAGGCCCTCGTCCTCGCCGCCGCCGCGCTCAGCCTGCTGGCGCTGCGCCGCGGCATCGTCCCCACCCTGCTCGCCGCCGGCTCCGTCGGTGTCCTCATCGCCCTCGCCGGCGGACCGCTTCCCGCCTAGAGAGATCCGCGCTCGGGCGATGCCGCGAGCCTGACCCTGGCCAGCCGGCGCCGGGCGAGGAAGACCGTGAGCTGGACGACGAGGGCGACGAGGACAGCGAGGGCGAAGGCAGGTCCGGTGCGCAGCGAGGGCAGCGAGACCGCGAGCACGAAGCAGAAGGCGGCGAAGCCATAGAACCCGATCAGGAAGTTGCGGAGGATGATTTTCACCTGGTCGGCGCCGCCGTGCAGGTGGGTGAAGGCGGCGAGGACGCTGGTGATGATCGGGAACGGCGCCAGGAGGCCGCTGAGGTCGGGACCGAGCGAGCCGGAGGCGGCGGTCAGGGCGACGACCAGGGCCAGGGAGGCCAGCGCCCGCGCCGGCAGGTCCCACCAGGGCAGCTCACCGATCTCTCCGGCTTCGCCGGGCGGCGCGTGCAGGAGGCGGAGGCCGACGGCAAAGCCGGTGCCGGCGATCGCCAGCGCAACGCCGTCCGGCGGGTGGATCTGGTCGAGGATCGCAACTGCGACGAGGAAGCCGGCCCAGCCGCAGAGGACGCTGGCCAGGGGCCCGGCGAAGGGCGAGACCCGGCCGTAGACGACGACGAAGGTGGTGAGGGCGACGAGGCCGAGCAGCGTCCCGGCCGCCGCATCGCTGCCGAAACTCGGGCCGTGGACGAGCGTTAGAACAAGCAGGATCGGCCCGGCGACGACGGGGAGGCCGCCGAGGACACCGGCGACCGCAGTGCCCCAGCGCCGGCCGGCGAGGGAGACGGCGACCACGCAGAGCGGCGCCAGGAGGATTTTCGTTGCCAGAATCACGACCGATTTCTATCCGCTGCCGCCGGATCCGCTCCCGGAGCCGGGTTCCGGATATAAACACTCCCGTGCGCCTCGCTCGAAGCTCACTCCTCTGGCTCGCCTTCCTCTTCCTGCTGCCCGCTGGCGCGAGCGCGGCGGTGCAGCCCTCGCTGACGGCCGCCGGCAGCGACGCCCAGCTCGGCGGCGCTGTCCACGCAACCGCCACCCTGAGCGGCGGTCAGGCGCCGACCGGCTCGATCAGCTTCAGCGCTTTTGCGCCGAGCGACCCCACCTGCCAGCAAGCGCCGGTCTTCACCTCGAACGTGCCGGTCAACGACAACGACGATTACGGCTCCGGCGACTTCACGCCGACCGCAGCCGGCACTTACCACTGGAGTGCCGAATACGGAGGCGACGCCGAAAACGAACCCGCCAGCTCGCTCTGCCTCGCAACTTCCGCAATCAGCAAAGCGACGCCGTCCCTGTCCACCGTCGCGACCAGCGCCGTGGTCGGTGCGGCGGTCCACGACACGGCGACGCTGTCGGAAGGCGTCAACCCGACCGGCACGATCACCTTCAAAGCCTTCGGTCCCAACAACGTGTCCTGCACCGGCGCCGCCGTCTACACCAAAGCCGTGAGCGTCGCCGGCAACGGCAGCTACGGCTCGGAAGACTTCACCCCGGCGACGGCGGGGGCATACCGCTGGACGGTCTCCTACCCGGGTGACACCGACAACGAAGCCGCCGACTCGCCCTGCAACTCGGCCAACGAGACCTCGACCGTGAGCAAAGCCTCGCCGGGGATCTCGACCACCGCGACCGACGCCGCGATCGGCGCCGCGATCAAGGACACGGCGACGATCTCGAGCGGCGTCGACCCGACCGGAACGGTTGTCTTCGAAGCGTTCGGGCCGAATAACGCGACCTGCGCCGGCGCCGCGGCCTTCACCAAATCGGTCACGGTCAACGGCAACGGCGCCTACGAATCCGGCAACTTCGTCCCCTCGGCGGTCGGTGCCTACCGCTGGACCGCCGAATACGGCGGCGACACCAACAACAACGCCGCCAGCTCGCCCTGCAATACGGCAAACGAGACGTCGACGGTCTCACAGGTGACGCCGGCACTGAGCTCGAACGCGACCAGCGCCACGGCGGGCGCGGCGATCTCCGACACGGCAACGCTTTCTGGAGGGTTCAGTCCCACCGGGTCCCTGACCTTCGAAGCCTTCGGTCCCAGCGACGCCACCTGCGCCAACACGGCCGCCTACACCAAAACGGTCACCGTCGCCGGCAACGGCAACTACGGCTCCGGCAACTTCACCAACACCCTGGCCGGCAGCTACCGCTGGAAGATCGCCTACTCGGGAGACACGAACAACGCCGCCGCGACCTCGCTCTGCGGCGCCGCGAACGAGACCTCGACCGTCGGCAAAGCGTCGCCGACGATCTCGACCACGGCGACCAGCGCCAGCATCGGTGCCGCGATCAAAGACACGGCGACGATCGCCGCCGGCGCCTCCCCGGGCGGCAGCATCGTCTTCAAAGCCTTCGGCCCCAACAACGCGACCTGCGCTGGGGCCGCAGCCTTCACCAGCAGCGCCATCGCCGTCGCCGGCAACGGCAGCTACGGCTCCGGTGACTTCACCCCGATCTCCGTCGGCGCCTACCGCTGGACCGCCGAATACTCCGGCGACGCCAACAACAACGCGGTCAGCTCGCCCTGCAACGCCGCCAACGAGACCTCGAACGTGACCGGGGTGACGCCGACCCTGAGCTCGGCGGCCGCCAACGGCACCGCCGGCGGCACGATCTCCGACTCGGCGACGCTGTCGGGCGGCGTCAGCCCGACCGGGACCCTCACCTTCAAAGCCTTCGGCCCCAACAACGCGACCTGCACCGGCGCCGCCGCCTTCACCAGCGCGCCGATCACCGTCACCGGCAACAAAACCTACGGCTCCGGCAACTTCACCAATCCGCTGGCGGGCGAATATCGCTGGACGGTCTCCTACAGCGGCGATGAAAACAACGGCGCCACCGCTTCCGCCTGCAACGCCCTCAACGAGACCTCGACCGTGGCCAAAGCGACGCCGACGCTGAGCTCGACCGCGGCCAACGGCACCGCCGGCGGCACGATCTCCGACTCGGCGACCCTCGGGGCTGGCGCCGGCCCGACGGGCACCCTGACCTTCAGGGCCTTCGGTCCCAACGATGCGACCTGCAGCGGTACCGCCGCCTACATCAGCGCCCCGATCACCGTCAGCGGCAACGCCGCCTACGGCTCGGGCGCCTTCAACAACCCGCTGGCCGGCGAATACCGCTGGATGGTCAGCTACTCCGGCGACGCCAACAACAACGCGGTCACCTCGGCCTGCAACGCGCCGACCTCGATCTCGACCGTCGCCAAAGCCTCGCCGACGATCTCGACCTCGGCGACCAGCGGCACCGTCGGCGCGGCGATCAAAGACACGGCGACGATCGCTGCCGGCGCCTCGCCGACCGGCAAAGTGAAATTCAAAGCCTTCGGTCCCAACGACGCGACCTGTTCCGGGCTGGCGCCGTTCGAACAAGAAGCCACCGTCAACGGCAACGGCGGCTACAACTCCCCCGACTTCACCCCGATCGCTGTCGGCACCTACCGCTGGACCGTCGAATACAGCGGCGACGCCAACAACAACGCCGTCACTTCGCCGTGCAACGCCGCCAACGAGACCTCGACCGTCGGCAAAGCCTCGCCGACGCTGTCGACCGTCGCGACGAGCACGATCTTCGGCGGCAACATCTCCGACACGGCGACGCTCGCCAGTGGCTTCAATCCCGGCGGCAGCCTCACCTTCAAAGTCTTCGGCCCCGAAAACGCGACCTGCACCGGCGCGGCCTTCGAAACCAAAGTGGTGGCGGTCAACGGCGGAGGCAATTACGCCTCCGGAGAAATCGTCAAACCCGCGATCGGCACCTACCGCTGGACCGTCGAATACAGCGGCGACGCCAGCAACAACGCCGTGACCTCGCCCTGCAACGCCGCCAACGAGACCTCGACCGTGGCCAAGGTGCCGCCGCAGATCTCGGTCAGCACCGCCAGCACCGGGATCGGCGGCGCGATCGCCAGCTTCGCGACCTTCGGCGGCGCCCCCGGCCACGTCGGCCAGATCACCCTCCGCGCCTACTCGCCAGAGGATGCGGCCTGTGCTGGCACCCCTGTCTTCACCAGCGTGCCGCTCGCTGTCACCGCCGGCAACAACACCTATGCCTCCGGCCAGTTCATGCCCGCCACCGCCGGCGCCTACCGTTGGACGGCCGCTTACTCGGGTGACTCGACGAACGCCGCCGAAACCACTGTTTGCGGCGCCGCGGTGGCGACCGTGGCGCAGGCGGCGCCGGTCCTTGCGACCCACGTCTCGGCCGCCTCGATCACCGCCGGCGACAGCGTCCACAACACGGCGACGATCAGCGGCGGCTTCAAACCGGCCGGCACGCTCACCTTCAAACTGTTCGGCCCCGGCAACACCACCTGCAGCGGCAGCCCGGCGCTGACCAGCACGGTCCCCGTTTCCGGCAACGGCTCCCTCGTCTCCGGAAACCTCGTGCCCCGAGCCGCAGGTGACTTCCGGTTCACGGTCAACTACTCGGGCGACGCCAACAATGCCGCCACGACTTCACCCTGCGGCGCCGGCGGCGAGTTCGTCCAGGTCCAGAAGCGAACCCCGACGCTGAAGGCAAAGGCCTCGGTTCGCGGCAAGAAGATCGTCGCTCGAGCAACGCTCGGCGGCGCCGACAGCCCGCAGGGGAAAGTCACCTTCAAGCTCTACGGCCCCGGCGACAGCCGCTGCACCCGCAAGCCGGTCTTCACCAGCCAGCGTCCCGTGCATGGCACCGGCAGCTACAGCGCCGCCGGCTACAAGTTCGAGTCCAACGGCCTCTACCTCTTCACCGTCGCCTACTCCGGCGACGAGCGCAACAAGTCGCTGAAGAAAGGCTGCGCGACCCGCGGCCAGTCGATCCGCGTTCCGTAGCTACTCGGGGTCGCCCCAGCGGTTGTCGCCGTAGTTGCGGTCCCGCGAATCGTCGACCGTGCCGTCCTCGCCGTAGCCGGCGTTGGTCAGCATCCGCCGCAGGTCGACGATCTGCTGCTCGTCGGCGTCCTTGTCATGCGGTCGGTGGAAGACCTCGGACTCGGGACCGATCGTCAGCTTCACCTTGCCGTCGTGCTCCTCGGTGACCTCGCCGATCGCCTCGACCAGCGAGATCACCTGCCGCCACTCGACGTTGCCGCTGGTCGGGTGGGCGAGGATCCGCTGGGCGGTGTCGCGATGGTGTCCGCTGAGCGCCATCTTGCGCGGCACTCTACGGGGATCGGGTTTCCCGCAGCCGGCTGAGGGAAGATCGGGGTTGTGGGGTTCCCGATCCGGCCCGCCGTTCTGTTTGCGCTCGCTTGCGTTGCGGTCCTCTGCGCCGCCGCTGCGGCCAATGCGCGAGCCCCGCGCGCGGGCTCCCCGCAGATCTCGATCTCGGTTCCCGCGCAGCTGGACAGCGGCGCCAAGCTCGCCGTCACCGGCAAGGTGAAGCCGACTCCAGTGCGTGGCCGGGTCGTCGTCCAGTTTCGGATCGAGAATGGCTGGCGGGCGCTGGGGAGCATGACCGTGCGCAACGGCAGCTTCCAGATCGCGCGCAGGCTGCCCGCCGGCCTGCAGACGACGCGCGTCCGCGCCCTCTTCTTCGCAGCGGAGCACCGGCGCGCGACCTCGAAGGCGCATCCGGTGCGCGTGCGCGAAGCGCAGCCCGCCCCGCAGCCCCAGCCACCCGCTCCGCCTCTGCCACCGCTGGGCAACCCCCTCTCCGAAGCGGCGCTGATCGCGACCGTCCAGCGCTACTCGAGCCTGCCCAACCACCTCAGCGGCACCCCGAACAGCACCGCCGCCGAGGCCGAAATCACCGGCGCGCTCGCCGCCGCCGGGATGACGACCGGCCAGCAGGCGTTCACCTACCCCGGGTTCCTCCCGACCCAGGTCTCTCTCACCGCCGGCGCCACCAGTGTCCCCGCTGCCGCGATCGCGCCCTTTCTCTACTCAGGCACAACCACCGACACCGGTGTCAAAGGGCCGCTCTTCTACGGCGACAACGGCGTCTTCGACAAATCGAAAGTCAAAGACAAGATCGTCGTCGCCTCGATCGCCTACCAGGCCAACGCGAGGGCGGTGAACCTCGAAAGCGGGATCGAAGCGGCGGTGGAAGGCGGCGCCCTCGGCTTCGTCGCGGTCACCCAGGGCGTCGGCAACTACCCGAAGTGGCAGGACAGCAACGCCCGCACCGGCACCGGACCCCTGCCGGTGGTCATGGTCGGCAAGCAGTCCGGGAAAGCGGTTGTCAAAGCCGCCGAAAACGGCGAAAGCGGGACCCTGACGCTGACCGCCGACACCGCCACCGCCTGCGATCGCGACGTCTGGGGTGAACTGGAAGGCGCCGATCCGAGCCGCCGGGTCTTCGTCGGCGTCCCCGCTTCGAGCTTCACGCCTTCCGCTGCCGAACACGGGGCGGGGGTGGCGATCCTGCTCGGTCTGGCCCGCCACTACGCGGCGATCCCAAAGTCCCAGCGCCCCGTGACTCTGGTCTTCATCGCCGTCGGCGGCCACGAAATCGGTTGGCTCGGATTGCAGGCGCTGCTCGCCAGCTCCCGGGCGAGCTGGTTCGAAGGGGCCGATGCCTACGTCCACCTCGGCTCGGCGCTTGGCGCTCTGACCGCGAGCGAAGAACCAAACGGCGAAATCGTCACCAGCCCGGTGCCGCCGACGTCCACCGCCCTCTACAACAGCGAAAACCCGCTGCTCGTACCCGCCGTCGGCGAAATCTTCGCCGCCGCCGGAGTGCCGACCAAAGTCAACGAACCGTTCCTCGTCAGCGGCGGCGAGCAGACGACCGCCTTCGCGGCGGGAATCCCGATCGCCTCCTTCAGCGGCTCCGACCTCTGGTTCCACACCGCCGGCGACCTGCCCGCCACCCTCAGCCCGAAGATCCTCGCCGACGACGCCGAAGCCTTTCGCAGCACGGTCGACCTGATCACCGCCCTCGCGCCGGGCCAACTGCGCGCCGAAAACACGCTCGCTGCCCAGCACGGCACCGAAATCGAAGCCGCCAAACGGGCGCCGACCAACCCGACGCTCGGGTCCCCCGGCGGCACCCTGGGCGAACACGGCGTCGGCGGCCCGGCGGCGACCCCGGTCGTGCAGTGCCCCTCCTAGCCCGCCGGCCTCGCCAACGGCGACCCGATGCTCTCGCCGCTGTCAGACTGAGGCGATCGACGCCGCCGAGTTCGCCGCGACGCAGGTCGCCGCGGTCCGCGATGACCCGGCGGCCCGGCTTGCCCTGGTCCACTCGACCTACGAGGACCCGATCCCGGCGCGCCGCCTCCCCTACAAGCGAGCGGCGATCTCGTTCATGCAATGGGAGGTCCGCCGCGGCGTCCTCAACGCCCCGTCCGCTGCCGCGCCGGGCAGCCCCTGGTGGCGGGCGCTGAACGACCGCCTCCTGCACGACGGCTGCGAGGCGGCAGCGCGGGGGAGCGGGCACGGCGGCACCGCGTCCTCGCACACGATCGACGCCTGGCTGGACTTCGGCCTGAGGCCGAGCGCGCGCCGCTGGTACCGAGCCCACAACGGCAGCATCGTCGCCGCCTACCTCGACCACCGTGACCTGGCTGAGGCCGAGAGCCGGGCGGAGCGGTTCTTCATCAACGTGGTCCTGCTGCGGGTGCTCTACGCGCACGCGCTGGTCGCTGCGCCGCGGCTGGCGCTGGGCCGGCTGGCGCCGCTGGGCCGCGTGCTCGGTGACCCGCGCCTGGGGATGGCCGGCATCTTCCTCTCGCTGCGGCGGGTGGTCCCGGACCGCTATCCGCTCGCCGACGAAGTCGAGCGCTACGTCGGCGAAGAGAACGGGTTCGGGCGGACGCTCGACTACAGGGTGATCCGCCCTCGCCTGCAACGGCTCTACGAGTGGTCGGCGGCCGAGCTCGAGGAGCCGCGGGCGGCGACCCTGATCAGCGCCGGCACCCCGAGCTACGCCTGGCCGGCCGCGGAATGGAAGGTTTGGCGGACCCCACCGCCCTGAGGGTCTCTCGAGGAACGACCGTCAGGGCCGCTCCTCGAGCATCGCCCCGAGCTCGGTGCGTGAGGCGATGCCGAGCTTTCGGTAGGTGTTGGTCAGGTGCATCTCGACCGTGCGCAGGGAGACGAACAGCTCCTGGGCGATCTCGCGGTTGCTGGCGCCGCCAGCGGCCGCGGCTGCGACGCGGCGCAGCGCTGGGCCAGCGAGCGGGCCAGATCGAGCTGGGCGATCGAGTCGCGCCCGCTCGCCGCCAGTCCCTGCTCCCGCTCGACCAGCTCTTGCGAAACACCATGTTCACTCGCTCCCCAGATCGCCGAGAGTCTAGTTTCACCCTTACGAAGGGTTCCCGATCTCCTGTACCGCCCAACCATTTCCGTCGGGATCGGCGAAGAAGACGAACCGTCCCCAGGGGAACTCCTGGACCTCGCTCGCCTCGACTCCGCGCCCGACCAGCTCGTCCCGCGCCGCGTCGGCATCGTCGACGACCAGCTGCAGGCCCTCGATGCTGCCGGGCTCCATCTGGTGGGCACCCGTGGTCAGGGCGATCGAGCAGGCCGACCCCGGCGGGGTCAGCTGCACGAAGCGCAGCTCATCACTGACCTGGTGGTCGTGTTCGAGGACGAACCCCGCTTGGTCGACGTAGAAGGCCTTGGCCCGGTCGACGTCGGAGACCGGCACTGCCACCAACTCCAGTTTCCAGTTCATTTCCCGCTCCTCTCAGTCGTCCCCGGGCTCTATGCTTTCTCTCACCCGGTGAAATCCTTAGCTCTCAAGTATCTTAGCAACTAAGAGATCAGATGGCAAGCGCAAAGCAACAGCAGGTCGAGCAACTGGCCACCGCCTTCCGCGCCAGCGGCAACCAGGACGACGCCTTCGACAACCTCGCGGCGGAGCGGCTCGGGGTCAGCCGCACCGATCTGCACTGCCTCAACGCGATCGAGAACGCCGGCGGCTTGACCGCTGGCCAGCTCGCCGCCGCGGTGGGACTGACGAGCGGCGCGGTGACCGGCGTCCTCGACCGGCTCGAGCGCGCCGGCTTCGCCCGTCGCGTCCCCGACCCCGGCGACCGCCGCCGGGTCAAGCTCGAGGTGACCCCGCGTTTCTACGAGCGCGCCGGGAAGATCTGGGGGCCTCTGCACGACGACTGGGTGGCGAGCGTCGGCGACCGCTTCACCGCGGCCGAGCTCGCCCGCATCACCGAGTTCCTCGAGCTGACCAGCGAGATCGGCAAACGGCACCTCGAAAGATTGGCGGAGCAGGCCTGATCCCCAGGGCCCGCTCGCCTGCCAGAAGGGCAGGGTGGTCGCGAGGGCGAGCACTGGAACGCCGGCGTCGAGGAGCTCTTGCCGCTGGCGAGAATGTCCGCTCCAAGCAGATCGACGCCTCGGGCCGGGGTCGGCTACGATCCACTGGTACTGACGAGTACCGGCGAGAGGACGAGAACATGGCTGCGACGACCGAATACCGGCTCCCCCCGGGCCCGAAGACCCCGAAGCTGCTCAACGGCCTGCTCTTCCTGGCGGCGCGAAACTCGATGATCCGCCGCCTGCAGCGCCGCTACGGCGACGCCTTCTCGATCGACATGCCCGGCTTCGGAACGATGGTGATCGTCTCCCGTCCCGACCTCGTCAAACAGGTCTACACCGCCAAGCCCGACGTCCTCCACGGCGGCAAGAACCCGCTCGGCGAAATCCTCGGCCCCGGCTCGCTGTTCTCGATGGACGAAGACCGCCACCTGCGCGAGCGGCGGATGCTGCTGCCGCCCTTCCACGGCGATCGCATGCGCTCCTACGAAGGGATCGTCGAAGAGGAGGCGCTGGCGGCGATGGCGTCCTGGCCCGAGGGCGAGGAGTTCGCCACCCATCCCAGCTTCCAGTCGACCACCCTGCGGATCATCCTCCGCGCCGTCTTCGGCGCCGAAGGGCGCGAGCTGGCCGCGCTGCAGAAGCTGCTGCCGCCGTTGACCGCGATCGGCCAGCGGCTGGTGACGGCGCCGCCGCTGCGGCGCGACTACGGCCGCCGCAGCCCCGGTGGCCGCTATCGCCAGATGCACGCCCGCTACCGCGAGCTGGTCGACGCGGTGATCGACGAGCACCTCGCCGACCCCGCGCTCGAGGAGCGGATCGACATCCTGGCACTGATGCTTCGCGCCCAGGCCGAGGACGGCGAGGAGCTCGACCGCAGCGAGTGCGCCGACGAGCTCCTGACCCTGCTCGTCGCCGGCCACGAGACCACCGCCTCGGCCCTGTCCTGGAGCGTCGAGCGCCTCAGCCGCCACCCCGAGGTTCTGCACCGGCTCGAAACGGAGGCGCGCGGCGAGGACGCGACCCTGCGCCTGGCGACGATCAACGAGGTGCTGCGGGTGCGGCCGGTGATCAGCGCCACCGGGCGGATGGTGATGAAGCCGTTCGAGCTCGGCGAGTGGCGGGTCCCGGCTGGGATGCGAGTCGTCACCGGGATCGTCCCGATGCACGAAGACGGCCGCTTCCACGCCGACGCCGAACGCTTCGAACCCGACCGCTACGTCGGCCGCAAACCGGACACCTACGCCTGGATCCCGTTCGGCGGCGGCATGCGCCGCTGCCTCGGCGCCGCTTTCGCCCAGTTCGAGATGGACGTCGTCCTGCGGACCCTGCTGCGCAACTTCGAGCTGCAGCCGACCGCCGCGCTGCCGGAGCGCGAAAGCTTCCGCGGCGTCGCCTTCGCGCCCTCGAAGGGAGGTCGCGCGGTCGTCCGCCGGCGCACGCTGGAGCTCGATGCGGCCGCGGATCAGCGGGTCGCGCTCGGCGCCAGCTGACCCGAGAGCACCGTCTTCATCAAGGACTTGATCTCGGCCGCGACGCGGCGCAGGTCTTCGCCCTCGACCAGCGCCCGCACCAGCGTCTGGTGCAGGCCGGTCACCAGCATGTAGGCGCGCTGGACCGAGATCGGCTCGACTCCCGGGTCGCGCTCGGAGTCGCTCGCGACGACGGCGACGATCAGCTGCGCGTAGCGCTCGAAGCTTTCGCGCTGGGTGAGGACGATGCGCTCGCCGAGGCCGGGGCTGGCGAAGGTCCGGGTCAGGGGCAGGTCGCTCATCACCAGATCCAGGTAGGTGTCGATCGCCTGGTCGACCTGGGCCGCGATCGGCGCCGCGCGGTCGATCGCCTTGTCGACCTGGTCGAGGATCCCGTCGGTCAGCGTCTTCATCAGCTCGACGACGCAGGCTTCCTTGTCCTCGAAGTGGTTGTAGAAGGTGCGCCGCGAGGCGCGGGCGTGGCGGACGATGTCGGCCACCTGGGTCCCCGCCAGGCCTTTCTCGCGGATCGAGGCGGCGACGCCCCCGAGCAGGCGGGCGTGCTGCTCGTCGAGGACGTGCTGCGGTTCCGGGCTCATTCACCGTCAACGCTAGCGTGGAAGGTCCCAACCGCCATGTGGATCCAACGAGAAATTCGCCTGCAGGCGCGGCCGCGCGGCTTTCACCTCGTCACCGCCGAGGTGTTCGACGCCATGCCGGAGCTGAACCGGATCGAGGTCGGGATCCTGCACCTGCTGATCCAGCACACTTCGGCCTCGCTGACGCTGAGCGAGAACGCCTCCCCCGAAGTGCGCCATGACTTCGAGGCCTGGTTCGACCGCGCGGTGCCGGAAGGGGCCGGCTACTGGACCCACACCCTGGAGGGCGACGACGACATGCCCGCCCACGTCAAGGCGGCGCTGCTCGGCCCCTCGCTGACCCTGCCCCTGACCCACGGTCGCCCCGCGCTCGGGACCTGGCAGGGCATCTACCTCTGCGAGCACCGCGACCGCGGCGGCTCGCGCTCGATCGTCGCCACCGCTTGGGGTGAGGGGATCTAGGCGCCCCCGTCGCGATTTCGACCACTGTCGGCCTCAATCGCCGGCCCGCGCACCTAAAGCTTCCGGTGCATTGGAAGCCGAGAGGTCCGGGTTGCCGCTCTCCGTCGTCGACCAGGTAGCGGTGCGCGAGACGCCGCGCGGGAAGACATCCCGTGTTCTTCTGTGAGAGGTCGTAGGTGCGGGTGTAGATCGAGCCGTCGGAGTTGCGGATCACGATGTCTCGGCAGCGAGAAAGGGCCCCCTGGTCCGCACTCGCTCCCGCTTCCGTCATCGACCCAAGCGAAAACACAGCCAGCGTGATCACTGCCAACCAGGCGAAGACCTTTCGCATCATCGGCGGGCGATGCTAGTCGGGCGCGGTCGGCAGCAGCTCCTCTTCGACGCCGACGATGTGGCCGGTGCAGCGCCAGAGGTGGTGGATGTCCTCGAGCACGGCGTCGCTGAAGCGGGCCCCGACCTTGTGCATCGCCCGCAGCGCGATCGAGCAGAACTCGGCCAGGGTGAAGGCCATGTAGGGCTGTGGGATCGGCAGGCCCCAGGCCTCCATGTCCCACTTCGGACTGCGTCTAGCCTGCACTTTCCGCGATCTCACGTTTCCGCCCGCGGGGGCGTTTAGATAGTCAGATGGCCGCGGAACCAACTCACTGGACGATCTACGAGAGCCCGGTCGGGCCACTGACCCTGGCGACGGGCGCGCGGGGGATCACCGACCTCAACTTTCCCGGCCGCTACGAGGTCCCGAGCGAGGCATCGAAAGGGCCGATGCCGGAGGCGGAAGCACAGCTGGATGCCTACTTCGCCGGCGAGTTGCAGGTGTTCGACCTCGAGCTCGACCTCTACGGCACGGACCTGCAGAAAGCGGTCTGGCGTGAGCTGCTCCGGATCCCCTACGGGAAGACCCGCAGCTACGGGGAGCAGGCCGCCCGGATCGACCCTGACCTCTTTCAGACCGACGTCGAGCCCTGGCAACGCGCCCGGGTCGTCGGCTCCTGCAACGGCCGCAACCCGGTCTCGATCGTCGTCCCCTGCCACCGCGTGATCGGCGCCGACGGCTCACTCACCGGTTACGGCGGCGGCCTCCACCGCAAGCAGGCGCTGCTCGACCTCGAGCGCCGCACCGTCGGCGGCGAGCCCCAGCCCGAGGGCTGGGGCGACCAGCAGATCGCGCTGCTCTGAGCGGCCGTCGCCGCTAGCGGCCCAGCGAGAGCGCGAAGCGGGCACCGCGCCCGCTGGACCAGCGTCGAGCGCCGGCGCCCTGAGGATGAACCGGCCCGACGGCAGTGGCTTCGCGAAGCGGATCGTCAGCGCTAGACGAGGGTTGGTGCCGAACCTTCGTCGACGGAGCGGCGATGTCAGTGGGTCAGCCTGGGCAGTAGCTGGCCCAGATCCTGTCCGACAGAATGCCCAGCGAGGTCAAGTTCGGAAACCCGGGACCTTGCTGCAGATCGGCCAGCATCGGCAGGTGCAGGCGTGGCAAGAACTCCGTTACCGAGAGGTCGTGAGTGATCGAGTTCTTTGCGATCGCCTCCGCGGTCTTACTCATCAGGCCGCGTTCCTCGAAATCCTTGTTCAGGCACGTCCTGCCCTGCGCTTCGAGATGTGAGCGCAGCGAGGCTTTGGTCGAGTCGTCCAGAAGTTCCGAAAAGGACATCGCACAGAAGCCGGTTGCGTCTACGACGATGTCATAGGCCGTCTCCAGGGTCGGCGCGTCAGGTTGGGAGGTCGCAAGGTAATGCACGTCGCTGCTGCCGGGGACGTCTTTGATCCGCGAGACCTCCGCAGTCACGACTTCGACGCGATCGTCTCGATCCATGATCGACTTCCGGTTCACCGAGAAGACGCTGCGGTCGGTTCGTCGAATGAACTCGCGGCGAGCTTCTTTGCTGAGGCCGATCCCGTCCTCCTCGTTCCATCCCGAAGGGGTCGAGAAGCGTCGGTTCTCCTCGTAGCTCTCGCCTCGCGTGTAGACGATCCCGGTTCGGCTGATGACGTGGATGTCGACACCTCGACCGAGGCGCCGGCAAAACTCCGTCACGACTGCGCCGGCCGTCTCACCGGTTCCGATCACACATACCGCTACGTCATCCACCGGGACACCTTCCATCGCCTTGCGCCCCTTCTCGGTCCAGAATGAGGCGCCGTCGAAGAAGTGCTCCGAGTTTTCCGGTCGGCGGATGAATTCACGGGGAGCCCCCGGCCCGGTCACGACAAGCCCTGCACCTTTGTATGTCTCGCCATTCGCAAGCTTGGCGACCCACTGGTCGTCGACGGTGCTCAAAGACTCGATCGGGCTGCCGATCTGAAACGGGTCGGGCCCGGGCTCGAGGTCGCGAACCTGATCCGCGACCCACTCGAGGTACGTACGGAAGACCGAGTGCTCCGGGCTCGGCTGCCCACGGTCCACCCAGTCGGCAAAGGCCAACTGCCCGATCTCGGTGACCAGGAACGTCTGCCAGGAAAATCGGAGCATCTCGCGTGAGAGGCTGCGCTCGAGATCGTTGCGCCCAGGGTAGGGAAACCCGATGTCCTTCAGCGGTGGCGTACACAACGCCTGGATCCCGTCGGAGTAACCATGCTCTCCACCCCAGTGTGCCCCGATCGAGTTACCGTCGATGACGACGAGTCCCGGAACCTCGATTCCCACTGCACGCATCGCAGCCCGCTTGGCGGCAAGGGCTACGCCCTTCGGGCCAGCCCCCAACACGATCAGACCAGATTTCTCGACACTGTCCATTCGCAGGTGTTGTGGTTCACTAGGTCGAGTGACCATGGTGTGGAGTCACCCCGCCAAGCGGTCAACGCTATCGGACATGATGGCGCCGGTGTGTCACTGACGGCTGCGGAGGACGTCAACACCTCCTGTCGATTCAGCGTCCGGCCCTCGTGCTATACTTGAGATCAATGCGCCGCCGAGGCGTGCTTTGGCTTGCGCTTTTTCCTTCATACGGTTTCGTTCATATAGAAAACGTTTTAAGTTTTTGCTTGCGTCTCGCCGATAGCAGTAGATACAATTTCACTCGCAGTTGCAATCGTCAAAGGAATGTGGTAATGAGCGTTGAGGCCGATGGATGGGAGGCAGCGGGCACCAAAAAACGTGTCCTCGTGCTGCTTCAGCCCTACGATCTTTACCTTGTCAAACGCGCTCGTCGCGCAAGTCCCGACGGAGAACAGCCACCCTCACCGTTCGTGGAGGACGCACTGCGTGCATTCCTCGAGATGGGTACCAATGGCGGCGAAGGCAAAGCTCTCGATGCGATGAACAGGGCATCGGATAGACGCAAGGGCGGTGAGCAGCTTTCGCGGCGAAGTATCCGGCTGCACATGGATGTCAGTGCGCAACTCGATGCCTTTGCCAGCCGCGCGAACGAGTCCGCTTCCGTGATCGTCGAAGCCGCCTTGGATAACGTGCTCAATGGGGAGATCGACGACATGCGCGCTGCCCTTGCACAAGCACAAACGATAGAGCTCGCCGACCCTGTGTCGGCCGACTGATAGCCACCTTCCCTTCCTGAACCTCTCCACCGCGTCCCGGAGCCCCTGCTCGCGGTGCCACGGATCGGCGATGCCGGCTAATCCTCGCCGACCGCCGAATTTGCGCTGGTCCTTTAGTGGAGCTAGCCGGATTCGAACCGGCGACCTCTTGGGTGCGATCCAAGCGCTCTGCCAACTGAGCTATAGCCCCGGAAGGTGGCGATTTGCGAGAGATTTCCCTCGGCGAATCGGCCGAGACCGATTCTACCTGCCTTTTGGCGTGTGCTTACGAGCGCCCGACCCGGGCGAAGCTGAGGCTGACGGTGGTCTCGATTTTCACCGGCCGGGCGCCGCTGACTCCCCTCAGGCCTTTCGGCAGCGCATCGAAGCGCTGGGAGAAGCTGCGCTTGACGGTGACGTGCTTGCGGGCGAGCAGCTCGGGGATCGAGATCGGGATTTTCAGCGGCGTCAGTTCGGTCTCTCCCTCCTGGTCGGCAAGCAGATCGCTGCGGGCCGGGCTCTTGCAGTTGCGGAAGGGCGGCCCCCCGGTCCATGCGGCGCTGTTGGGGCCGGAGATGGTGAGGACGTCAGTCAGCGGCGGCGCGGTGGAGTAGGGCCAGGCCTCGGGGGTCGAGTAGGCGAGGCTGACCTGCGAGTCCGACGGGTAGGCGCGGGCGCCGCAGTCGCGCGGGGCGGGTTCGGGCGATCCGCAGGCTCCCGGCGCGGGAGCGACGACCGCGAAGCCTTCTTCTTTGACTTTCCTGGTCACGGTCCCCTTCACCGGCAGTCCCGTCGCCCCGCCGGCGTAGGCGAGAATCGTGCTGCCGCCCTCGTGCTCGAGGGTGACGACGGGCTGCTTCCGGGACCGCAGGGTGACGACGGTTTCGCCGTTGCTGAACGTGCGCAGCCGCCCGGATCCCTGGCAGCTGCTGGTGATGTCCTCCGACCAGGTCATCTTCGAGGTGGCCTTCAGGTCAACCTTGAAGTGGGCGAGAGTCTTGGCTGCTGCGGGGGCGGCGAAGAGGGCGAGCAGGGCGGCGGCAAGCGCCGCCGCGCGGGGAATCGAGCTGGTGGGCAAGCAGGAAGATTTCATGCCGCCGAAGCTAGGGCGGCGGCTTTGACGGATCCTTGACGCCGGCCGTCCGGTGGACGTCGTCTTGCGCGCTCGCGACATTGACCCCCGCTCAGTGGGGTCAATGTCGCAGACGTGGGCGGCCTGCTAGCTGCAGTTGACGGGGAAGTCCTGCCCGGTGACGCGGAACGAGGCGCCTTTTTTGTACATCACGAAGTTGTACTTCTTGACGAGCTTCAGCTTCCAGCCTTCGAATTCGTCCATCAGCAGGACCGGCGTGCCGGGTTTGCGCGACGTTGCGCCCCTGCATTCGTAGAGCTTTTCGATGTTGGCGTCGGTGCTGAGGAACTTGCCCAGCGAGCGGACGACCTTGCAGGCTTCTTTGACCGAGATGCCCTTGACGTTGACCGCCTCCTGGCCGGTGATCACGGGGTGCTGGCACTCGTGTACGACCGGTTTTGCCATTGACTGACCGGGGGCGAGGAGGAGGACGAAGGCGAACGCGGCAAGCGCTGCGCTCGCGATGGCGAGCTTGAGGGAAGGCGTGAATGAGTTCATGGCCGCCAGCGTAGTAGCGGCCCCGCTCATCTTTCGGCCCTGCAACAACCTGCAACGCGCCGGGGCCGGGTTGGGCTGGGAAGTTGATCCCATCGCCTCGCAAGAGCGGGAATAACCGCATAGTCTTTGGCAGCCTCCTCCAGGGACTGACCAAATGAGCATCCTCGACGACGCAATTCGTGAGCATCTGGAGCTGAAGCGTGCCCATGGCGCGGACGAGTCTGAGCTGAAAAAGCTCGAGGACGAGGCGTTCGGGCCGCCTGGGCGGCCGGACGAGCCCGACCCCTTCAACGAGGCGCCGACCGAGTTCCTCGGGGCGCCGGCGATCGACGCCAAAGAGGCCGCCGAGGAGGCCCAGGGCCGCCGCGTCCCCAATATCGCCGACCTGCAGGAGCCGCCGCCACCGCTGGCCGAGACCGCCGAGGAGTCGCCGGCGGATGCCGAGCCGGCCGAGGGCGAGGGCGAGCCGGCGATGGAGCACCAGACGATCCCGGTCCCCCATCCCGAGCCCGAGCCGGCCAGTGAGCCCAAGGCTGAGGACGCGCCCCCGGCGGACGCCGGCCCCTCGACCGAGGAGCGCCACGCGATCGCCGACCAGCCGACCGAATTCTTCGACGTCGAGGCGGAGATGGAGTCGGGCGCCGAGCAGCGCAGCCCAAGCGACGAGCAGCTGCTCGACTCGCAGCTGGCCGAGCCCCGCCTCGCGCCCGTCGAGCCGACGCCGTCTGAGCCGTTCGAGGCGATCCGCGACACCGGCCCCGACGCCGAGGTTGCCCGCGAGGACGAGCTCGAGGACGACGACGAGGACGACGATTTCTTCAGCGAGCAGCGCCTTTCCGACGAGCTCAACCAGGCGCTCGAGGCGCCGGTGACCGACGAGCACGAGGTGATCGGGCCGCCGACTCCGACCGACGAGCACGAGGTTGCGCCGCCCCCGCCGCCGGCGGAAGAAGCGACGGCGGTCTATGCCGTCGAAGAGGACGAGAGCGAGGAGCACGAGCGCCCCGAGGACGTGTACGAACCGGAAACGGGAAGTCACGACGATGTGCTCGAAGACACGCCGGACTTCCTCGAGGAGGCGCCGGAGGACGACGACCTCTGGTTCGAGCAGAAGCCGCCGAAGGACTTCGATCTCGACTGAGCTGGCAATCGAGGCCGAGGGCCTGCGCAAGTCCTACGGGGACGTCCGCGCGCTTGACGGCATCGACCTCCGGGTTCCCCCCGGCACCGTGCTCGGGCTACTCGGTCCCAACGGCGCCGGCAAGACCACCGCGGTCCGCATCCTCACCACGCTGCTGCCCCTCGACGGCGGCAGCGCCCGCGTCGCCGGCCTCGACGTCGCCCGCGAACCGGGCGAGTTGCGCAAGCGGATCGGCCTCGCCGGCCAGTACGCGGCGGTCGACGAGAACCTGACCGGGGCCGAGAACCTGGAGATGGTCGGCCGCCTCTACCACCTGCCGAAGGGCGAGCCGCGCACCCGCGCCGCCGAGCTGCTCGAGCGCTTCGACCTCTCCGACGCCGCCGATCGCCTCGTCCGCACCTACTCGGGCGGGATGCGCCGCCGCCTCGACCTCGCCGCGGCGCTGGTCGCCCGGCCGCCGGTCCTCTTCCTCGACGAGCCGACCACCGGCCTCGATCCGCGCAGCCGGATCAGCCTCTGGGAGACGATCGAAGGCCGGGTCGCCGGCGGCACCACCGTCCTCCTCACCACCCAGTACCTGGACGAGGCCGACCGCCTCGCCGACCGGATCTCGGTGATCGACCGCGGCCACGTGATCGCCGAGGGCAGCTCCGACGAGCTCAAGGACCAGGTCGGCGGTGAGTGGGTCGACGTCACGCTCGAGTCCGAGGCCGACGCCGAGGGGGCGCGGGCGGCGCTCGCCTCGCTGGCCTCCGAGGCGCCGGAGCTCGCCGACGGCGTCCTCCGCGTCCCGGTCTCCCAGCGCCGGGGGACGATCGCCGAGGCGGTGCGGCGGCTGAACGAGGCCGGGATCGGGATCGACGACATCGCGATGCGGCGGCCGACCCTCGACGACGTCTTCCTCAAGCTCACCGGCCACGCGGCCGAGGCCGAGGACGGCGAGGGGGAGGAGGGGCGATGAGCGGCTCCCGCGACGCCCTCTCCGACACCTGGGTCCTGGCCAAACGGGCCTTCCTGCGGATCATCCGTGCGCCCGACCTGATCCTCGCCTTCACCGTGCAGCCGATCATGTTCGTGCTGCTCTTCGCCTACGTCTTCGGCGGCGCAATCGAAACCCCGGGCTACGACTACATCGACTTCCTGATCCCCGGCATCCTCGTGCAGACGATGTCGTTCGGCGGCTTCGTCACCGCCCTCGGCCTCGCCGAGGACCTGAAGAAAGGCCTGGTCGATCGCTTCCGCTCGCTGCCGATGTCGCGTTCGGCCGTGCTCGCCGGCCGCACCCTCGCCGACGTCGCCACCAACACGATCTCGATCACGGTGATGCTGGTCGTCGGCGTCATCATCGGCTTCAGCTTCCACGCGCCGTTCCTCCACATCGTCGCCGGGATCCTGCTGCTGCTCCTCTTCGGCTACGCCTTCTCCTGGGTCTTCGCCTTCATCGGCCTCACCTCGTCCTCGCCCGAGGCCGCCCAGTCGCTCGGCTTCATCATCATCTTCCCCCTCACCTTCATCTCCTCCGCCTTCGTCCCGCCCGACTCGATGCCAGCCGCCCTCCAGGCCTTCGCCGAAGTCAACCCCTTCACGATCACCGTCGACGCGATGCGCTCCCTCTTCCTCGGCGCCCCCGCCGGCAACGACGTCTGGGGCGCCGTCGCCTGGTCCATCGGCATCGCCGCCTTCTTCGCCTTCCTCGCCGTCGCGAAATACAAGCGCGCCGTCGTCCGCTGACGGCATCTGCGAGTCGCGCCGAGGCCGCCTAAACTGCGTTCCGAGGGGCCATAGCTCAGCTGGCAGAGCGCCGCCTTTGCAAGGCGGAGGTCGCCGGTTCGATCCCGGCTGGCTCCATCGCCCGGTTCAAAGCCCGGCCCGGTCGGCGATCCGTTCCTTCGTCCAGGTTCCCTCCTCGTGCGAGGCGCTGTGACCTAGGAACCAATTCCGCAGCACCACCTGGCTGACGTCTGGGTGGTGCGGCAGGCGCTGTCGGGTTCGGGCCAGGGCCAGTACCGGGTCGAAGCGAAGGCGGATGTCGATGATCCGCGCTGGACCTCCGATTGCGTTCAAGACGTGGTCGGTGGCGGGGGAACTCAGCAGGATCAGCTCGCGGACGTCCGCGCCCCGGGTGACCGCGCGGGCGCCGATCTCGCCGCCGTAGCTGTGGGCGAACACACTGCGCAGTCCGGTTGGGGCGACCTCGCCGGCCCAGTCGCAGAAGTCGGACACGGCTTGGGTCCGCTGGGGATCGCTGTAGGCGCCGCTCCAGCTGAAGCGCGCACCCCGCGAGTAGAGGTCCGAGCGGTAGTTCTCGAGGATGTAACGGTGAAAGCCGCCGCTCGGTCGCCACCAGGTTCCTTTCCAGCCAAAGGTGCCGTGGATCATGGTTGAGACCAGCGGGCCGTTCTGGGTGGATAACTGGTCTTCCCCCGGCGAAGGGCCGCCGTCATCTTTGGTTCTCAGTCTCGGCACGAAAGCGGCGTTCGCAAGCGATCTGGTGATTGGGTCCCGCGACTGCGAGGCGACGGCCAGTCGCCAGCGCGTCAACATCCTGAGCATGAGGATGTTCTCTTTCGAGTTGTCGAGCAATTCCATCCCTTCGGCGTAGGCGGCCTGCCAGTGTGCGGGCGCCCAAGGCCGAAGCAGCGCCTCTTCGTCGGCGGTATCGATCCGCGGTTCTTCCCAGTTGAGGGGCCAGTCGGGGAGGTAGAAGACGTCCTCCCAAAGCCGGGTGTTCCACGCTTCCAGTCGGCGCCTGTCGGCTCGACCGTGGGGCCTGTCCGGGCGGAGCCGTTCGAGCTCCCGCCACAAAGCCGCCGCAGCCGCAGCCGACTCTCGCTCCAATCGGCTCCCGAGTACTTCGACCAGAAACGAGACTGCAGCGCCTGGGTCGTTGGCTGCCTGAAGCTCATCCCAGGTCGATGCTCGGGCCTCGCCACTGCGGGGAATGCGGGCCTCGACCAGGTACTGCCCGAAGCCGAAGTTCGCCCAACTCATCCGGCCGGTGCTAAGCGCAGGATGAACGCCGAGTTCTTCCAGCTCGGTGGTTAGCCCGTTCGCCACCGCCGGATCTCCATACAGCAACACCCCTAGAGCAGCGGCCCGGCAGACGTTGACGCTCTCGAACTCAGGCCGTTCGACCGCGGTGTCAGGTGATGCTGACACCTCAAACGGCTCGTCTGAGCCGTGTCCGCCTCCCCCCGCCTCCACTGCGACATCATGTCACGGTAGGGATTGGTCCAACCAGATCGGCGCAGCGCCTACCTCGATTCGCCGGGCCGCAAGCCGAAGCAGCCGCCGGGAACGGTCCACGCCAAGGCGACGATCCTCGATGCGGCTGGTACCGTCGGCGAGGTGGCCGGTTACCGAGCTGACATTCGAGGTCAGCCCCAAGGACGGCCTTCCGTTCCAGGTCAAGCGCAAGTCTCCGCTGGCCGTCTCGGCCGCATCGAGCAGGGCCGCCGGATCGACGTCGTTTACGACCCTGCCAATCCGCAGCGGCTCGAGCTCGGCTAGCGCGCGCCTATCGGCGCGACCGCGAGAAAGAAAACATCTCTACCAAACTTAGAAAACATTGATACCCAAAACTTGATAAGTCAGCGTCTCTTGTGACAAGGTGACTGGCACGGACCGTAACTGGTCCAGCCCGGGGGCATCAGGGGGATGCCGCTCGCCAGCACGTAGCGCTTCCGGGTCCCACACGCACCAAAACCAGAAAGGGACACCAATGATTGGACGCAAGTCAATCATCGGCATCGCCGTGCTGTGCGCGCTCGCCTTCAGCGCCTTCGCGGCCGCCAGTGCATCCGCCGAACAGCGGGCGTACACATGCGCATCCGGAGTAGGAAAAAAAGACTACAAAGAGGCGCACTGCGTGACCAACGTCGGTGAAAACAATGGGACCTTTGGCCACACGCTGATCACCACGGCGGGGACAAAAATCACCGGCACCAGCGCCAACACCGCCAGTAACACAACGGCCGGGACCGTCTCGAAACTCAAAGGCGCACTGTCGGGCGTCGAAACCGAAGTTCAGTGCACGGAACTCACCGGCACCGGCGAACTGACCAATGACAACACCGAACCCGGACTCTCGGTCAGCGGCACGGGGACCATCGTCTACAAAACCTGCACGGTCACGAAACCGGCCGGTAAAGGCTGCGTCGTCAAAGGTGGTTCCGTCACCACCGAAAAACTTGCCGCGACCACGGTGGGCCAGGCAGCGAATAAAGTCAAATTCACTCCGGCAGGCGAAACCAATTTCGCAATCATCCCGATCGAAAAATGCGAAATTGCCGCGCTGAACAACAACTTCCCGGTTACGGGTAGCTTGGTCGCCACGGCGAGCGGCGCAACACTCACCACGACGCACACCGGGATCACAGAACTGAACACGCTGAAATTCGGTGGCGTCAAAGCGGGACTCGAAGGCGCTCTGACAATCAGGATGGAAGGTGGCGAACCGATTACCGTCACATAAGGGTGTAGTAACTGAGGTCGGCAACGGCCTCGTAGCGCGTGAAGTCGGACCGGGCCTTTGTGCCCGGTCCGACTCGTGTGCCGCGAAGATAGGCGACATCGGGGCCAAACGCTTGCTTTCGCGCTTCGGTCCGGCTATGCCTGTCGGCATATGGCTGGAATCAGACCTCCGATCGCGATCACGGCGCTTTGCGCTCTCATCGTCGGCGCCATCGCCGCGGGAAATGCCTCCGCTGCGCAGCGCGGGGTCACATGCGCGCCGACGGGCACGGGGTTCAGCGAGGCGCACTGCGTCACCGCGACGCCGGGATCTGGCTCGTTCAGCCACGTCAACATCGCGAACGGCGTCGCGACAGGCCTCACCGGTTCCAACGAAAACACTGCGGTCGAAACAACAACGTTCTCCGTGCTGAAGCTCAAGGGCACGCTTGTCGGGATCGCGACCGAAATCAGTTGCCTCAACGCCTGGGGCACGGGCGAACTGACCAACGCCGCGTCATCCGTCAGCGCCACCAGCACCTTCGAATTCTCCACCTGCGTCGTCCTCTTGCCCATTGCCAAAAACTGCGTCGTCAAAGAACCGATCGTCACCGAAAAATTGGCCGCAACCACGGTTGGTCAAGCGGCCGGCAACGTGAAAATCTCTGCCGCCGGCGCGACCAACATTGCCAACATCACGCTCGAAGAATGCGAAATCAAAGCGCTGAACCAAAGTTGGCCACTCACCGGCAGCTTCACGGCGACCGCGACCGGGGCGACACTGACCACGACTGAGGCCGCCGTCACAACCCAGAACACGTTGAAATGGGGCGGCGTGAAAGCGGGTCTCGAAGGCGCGCTGACAATCAGCATGAGCGGCGAAGGCGCCAACCCAATCACCCTCACATAGGGCGGACGGCCAGTCGCGGGTTATGCCAGCAGGCTCTCAGCCCGGTGGGACTCGGGCAGGTTCTGGTCCGCGTGGTAGCTCGAGCGGACCAGCGGCCCAGCCGCGACCGACTCGAAGCCGAGCTCATAGGCCGCCTTCTCCAGAGCCTCGAACTCATCCGGGTGCCAGTAGCGGACGACCGGCAGGTGGTTCTCGGTCGGGCGCAAGTACTGGCCAACGGTCAGGACCTGGACCTTGTGCTCGCGCAGTTGGCCGAAGGTGTCGACCATCTCCTCGAAGGACTCGCCGAGGCCGACCATCAGCCCGGATTTGGTGACGACCTCGGGGCCGCCCATTTCCTTCGCCATCTTCAAGACCCGGGCCGAGCGCAGGAATTGGGAGCCGCGGCGGGCGATCGGGTAGAGGCGCGGCACGGTCTCGACGTTGTGGTTGAAGACGTCGGGCTTCTCGTGGATGACCTTGGCCAGCGGCATCTCCTGACCGCGGAAGTCGGGGGTGAGGATCTCGACCTTGCAGTCGGGAGCCATCATCCGGGTCGAGCGGATCACGCCGACGAAGGCGCTTGCCCCGTAGTCGGGCAGGTCGTCGCGGTCGACCGAGGTGATGACCGCGTGGCGCAGCCCCATCATCTTGATCTGGTTGGCGACCCGCAGTGGCTCCAGCGGGTCGTTCCAGGTCGGCTTGCCGGTCTGCACGTTGCAGAAGCCGCAGCGGCGGGTGCAGACGTCGCCGAGGATCATGAAGGTCGCCGTGCCGCGCTCCCAGCACTCGCCGACGTTGGGGCAGTTGGCCTCCTCGCAGACGGTGTGGAGGTTGTCCCTGCCGATCGTCTCTTTCAGGCGCCGGTAGTTGGGCCCGCCCGGCGCCGGCACCTTCAGCCACGGCGGCTTGCGGGCGCGCTTGAACGGGATCGCCCCGTCGGCCTGCGCGGTGCCGCCCGGCTTGGCGCGGGAACGGGTGACGTGGACGCGCTCGGCGGCACGGTCCAAGGTCTCGGGGGAGGAGGCGGGGTCCGTCATGGCGCTCCCCTGAGCGTAGCGGTCGGAATGCTCGAGCCGAGATCGTCCAAGTCGACAGTTTTCGGCCTCCGCTCGAACACCTTGCCGTAGCTGGCGACCACGGTCTCGGCGAAGTCGGCGACGGCCTGTTCAGCCCCGAGCTCGCGGGTCAGCGAAGTCACCCGCCCGCCCTCGATCTGACAGGCGAGGACCCACTCGAACGGCTGCAGGTCGTTGCAGACGTTGACGGCGAAGCCGTGGGTGGTGACGCCGCGGCTGACGTGGAGCCCGATCGCACCGATCTTCAGCTCGCCGACCCAGACGCCGGTTTCGCCGGGGATCAGCCCCGCCTCGATGCCGTGCTCGGCGAGGGCGCCGATCATCACCCGCTCCAGCCCGCGCACGTACTCGTGGACGTCATTGCCGTAGGGGGCGAGGCTGACGATCGGGTAGGCGACCAGCTGGCCGGGCCCGTGGTAGGTGACGTGGCCGCCGCGGTCGGTGTCGAGGACTTCGATCCCCTGGCGTTCGTACCACTCCTCGCCCATCGGCAGTTCCGCCGGGGTCACCCGGCGGCCTTTGGTGTAGACGGGCGGGTGCTCGAGCAGGAGCAGCACGTCGGGGATCTCGTCCTCCTGGCGGCGCGCCTCGAGCGCCGCCTGCAGGCGCACGCCCTCCTCATAAGGGACGAGGCCGCAGTGGGCGATGAGAATCTCGCTGCTCATCCCCAAATTTTCGCATGCCGCCGCCGTATCCTTGGCGTCTCCCTTCTGATGGTCCAGTCAAAAGTCCTACGACCAGAATGGCTGCCCGCGGTCGCGCTCAGTTCCGCCCTGGCGGTGCTGATGCTGATCTGGAGTCCGCCTGTCGGCGACCTCGCCGCCCAGGTCTTCCGCACCGAGTTGTTCGAGCAGGCCGGCCTCGCGATCTGGAACGGCAGCTGGTACGGCGGTCATTACACCCTCACCTACAGCGTCCTCTTCCCGCCGCTGGCGGCGCTGCTCGGCGTTCAGGTCGTCGGCGGTCTCTCGGTCGTCTCCTCCGCCTACTTGTTTGACCGCCTGGTCCGCGACCGCTGGGGGGCGGAGGCCCGCTGGGCGACGCTCTGGTTTGCGGCCGGCGTCGTCACCCTGCTGGCCGACGGCCAGCTCACCTTCGCGCTGGGCGTCGCTTTCGGCCTCGGCGCCCTGCGTTGTCTGCAGGTCAACCACGGGGCGGTTGCGATTCTCGCCGCCGGTGCCTGCGCGCTCTCCAGCCCGGTCGCCGGCGCCTTCCTCGCCGGGGTTCTGATCGCGGCGTCCTGGCAGGGGGGATGGCGCTTCAGCCGCACCGCGCTGGGCGCCGGCCTGCTCGCCCTCGCCCTCACCCTGGCACCCAACATCGCTTTCCCCGAACCGGGTCAGTTCCCGTTCGTCCTCTCCTCCTTTATCGCGATCCCGGTCTGGTGCTTCGGGGCCCTGGTCCTGACCCAGGGCGTGAAGAACGAGGAGCGCCAGTTGCGTCGCGTCATCCTCGGCTACGCGCTCGTCTCGACCCTGATCTTCCTGACGCCGAACGCGCTGGGCGGCAACGCGGTCCGGCTCGGGGCGCTCTTCGGCGGTCCGGTTCTGGCGGCGGTGCTGCTCTCGCGCCGGCCGCGGCCGATGGTCCCGGTCTGGTTCTTCTGGCTGGTGCTGGTGGTGACGATGGTCGGCAGCCTCTACTGGCAGCTGACCGCCAGCGTCGCCCAGATCGCGCGCTCGGTCGGCGACCCTTCGACCACCTCCGCCTACTTCCATCCGGCGGCGGTCTGGCTGCGCGAGCACGGTGGCAGGGGCGCGCGGATCGAGGTGCCGCCGACCGCCAATCACTGGGAGGCGGCCTACCTGGCGCCGAACTTCGACCTCGCCCGTGGCTGGCTGCGCCAGCTCGACACCACCCGCGACGACATCTTCTATGACGAAGGCGAGCTCACCAATCGTTCCTACAGCGCCTGGCTGCGCGGCAACGCGATCTCCTACGTCGCCCTCCCGGACGCTCCGCTCGACTACTCCTCGACCGCCGAGCAGAAACTGATCCTCGCCGAACCGCCCTATCTGAAGCTGCGCTACCGCTCCGAGCACTGGCGCATCTACGCGGTCCGCAACCCGAAACCGCTGGTCGCGCCGATCCCCAGCGCCGGCGGCGAAGCGCAGACGCTATGGGTCGGTCAGAAGGGCTTCGCCCTCGATGTCACCAAACCCGGCCGCTTCCTCGTCCGCGTCAACTTCACGCCCTACTGGTCGATCTCCCGCGGCAGCGGCTGCCTCCTGCGCGGCGGCGACTGGACCGTCGCCCGCACCGCCCACACCGGAATCTTCCGCGTCGACGCCGACTTCTCCCTCGGCGGCGCGGTCGGGGCGATAACCGGTGCTCGCAAGACCTGCTGAAGGCCTCGAACACCGCTGTAGAGCTTCCTCGTTCTATTCCCGAGGAACCTCTACAACGCTAGGGCCAGCGGCTCTTCGAGCAGCGCCTTGACCCTGGCGAGGAACTGGGCGCCGTCGGCGCCGTAGAGGATGCGGTGATCGCAGGCGAGGGTGACTTCCATCAAGTGCGCGGTGGTGATCTCGCCGTCGCGAACCACTGGTTTCTCCTCGATCGCGCCGACCGCCAGGATCCCGGCTTGCGGTGAGTTGATCACGGCAGAGAAGTTGGTGACGCCGAACATCCCGAGGTTGGAGACGGTGAAGGTGCCGCCGGAGAGCTGGGGCGGCGTGATCGAGCCGTCGCGAACCTTTCCAGCCAGCGCCCGGGCGTCGGTCGCGATCTGCCGCAGTCCCTTCTTGTCGGCGTCGAAGACGGTGGGAACGACCAGTGCGTCCTGGGCGGCCACGGCGACTCCGACGTTCACCCGCGAGTAGAGCTCGAAGCGCCCGTCCTTATAAGAACCGTTGGCCCTTGGGAACTCCTTCAGTCCCAGTGCGCAGGCCTTGACCACCATGTCGTTGTACGACGGCACGACCTCGTCCTCACCGGCGATCGCTTTGAGCTTGCCCCGGGCCTCAACGGCGCGGCTCATGTCGATCACGGTTTCGAGGTAGAAGTGCGGCGCCGTCGCCTTCGACTCCGACATCCGCCGGGCGACGACCTGCTGCAGTTTCGTCAGCTCTTCGACGGTGACCTGGCCCTTGGCGGTTTCGGGGGCCTCGCTGGGCGCAGGGGAGGAAGGCGCGGACACAGGAGACGCGGGAATCCCACCCTCTTCCTGCTGGGTGGAGGGTGGGATACCCGCGTCTCCACCTGCCACCGCCTTCTTCACGTCCTTCTTCACAATCCGCCCACCAGGCCCCGAACCAGCTACCTGAGAGAGGTCGACGCCTTTTTCCTTCGCGAGTCTCTTGGCCACCGGCGAAGCTTTGACCCTCGCACCAGCTTCAGCGGTTGGCGCAGCGGGAGTCTCAACCGATCCTTCCGCGGGTGGCGGGGTAGGGGGGACCTCCCCCGAGGAAGCTTTAGCTACCGGAGGGGGAGGTGGGTCCCCTGCCCCGACAGGACCCGCGGACTGACCGCTTGGTCCCTTCCCCTCATCTCCCACCACCGCAATCGGCTCGCCGATCGGAAGCGTGTCGCCCTCCTGCGCCAGGATCTCGGTCAGCGTGCCGGCCACGTCGGCCTCGTAGGCCATGTTCGCCTTGTCGGTCTCGATTTCGACGATCTCTTCGCCGATTGCGATCTCGTCGCCGACCTCTTTCAGCCACTTGATCACGGTGCCCTCCTCCATCGAGTCCGAGAGGCGGGGCATCACGATCTCGGGCACTAGACCGCCCCCTCGAGGGTCGCCAGGGCGGCGCTGACGACGTGCTCTTCGTGCGGGATCGCAGCCTGCTCGAGCCGTTTGGAGTACGGCATCGGCACGTCGGCGCCGGTCACGCGCTGAACCGGGGCGTCGAGGTAGTCGAAGGCCTGCTCGGTGATCAAGGTTGCAAGGTTCGCACCGACGCCGCCGTGGGGCCAGCCCTCCTCGACGATCACCGCCCGGTTCGTCTTGCGGACCGACTCGAGGATCGTGTCGAGATCGAGTGGCCGCAACGTCCGCGGGTCGATCACCTCGGCCGCGACGCCGTGCTCGCTCGCCAGCTTGTCTGCCGCCTCCTCCGCCACCTGGGCCATCTTGAGGATGCCGACGATCGTCACGTCGTCGCCTTCGCGCCGCACCGCCGCTTCGCCGAACTGAACCAGCCCGTTGCCGTCGTCGGGAACCTCGCCTTTGATCCCGTAGAGGCTCTCGTGCTCGATGAAGACGACCGGGTTTTCGTCGCGGATCGCCGCCTTCAGCAGGCCCTTGGCGTCGGCCGGGGTGGAGGGGCAGGCGACGAGCAGGCCGGGCACCTGCAGGTAAAGGGCCTCAAAGCTGTGCGAGTGGGTCGGGCCGAGCTGGTGGCCGCCGCCGCCCGGCATCCGGATCACCATCGGCACCTTCGCCTGGCCGTTGAACATGTAGGGGATCGCGGCGGCGTGGTTGACGATCTGGTCCAGCGCCAGCAGCGAGAAGTTGACGGTCATCAGCTCGACGATCGGCCGCAGCCCGTTCATCGCCGCGCCGACGCCGGCGCCGACGATCGTGTTCTCGGAGATCGGCGTGTCGCGGACGCGGCGCTCGCCGAACTCGTCGAGCAGACCCTCGGTCACCTTGAAGGCGCCCTGGAAGACGCCGACGTCCTCGCCCATCACGAAGACCGACTCGTCGCGGCGCATCTCCTCCGCCATCGCGTCGCGCAGAGCCTCCCGCATCCGCAGCTCCGCCATCAGGAACCTGCCTCCTCGGCGTTGACCGGGCGCTCGCCCTGGTCCTGGGGATCGGAGCCGTCGGCGGGCTCGCTGTCGGGGTCCTTGATCCGGTTCGCGCGGGCGTCCATCGCGTCGCCGTGGACGGCGGGGTTGGGCCGCTCGCCCTCCTCCTCGATCTCGGCGTAGGCGGCGCCGGCCTCGGCCAGCTCGCGGGCGGCCGCGGGCATGTCGGCCTCGTGCTCGCCGCGGTGCGGCTCCGGGCTGCGCTCGTCGACCGCGTACCAGCCGCCTGGTTCGGGCGACGTCGCGTAGAGGCTTTCGTACATCGTGTCGAGCGGCGGCTCCGGCGAGTTCTCGGCGAACTCGACCGCGGCGAGGGTCGCCGCCTCGGCGTCCTCGCGCGCCTGCTGGACCTCGCGCTCGCCCAGCACACCGGCCTCGACGCAGCGCCGCGCGAAGCTCTCGATCGGGTCTTTCTGCCGCCACTCCTCGACCTCCTCGCGCTCGCGGTAGACCTCGGGGTCGGCGGCGGAGTGGCCGCGGTAGCGATACGTGAACGCCTCCAGCAGTGTCGGCCGCGCCTCCTCGCGCGCCTGTCGCAGGCCCTCGGCGACGGCCTCGCGCATCGCGATCACGTCCATGCCGTCGACGCGGGTGCCGGGGATCCCGTAGCCCTCGGCCTTCTTCGAGAGGTCGGTCTGGGCCGAGTGGCGCTCGACCGCGGTGCCCATCCCGTAGAGGTTGTTCTCGACCAAGAAGAGGACCGGCAGGGTCCAGAGCGCCGCCAGGTTCATCGTCTCGCCGAAGTTGCCGGTGTTGGAGGCGCCGTCGCCGAACATGCAGATCGTGACCGCGTCTTCGCCCTTGTACTGGGAGGCGAGGCCGAGGCCGGCGGCGATCGGCAGGTTGCCGCCGACGATTCCGTAGCCGCCCATGAAGCGGCGCTCGGCGTCGAAGATGTGCATCGAGCCGCCGCGGCCGCCGCTGGTTCCGTCGACGCGGCCGAAGAGCTCGGCCATCACCCGGTTGGGGTCGGTGCCGCGGGCGATCGCATGGCCGTGGGTGCGGTAGGTCCCGATCAGGAAGTCCTCGTCGCGCATCACCGAGGTGGTGCCGACGATCGTCGCCTCC